>JAILFY010000213.1 GCA_024697285.1 Bacteroidaceae bacterium
CGTGTCGTTAGCTGGCTACATGCCCTTAGCCTCGAAAAAACGGGAAAGATGGCAGTTTCTTACCACCCTTTTGATTCCATAAATTAGATACAACCCCTCATCTCCCCTTTTTTTTACCCCCACGAATTCGATATTTACCCCCGTTTTCTTCACTCTCAGCCCTCAAATGCGAGAGTAACCCCTCGTTTCCGCACAAGATGGGTCAAAATCGCAAAAGACCTTGCGACACGAGTGAAGGGTAAAAGATAGGGCAAAACATAGGAAAGAGGGGCAAAACATGCCTTGTAGTACCTGAAATTGCAGGTTTTATTTGTGCATTTGGCGCCTATTTTCGAGTGTTACCTCTTAGGAGAAGAGCCTTACGAACATCGTAAGTCACTGAGATACTGCTTTTTATAAGAAACAAGGACATTGGCCTGTTCCAGTTGTTCCAGTTGTTCCAGTTAGGTTTTCAATTGTTCCAACTCCTATATTCATATATATAATTAATTATATATCAATTAATTATAAGTATATAAGAAAAGGCTTTTGTTATTTGCATATCAACTGGTACAACTGGAACAGAATTGCCGCTTGGTTCAGATGTATCGCTGCCTCTGCCCAGCGCCAGTCCTCTTCTCTATGAGGTTTCTCAACGCCAGTTGCAGTTCGTACCTAATAGTCAGCAAAGGTCTTCGGGATTTTTCGTCCACACCTATATACGTCTTTACCATCACAAACGTACGTGTGCGAGGGAATAAATACCTAAGGGGGGAAACGGGGATGTGGAGGGATGGCGGGAACTACATCAGCACGCGGTCGCCACGTTGACGGCCCAGCGCAGATTGTATTTTCTTTATCTCCTGGAAGCGGCGCATGAGTTCCGTGGAACGCTCCTTGTCGGCCAGCACGGCAGCATCCTTCATCTCCAGCACCACTTGCTGCAGTTCTTGTTCCACAATAGCCAACTTGTAGTCGGCCATCAGGTGTGGGAGCAGTTCGTCCAGCCGTTCCTCGTCGGACTTAGTGGTGGCTTCTTTTTGGTATCTTTTGCTGAGGGTCTCCTTGTCGTGGGCTAATTCTGTGGACAGTTCGGCGATGGCGAGGTCGGGATGGTTCTCGAAATAGCGGTCGCAGCGGAATCCTTCCTCGAAGAGATGCTCCATGGCTTCCTGGAGAATACGTTGGTGCAGGGGGCTCTGGAAAACAATATCGTCTTCCTCCAGCATCAGTTGCACATATTCCGCCACGCTCAGCGGCTGTTCTTCTCCGTCGGCGTCTTTCACGGTGCACATCGTTTGCTCGCCGTAGCGCACAATCATCTGCACGAGCAGCTGTTCCGTTTGCAAGACGTGTTCGTTCTTCCTCTGTTCTTTGTTGCGCAGTCCGCCGGTTGTTGCGCCCCCGAGGGGGGCCTCGCCCGCGTTGGGTGGCAGTTGCTCGGCGGGAGGCAGGCCGGCGATGTCCGGAGGCAAGAGCGAGGGGTCGTCCAGAGGCTCGGCGGGGAGGCCTGCGGGCTCGTGGGAGTCCGTCTGCTGGGCGGTGCCTTGTGCCAGGTTCTGTGCTCTGTTGGCCTCGCGCTCGCGCTCTTTCTGCTTCTCTTCCTTAAGCTGTCTCCTCACCTTGGCCACCGCCGAAGTGATGATCCGCTCCTCCACGGAGAGCATCTGCGAGGTCTCCTTAATATAAAAGGTACGCGTGATCTCGTCGGGGATAACGGCCAGACTCTGCACGATATTGCCGGTGAGCCGGGAGAGTTTGATGGGGTCGTTATGTGCTTCTTCCAGCAGCAGGTTGGTCTTGAACTGAATGAAGTCCACCTGGTGGTCCGACAGATACTGCTGGTACTCAGTGGCGCTGTGCTTGCGGGCGAAGCTGTCGGGGTCGTCGCCATCGGGCAGCAGCAGCAGTTTCACGCTCATGCCCTCTGCCAGCAACATGTCGATACCTCTCTGGGAAGCTTTGATGCCGGCGGCATCGCCATCGTAGATGACCACGATGTTCTCCGTGAAACGATGGATGGCCCGGATCTGTTCGTGGGTCAGGGCGGTGCCGCTGGAGGCCACCACATTCTCCACGCCCTGCTGGTGCATGGCCATCACGTCGGTATATCCTTCCACGAGGTAGCAGAGGTCCTGCTTGACGATGGCTTGCTTGGCAAAGAAGAGGCCATAGAGTTCGCGTTTCTTGGAGTAGATGATGCTCTCGGGGGAGTTCTGGTACTTCACCTGCACGCCTTTGGTGCGGCTGTCGAGGACGCGTCCGCCGAAGCCCACGACCTTGCCGGAGATGGTGTGGATGGGGAAGATAACGCGGTTGCGGAAGCGGTCGTAAGTCTTGCCATTGTCGTGGCGGATGCAGAGTCCGGTCTTGAGCAAGTAGTCTTCGTTGTAGCCTTCGGCCTTGGCGGCCTGCCATTGTGCGTCGTACTTATCGGGACAGAATCCCAGCTGGAATTTCTTGATGAGGTCGTCGCGGAAGCCGCGCTGACGGAAATAGGCCAGGCCCACGGCTCGCCCGTCCACGGTCTCGTTCATCTGCTTCTGGAACCACTCGTTGGCCCATTCGTTCACGGCAAAAAGGCTCTCTCGCTCGCTCTGTTCAGCCTTCTCCTCGTCGGTTTGCTCGCGTTCCTTGATCTCGATGTGATATTTCTTGGCCAGGTAGCGTAGCGCCTCGGGGTAGGTCAACTGCTCGTGCTCCATGATGAAATGCACGGGTGTGCCGCCCTTGCCGCAGGCAAAGCATTTGCAGATGTTCTTGGAAGGCGAGACCATGAAGGAGGGGGTGCGGTCGTCGTGGAACGGGCATAGCCCCTTCAGGTTCGCTCCTGCTCGCCTGAGGGTCACGAAGTCCGATACGACATCCACGATGTTTGCCGCATCCAGAATCCTGTCAACTGTCTGCCTGTCTATCATAAGGAGCAGCCTTCGGCTGCGGTTTAAGGTGCGAGCAAGCTCGCGGTTTAAGGTGCGCCAAAGCGCGGTTTAAGGTGCAGCCGTTGGCTGCGGTTTAAAAGTTTAAGGTGCGCCGTTGGCTGCGGTTAAAGGTGCGCCGTTGGCTGCGGTTAAAGGTATGCACCCTCTGTGTGCATCCTCTGTAGGGGCGGGTCCCGTGCCAGCCCGAACAGACGGAACGGCTGTACGTGTGCACCCTCTCAATTGCATTCTACTCCCCTCGCCATTCGGAGAGTGGTCGGGGATGAGGCTGGTGTTCGGGCTGGCACGGGAGCCCGCCCCTACTGAGAATGTGTATAATCGCTGTCTTCTGGTTGATTTAGATAGCTTTGTAAGATTTCTCGCCGAAGGCGACTCTTAAGAACTGGGCTTGGCCCAGCTGTCGCCCTGCGGCGACAGAGAAGGGAG
The DNA here is from genome assembly GCA_024697285.1 of Bacteroidaceae bacterium. Classification (GTDB taxonomy): domain Bacteria; phylum Bacteroidota; class Bacteroidia; order Bacteroidales; family Bacteroidaceae; genus Physcousia. Next base: position 3,345 of record JAILFY010000213.1, read on the forward strand.
GGACGCTACTTCACGGCCTCTCCCTATATATATTAATGGTGTGGAAGCCTGCTACTTCACAGCCTCTCCCTGTCCGTCCTCGGTGAGGTAGAAGAGGGGCGAGGGATTGGTCTGCTCTTGTTCGTAGTAATGCAGTCCGCTGTCGTTGGTGCGGGGGTGCCATTCGCTGAGCAGGTTGATCATCTCGGCAGCGGCCCAGATGGCGGGTCCGTAGCCGTGGGCGGCAGCTGCGCTGACGGGACGATAGTAGTAGAAAGCGGGGTCGAAGGCCATGCCGGTGCCCACGCAGGTGCCTTCCACCTTGCCCTCGGGGGTTATCTTGGTGGCGATGGCGTGCCAGGCCAGCTGGGCCACTCCGCCATAGGTGATGCCCTCTATCCAACCCTTGCGGATGGCGTGGGCGATGGAGTAGCAATAGATGGCTGTGGCAGAGGTCTCGAGGTAGCTGTCGTTGCGGTCGAGCAGCTGGTGCCAGAAGCCCTCGCTGGACTGCAGCGCGCAGAGTCCTGCCACGTGCTCACGCAGCTGGTTGAGGATGAAGGGGCGGTCGATATGGTCCTCGGGAAGCATATCCAGCAGCTCCACGGTGGTCAGCAGCGCCCAGCCGTTGGCGCGTGCCCAGTGGTAGGTGGGTTGCTGTGCCAATCCCTCGACATAGCCATGACGATAGATGCGCTTCTCGGGCACCCACATGCGGTGCACGAAATTCTTGTACATCGTGGCAGCCTCGTCGAAGTAGCGGGAGTCACCCGTATAGACACCTCGGTAGGCGATGGTGGGAATACCCATGTACATATCGTCGAGCCACACGGTGTTGTGCTGAGGACGATGGCGAGCGAAGAGGCCGTCGGGCAGGCGGTACTGTCCGAACTCCACGAACTGGAAGTAGTTGTTGATGAGGGTGTCGATGGAGGCAAGTGGTTGATGGTTTTGGCGCGACTGGCTGTCGGTGGCAGCATATTTCATCATGGCGGTGCACATGGTTCCGCAGTCGTCCAGGGCCCTGGGGTGGATGACTTGTTCCATCTGGGCATCTTCTATCTCATCCTTGGCGCCGTCGCGGACCAGGAAGCGCGGATAGGCCAGTCGCAGCACGTTCATGCACTCTTTCACGTAGTCTGCGTATTTCTCGTCGCCGGTGGCCTCGGTGGCTGCCAGGAATGCCTGGTAGGTGATGCCCCACTCATAGGAACCGATTCTGAAAGCCCCACGCTTGAGCGAAGCGCCCTCGGGCAGGGGAGCTACGTCGTCGAGTTCCACCACGTTGCCGGCGGTATCTACGTACTCGTCGGAACGTTCGCTCTCGATGTAGGCATAGATGCGGTCGAGCGAGGCACGGACGCTGTCGGCCGAGAGTTCGCCATAAGGGATTTTGTAGTCGGGCTTCAGCAGATGCAGCGGAGTGGTGGAGTCGTTGATTTCCTCGGTTTGCTGGGGAGCGTTCTTGCAAGCCACGGCCGCCAGAGCTATAGCGGCGGCACACAGGAGGTTGATAGAGATGTACTTTTTCATAATAAAAAGGGTTATTTATGGGAATGTGGGTGCAAAAATAAGAAATATTCCGCAAACATCGTGCTAATTAAGGAGTTTTTTTATACTTTTGTCGGCAGAAATCACTATATAACACTTTCTATGAAACATTTTTTCCTTCTTCTGCTTACGGCTTTTTGCCTGGAAACGACAGCTACGGCGGCCAAAGTCAAGAAGTCCACAGAAACCGATGCCACACCAGCGCGCCTGCATTGGATAGGGCACACCCCTGCGGCCGAGAAGCCCGTTAGTTTTGGCATTCCTTTTGCCCAGGGAGAGATGAAACCCGGGAGCCCGTTTGTGCTGAGTACCGACAAGGGAACAGCGATTCCCGCAGATTTCTGGCCCACGGCCTACTGGCCCGACGGCAGCGTGAAATGGGGCGGCTTCGCAGCCGTGGTCCCCGGCGGAACGGAATATGTGTGTTTCGAGAAAGGGACATCGGACAGCGCAGAGGCAGCGGCAGCCCTCGCCGTAAGCGAGACGGAGCAGCAGATATGCATCGCCTCGGCGGGATTCTCGGCTTATATTCCAAAGAGTGGAGACACCATTATCGACAGCCTGCTGCTCGACGGCACGAAGGTGGCGGCAGGAGGATTCCTCGTCTGCACCACACAGGACCAACCCTATAGCGGAGGGCTGCAGAACATCTCGTTCACGGACTTCCAGAGCTGCATCAAGAGCGCGAGCGTGGAACGGGCCGGAAGGGTGCGCGCCGTGGTCAAGGTTGAGGGCTTCTTCCGCCCCACTCGCCCGCAGGTTGCTACTGCAGCTGCCAACCCTGAGCAGGAATTCCTGCCCTTCACCGTCCGTCTGTATTTCTATGCAGGTTCGGAACAGGTGAGGATGGTTCACACCTTAATATATAATGGCGACCAGAACCGCGACTTCATCCGTTCGCTGGGCGTACGCTTCGAAGTGCCTATGCGAGAGCAGGCCTACAACCGCCACGTGGCTTTTGCCACACAGGATGGCGGCGTGTGGGCCGAGAGCGTGCAGCCGCTGAATGGCCGGCGCATCCTCACCAAAGGCACGGACATGAGTTTCGAGACGCGGCAGGTGGCCGGCGAGCGCATTCCCGAGCCCGACTATTTTGATGCAAAAGGGCAAGACCTGCTGCACCACTGGGCTCGCTGGAACACCTTCCGGCTGGCACAACTCTCGGACCAGGGCTACACCATCACGAAACGTGCCCACACGAATAATCAGTGGATAGGCACCCACACAGGGCAGCGCGCCGCAGGCTACGTCTTCGCAGGCGATGTCAGCGGCGGACTGGGAGTGAGCGTGAAGGACTTCTGGGAGAGTTATCCCGCATCGCTGCAGGTGGACAGCGCCACACACGACACGGCCCTGCTGACGGCCTACCTCTGGAGCCCCGAAGGAGGAGCCATGGACCTGCGGCACTACGACAATATTGCCCACGACCTCAACGCGAGCTACGAGGATGTGCAGGAAGGGATGTCAACACCCTACGGCATCGCCCGCACCTCCGTGTTGACCATCACTCCCGAACGGGCCTTCCCCGGCAAGGTGGCAGTGGCCCAGCGCGCCAGCCAGCAGGCAGATGATGCACCACTCGTCTGCACTCCGGAATATCTGCATTCCCGCAGAGCCTTTGGTGTATGGAGCCTGCCCGACAGCACCAACGAGCGCCGCGCTGCCGTGGAACGTCTGCTGACGGGCTATCTGGATTTCTACAAACAGGCTGTGGACGAGCGCCACTGGTATGGCTTCTGGAACTACGGCGACTTCATGCACGGCTACGACCCGGTGCGCCACGAGTGGAAATACGACGTGGGCGGTTTTGCGTGGGACAACACGGAGCTGGGCAGTATCTCGTGGCTCTGGTACTCCTTCCTGCGCACCGCCCGACCCGACGTCTGGCGGATGGCAGAAGCCATGACGCGCCACACCTCCGAGGTGGACGTCTATCACATCGGACCTTTTGCCGGACTGGGCTCGCGACATAACGTCAGCCACTGGGGCTGCGGCGCCAAAGAAGCACGCATTTCGCAGGCCGCATGGAACCGATTCTACTACTACCTCACCACAGACGAGCGAACGGGCGACCTGATGACGGCCGTGAAGGATGCCGACCAGATGCTATATACCATCGATCCCATGCGTCTGGCCCTGCCACGGGAGAAATATCCCTGCACCGCGCCGGCCCGACTGCGCATAGGCCCCGACTGGATTGCCTACGCCGGCAACTGGCTCACAGAGTACGAACGGACGCGCGACAAGAAATACCTGAAGAAGATTCAGGCCGGAATGAAGAGTATTGCAGCCCTGCCAAAGGGGATGTTCACCGGTCCTGGCGTGCTGGGCTACGACCCCGCCACGGGAGTCCTCAGCTACGAGGGCGACACCGCTATCACCTCCACCAACCACCTTCAGTTCATCATGGGAGGTTTCGAACTCATGCACGAAATGCTGGAGATGATTCCCGACAAGAAGTTCGCCGCATGCTACCTCGACCACAACGCGCGCTACCACATAGTGACGAAGAACCACTTCCGCATCAGCCGACTGAAAGGATACGCAGCAGCCGCCAACCACGACAAGGCTTTGGCCAACGAGACGTGGGAAGGGATGTGGCGCTACAGCGGTTCGGAACAGCACTACCGCTTCGACCCGAAGCCCCTGCTGCCACCCGAAGTGCCGCAGCCGCTGACAGAGAGCGTGGAAACAACCACCAACGACTGCGCTCTCTGGTCGCTGGACGCCATTTACCTGCAAGAAGTGATACCACAAGAATAGCCCCCCCTGCCCCGCGGCTCCCACGGGTCTCATCATCCATTTTCACCATACTACTATGCTCCATTCAAGAATCCTGCTGGCAGCCTTTGTCAGTACCTTTGCTCTCGGGACGGCTTCTGCTCAGTCCTTCAACGTGAAAGTTACAAATCCATCGTCCACCGACCGCCACGACGTGCCGGTGGTCATAGACCTACATAAAGCCCTGGGCAAGAAGGCTGCTGCCGTTGTCTCAGCCGTTGTCACCGCTCCCAGCTCCCAGTCCGGCAACCGCTTTGGCCACGTGGAGGTGCCCTCGCAGCTCGACGACCTCGATGGCGACCTCCTGCCCGACGAGCTCTGCTTCGTCTGTGACCTGCCTGCAAAGGCGTCGCTGAGCCTGAGAGTGGTGTGCTCCGACAACGTTGCACAGAAGAGTTATGCCCCGCGGACAGCTGCTTTCATGAAGGTGTGGGACCGAAAGTACCGCTATCCATACATCAACAGCATTGAATATCAAGGGCGCAACGAACCCCTGGCCACCTACGACGCCATCTACGGCCACGGGGCACAATGGGAATCGGAGCTCGTGGGATTCCGAGTGTACATCGACCACCGCCAGAGCATCGACATCTACGGAAAACCCACCCCGCAGCTGGTGCTGGACAAGACGAATTTCTACAGCACCCGCGAGGATATCGCCGCCGGACGGGGATGCGACATCCTTTTTGCTGGCGCCAGCGTGGGTGCTGGTTCCTTCCGTGGATATATCGGCGGACAACCTACTTATGTGGATAGCGTGGAGGCACGCGGACAACGGGTCATCGCCAGCGGGCCCGTAAGAGCCATCGTGGAGGTGACCGACAAGAACTGGAACTACAACGGCCGCAAGCTGCAGATGCGACAGCGCTACACCATCTATGCAGGACACCGCGACGTGCAAGTGGACGTGCAGCTCGCGGGAGCCAACCTGCAGCAAGCCATCTTCTGCACCGGCGTGCAGAAGATAGAGCAAGACAACAAAGGGTTCCTGGAGACAACAGGACTGGCCGGTTCCTGGGGTCTGAATGTGCCCGACAAGGCTGCCGAAGACCTGGTGGAAGGAGTGGGACTGGGCGTCTGCGTGGAAGCACCTTATCTGCATTCCGTGAAAGAAGACGCCCTGAACTACCTCACACTACTCAGGCCTCAGCAAGGTCATATCCGCTATCATCTGGCAATCTGCGCCCTGATGGAGCAAGACGGATTCCGCGACTCCAAGGCTTGGTTCACCTGGCTCCATCAATGGCAAGAAAGCTTGCTGCTTCCCTGCAAGGTTGCTGTTAAGTAGTTCTCCGCGGCTTTTCCGCCCCTTCCAGCTAAGACCCCTTCCTAACGGAAGGGGAACGGCGGCGGCATTTCCTTTGGTTCCCCATTTCTCTCGGAGCAGCCCGGTTCCCCCCTGAGGGGGGAGTTAGAAGGGGGGCCTTCCCTTCCAGCTATGACCCCTTCCTGACGGAAGGGGAACGGCGGCTGCATTTCCTTTGGTTCCCCATTTCTCCCGGGGAAGCCCGGTTCCCCCCTGAGGGGGAGTTAGAAGGGGCCGGGGGGCTAAAACCTTATCCTCGCAAAGATAGGATAATGGTCACTGATATTATGGCGCGACATGCGGCCATTCATGTCTTCGCGCCAGGTGCCATCTGTTCGCACCGCATAGGCGTCAACAGTGGTGTTGGGAGTGACAAAGATGTGGTCGATGCGGTCGGTGGTGTGATAGTGATAATCAAAACCATTATAGGTACCGTTCTCTGCGAACTTACGAGTGGCCGCGACAAAACAATCCTTCAGAACCCCCGACTCGGTGAATAGCTGGTAGAGCTCGTCGGTCTGCGGCACATTGAAATCTCCGGTGAGCACAGCCGCCTTCTCGCCGCCGTTTGTCATCTCCGTGATGCGATTCATCACCAGCTGGGCACTCTGCTTGCGTGCCGTGGCCCCCACATGATCCATGTGCAGGTTCAGGAAATAGAAGTCCTTCTGCGTCCGCAAGTCCCGGAAATGCCCCCAGGTGCAGATGCGCACACAAGCCGCATCCCACCCCAGCGCCGGACGGTCCGGCGTCTCGTTGAGCCAGAAGTGTCCCTCGTCCAGGAGCTCCACACGCTGCGGGTTGTAGAAGATAGCGGCATATTCGCCCGCCTGCTTCCCGTCGTCCCTGCCAACACCTATCCACCGATAGTCATCCAGCTCACGAGCCAAGTCCTCCAGCTGGGGGTGCAACACTTCCTGAGCGCCAAAGATATCGGGATTCTCCCAATGTATCTGGTCGCACAACACCTTGCAACGAAGGTGCCAGCCATCGCCCCGGACGCTGTCGGTTTTGTTTTTGTAACGGATATTGTAGCATCCAACAGTAAGTTCCTGGGCGGAGAGGCCCAGAGTAATCAAGCAAGTCAACAACAAGGTGACAAGAGTTTTCTTTTCCATAGTTATTATTATTTAACTCAACTTTCGCAAACTCAGTTTAGTCAGTTTAAGGTGCAGCCGTTGGCCGCGGTTTAAGGTGCGTCAAGGCGCGGTTTAAAAGTTTAATGTGCAGCCGTTGGCTGCGGTTTATGGGGTTTAAGGGGGTTAAGGTGCGCCAAGGCGCGGTTTAAGGGGTTAAAGGTTTCTGCAAGAAGGGGTCGTTTCTCGGTTGTATTTGTCCGAAGTGAGTACAAAGGTAGGTGTTTTTATCATAGCTCTTCCTATTTTTCGGATTTTTTTAAGGAAAAGACCCTTCTGATGCATTTTTTAGGCTCTGGAATGGAAGAACAAACAAAAAAATGCCTATCTTTGCGGCAGAAACAACCCAGGAAACCATCCTGCTGCCACAGACCATCATCGAAAGACTAACTTACATCACCCGACCTATGAAAAAGCTGATTGTAGCCCTATTAGCACTCTGTATGACCCTGCCCTCGACGGCTGAATCCATCAACCGCGAACAAGCCCGGCAACGTGCAGAGCAGTTCCTGCAAGACATGTATGCCCGCCGAGCCGCTGCCGAAGCTCAAGTGAAGGGCATCGGCACCCAAGTGCTGCCCACCAAGCTGGAACGTCTGACACCCGTGGAGCGAACCTGCATGCAAGTGCGCCACCTGGCGCCCAACAACACCAACGACCTCTACTACGTCTTCAACCGCGGAGAGGAAGGAGGATTCGTCATCGCCTCGGGCGACGACCGCACAGAACCCGTCCTGGGATATTGCGACCAGGGACATTTCGACTACTCCGAACTGCCCGACGCCATGAAAGAATGGCTGGAGGGATATGCACAGGAGCTGGAATACCTGCAGAAAGTGCCACAGGCACGGGCGGCTGCAGCACTGCCCACTCACCCCGCTATTGGAACTATGCTCACTACCCAATGGAACCAGGGTTCCCCCTACAATTATTATAGTCCACAGTTCTTCAACCAGGGCAAGAGCGTCACCGGTTGCGTAGCCACGGCCATGGCTCAGCTCCTCTACTACAACCGCGCCAAATCCACGGACGTGACCCTGGCCGACATCCCCAGCTGGGACGGAGGCACAAAAGACCCCGAGAGCGGAGAGGTGCTCCACAACGAGGGCGTAAAAGCCGGTTCCGTCATCGACTGGGCCAACTGCCGCGACAAATACACGGGCAACGAGACGGAGAAGCAGAAGCAAGCCGTAGGGTGGCTGATGTACGTCTGCGGAGCTGCCGTGAAGATGAACTTCACCAACACCGGTTCAGGCGCCGTCTCCAGCCGAGTGGCCGATGGCAGCAAGGAATACTTCGGTTACCGCGAGGACTGCCGCATGATCTGGCGTTCCAATTTCTCTGCCACCGACTTCGATGCCGTTATCTACGACCAGTTGGCCCACGACCTGCCCATGTACATGGCTGGCGGAGGCCACGCCTACTGCTGCGACGGCTACGACGGCAACCGCTACTACCACATCAATTGGGGCTGGGGAGGCAGCAGCGACGGCTACTACCTGCTCGCCAAGCTCACTCCTGGCGAAGAAGGCATAGGAGGTAATGGAGGCTTTGGCTACAGTTCTGGACTGGGTGCCATTATCAACATGGAACCTGCGTCCTACGGCGACAAGGCGATGCTCTTCGCCGACGCCAAGGTGAAAGCGCTGTGCGTGGAGAACTGGGACACCAATGGCGACGGGGAACTCAGCTTCGACGAGGCAGCGGCCGTAGAGGACATAGACACCGTTTTCAAAGGGGCGCTCATCCGCAAGTTCAATGAGCTGCATGACTTCACGTCGCTCAAGAGTGTGGCCGACGATGCATTCTCTGGCTGCACCCTCCTGAACGCCCTCCGTCTGCCGGAGTCCGTGACGCGGTTGGGAGCACGCGCCTTCCTCGGTTGTCGCGCCCTCACGGACCTGCAGATGCCGCAAGGTATTCTCGCGATAGGGGAAGAAGCGTTCTCGGGTTGCCGCACCCTCAAGGAGATAAACCTCCCCAAAGGAATAACAACCATAGAACCACGCACCTTCCAGACCTGTGCGGCCATAAAAAACATCACCCTGCACCCTCACATCACCCGAATAGGTGACCAGGCTTTTGCGAACTGCACGAAGTTGCTGACGGTGACCCTGGAACACCCCGACCCGCAGGTGATAGAGGTGGGCGAGAACCTCTTCGAAGGCATCAGCCTCAGCAGCGCCACGCTGAACGTGCTGCAGGGCACACGCGAATTCTTCGAGACCACCGCACCCTGGTCGGACTTTGGAAAACTGAACCTCATCCGTTCCATAGGGGAAGACCGCTACACCACTTTGCAACCAGGGAAAATCGTCTACCTATGGAACGTGGGCAAGCAGGGCTATGTGGCCCAAGGAGAATACAACAACAGCCAGAACGTTCTCAGCGAGGAGCCCATGCGATTCATCATCTACGAGGGAGAAGGGGACTACGAGGGACTCTACTACCTCTACTCGCCCGACGTCTCCACCGCCTACAAGTACACCGGACGAAGCAACGGCAACAGCGTGGTCGGACAGGATGTGAAGTACACCTATATTAATGGGGCACTGAACAAGAAGAGCTACTGGAGCGTGCGCGAAGTGGCGGAGGGCGTCTACACCTTCCAAGTCCCAGAGGGCTACGATAACTACGACGCCAGCCTCTACTGGGGCGTGCAATTCGACCACGAGAACGGATATATCGAGGAAGGCGGAAGCACCATGGCCACCTATTATGATATCCCCTACGAGGGCCACGAGGCGGACTGCCAATGGATGCTAGTGGACTACAATGCCACCTATGGGGCCTATCAGGCTGCCATGGAACTGGAGGTGCTGCTGGCCAAGGCGGAGAAGGAAGGACTGGAAGTGACGCGGGAGAAACGCATCATGGAAGACCTCAACGCCAGCTACGAAGACCTCATCGCCGCCCAACAGTCCGTGCGGCGCAAACTGGGCATCATCTTCTCCGACGAGAAGATCCTCATGGACCTGTGCCTGAACAACTGGGATATCGACGGCGACGGAGAGTTCAGCCAGAAGGAGGCCGAAATGGTCACCGACATCAGCAACAAGTTCAGCTATCAGGACAAGATACAGAACTTCGACATCATTCAGTACTTCACCGGTCTCACAGAGATTCCGGCAGAAGCCTTCAACAGCTGCTGGATCATGAACAACATCGTGCTGCCTCAAGGCATAGGCGCCATCCGCACCAAAGCCTTCAGGAACTGCAAGAAGCTGACTTCCATCACCCTGCCTGAATACGTCACCACCATAGAAGAGGCCGCCTTCGAGGGGTGCAACCTCCTTCGGACCGTGAGGATAGAGAACCCCGAACCGGAATATATCAACGTAGATGCCTACGCCTTCAAAGGTCTCGTGCTCAGCCTCGCAACCCTGGAAGTGCCGGCAGGCACCCGCGAGCGCTATGCGGCGATGGATGTGTGGAAGAAATTCGGCAACATCGTGGAAGTGCGCACACGCTCCTACCCCAAGTTCTCGCCCATTCAACTCAACACCAACGGATACATCTACCACGTGGGCTCCCGACGCTTCCTCTGCGGAGGAGAGGCCTACGGCACGCAAGCCGTTGTGGGCACTAAAGGATATGTCTATCAGTTCCGCCAACAGAACACGATGGGCGAGGGCATTTACTACCTCACCTCCAACGACACCCCCAACAACAACCACCTCTTCTTCCGTTCCAAGGACGACGGCAAGGTGGGCAAGGGCATCAAGTCCTGCTTCATAGACGGAGCCACCAGTCGACTCACCGACAAGAATGCCTGGTGGCAAACAGCTCCCGTGGCGGGCGCAGACAACCTGTTCACCATGCAGGTGCCTCAGGTCGTTGCAGCGGACTACACCGCCGGAGAATATCTGGGCGTACAGACAGATCATACCACGGAAGCGGTGAAGGGAACCACCTACGGCACCTACTGGGATATTCCCTACAAGGGACACGAGCGCGACTGCCAATGGGCTTTCATCACCTTAGAAGATATGGAAGAGGCCACGTGCCTGGACGATTACATCTCTCAACTCCTCAACCTGATGCAGATTGCCCAGGCACAAGGGCTCTCCACGGAAGCCGAACAAGCTGTGTACGACGACTTCAGCGCCAACAGCCAGCAGGTGGCCCAGGCCATGAGGGGACTGCGAGACAAACTGCACTTCATCAACTTCGATTCCCCCGAGGCCAAGTCGCTATGCATCCAGAACTGGGACACCAACGGCGATGGCGAGCTAAGCTACGACGAGGCAGCAGTAGTGGAAGACCTGAGTGACATCTTCAAAGGCAACACTACCATCACCAGCCTCAACGAGCTCCAGTACTTCACCGGACTGACCGAGATTCCAAACGCCACCTTCCGCGGCACCTCGCTCGTGTCCATATACCTTCCGACAAGTGTCACCACCATAAAAGACGGAGCCTTCTCCAGCAGTTCCAAGCTCAAATACGTCGTGCTCCTCAACGACAAGACAATCGTAGGGGCGTCCGCCTCCCTGGGTCTCTCCAAGACTTCTGCCACTTTCTTCGTGCCCAAGGGACTGTTGAGCACCTATCAGTCCGATGAGTTCTGGGGAGAATATAAGGTAACGGAATTTACGGGAGTGCCCACCGTTGTGCCGGCCGACAGCGAACGGCTCTACGGCCGCTCCAATTCGCGCTTCAGCTTCAGCGTAGAAGGTGCACCCATCAATGGCATCCCCTCTCTCAGCTGCGAGGCAGATGCCACGTCGCCCGTAGGGGAATATCCCATTACCGCGGAAGCAGGAACTATCACTACCCACGGACTCGTCCTCAAGAGCGGGACGCTCACTATTCAGCCCTCCACTCTTACCGTAACCGCCCGCTCCTACAAGCGGGAAATAGGCGAAGAGAACCCCACCTTCGAGTACGACATCAAGGGATTCCGCAACCAGCAGACAGCAGACGTGCTCACCACATTGCCCACCATCAGTTGCGACGCCACTAAGGACAGCCCCTTTGGAGTGTATGAGATTCGAGTGAGTGGAGCGGAGGCCCCCAACTACATCTTTGAGTACGTCAGCGGCAAGCTGACCATCAACCCGCCAGTAGGTATCGAAGCACTCTCCGCCGAGCAACAACGTGAACCCGTCTACGACCTCAGCGGCCGTCTCCTGCGGCGCCAGCTTTGCGACATCTCCTCCGCTCCTCTTCCCCGAGGAATATACATCGTTGCCGGCCGACGTATTGTCATCCGCTGAACGCCGTTCAGCCACAAGCGCCGCAACCACCTGCACAACGCCCCCGTCTGGACACCACGCCGTTCGGGGGCGTTTATACGTATCAGCCAAGACGTATATACGTATAAGCCAAGACGTATATACGTGTTGAGCAAGACATATATGGAATGAAATTACATGTGAGAAAAATATTCATGATCATTATATGAACGTAATTCATGAACATTACATGTGAGAAAAATATTCATGAACATTATATGTACGTAATTCATGAACATTACATGTGAGAAAAATATCATGGACATTATATGTGAAGATATTTTTGATTCCGTGAAAGCCCCGGAGGGGTGGCAGATTATTCCATGTTACCGGACAGCAATAATGGTAAACAGCACCTGACTCCCAAAAAGGGGCGACAGAACTTCATCTTCAAGCTCTGTCACCCCTTCGGGAAAGAATTGCCATTGAGGTGGCGGGATAATTTGCTCGACGCGAGGAGAAGGTCACAATGGAAATATCCCCGCACCAGCAGAGTGGCTTATCAGAAACGGTAGGCTATGCCAAGATTGAAGGCACTATGACCGAAATCGTTCGTGACGAAGTACTTATACTGCAAGTTGCAGAAGATATTCTCCGTGATATCATACTGGAAGCCAGCACCTATGTCGGCTCCAATACGACCCCAATTGGAATCCACAAGCTGGTTGTGACGATGCCAGAAGGCCAGACCCACAACAGGATATACATGCAATCCGTACTTCATAGGAATAACGTAAGGATGCACATCGAAATCGATGTTCCAGTCTGTGGTGTTTTTGGACTTGAAGAAATAGTTGAAGCTGGCCTCTGCACGCACACGTTCGTGGAAGTAGTACTGAAGGCGAGGCACCTGAATACCGAAGTTGGTTACGTCTGCGGCACCGAAGCCGAGGTTGAAGCCGAAACCTACTGCCCAGTCACCTTGTTCCGGACCATCGGAATAATAGTAGTCTTGTGCGAAGGCACCTGTTCCGAAAAGAGCCACGCAAATTGCTAAAAGAAAACGTTTCATAATTTATTTTTGGTTAATAGATGGTTGTTTCGATTGCAAATATAAGCAATTATTGCAAAATTATGTTCCTTTTTCGTAATTTATTGTAAGTTTTTTCAACGAATACCGACTTTTCTTATTATTTTTGCAGCAAAAGAAGAGTTATTGTACTGAAAATCCCTTAAAATTAAAACATCATTATGAACTTAGGAACCCCCGAAATCATTCTCATAGCACTTGTCGTGCTGCTACTCTTTGGTGGCAAAAAGATTCCCGAACTCATGAAAGGCCTCGGGAAAGGTGTCAAGAGCTTCAAGGACGGCGTGAAAGGCCTGGACGATGAAGTCAAGGAAGCCACGACCTACAGCAAGGACGAGAACAACAGCCCGTCGTGATGGAAGAGCAGATGACCTTCTGGGATCATCTCGACGTACTGCGTGGCAGCATTATTCGTGTCCTGGTGGCAGGAGTAGCGATGGGGTTGGCTGTCTTCTTCCTGAAGGACCACCTCTTCGAACTCGTCCTCTGGCCCCGCGAGAATGATTTCCCCACCTACCGTCTGCTTGGCGCCGAACCCTTTCAGCTCAAGCTCGTGAACACCGAGCTCACGGAGCAGTTCATGATTCACATGAAGGTCTCCTTGGTAGTAGGACTGCTGGTGGCCTCGCCCTACATCATCTATGTGCTGTTCCGGTTCATCTCCCCAGCGCTCTACGACAACGAACGACGTGCCAGCTACCGGCTGGTGGGCGCTGCCTACGGAATGTTCCTCGTGGGCATTCTCGTCAACTACTTTCTCATTTTCCCACTTACCGTACGATTCCTGGGCACCTACAGCGTGAGCTCTGAGGTAGAAACGATGCTCACACTCTCGAGCTACGTGGACACCCTACTGCTGATGTCGCTGGTGTTCGGTATCGTTTTTGAGATTCCTGTCATAGCGTGGTTGCTGGCCCGATTCGGGATGCTCAAGCACACCTGGATGGCAGAGTACCGCCGCCACGCCATCGTTGCAATCCTGATAGCAGCAGCCATTATCACCCCCACAGCGGATGTCATGACCCTGTTGGTGGTCTCCCTGCCTATATGGCTCCTTTATGAAATAAGTATTTGGATAGTCCGATTCACAAACACACCTCAAACGATTAAAGAATGCTCCGAACAATCAGAACCCTCCTTGCCGCCCTCGTCTTCACAGGAATAACGTTGCTCTTCCTGGACATCACGGGCGTGCTGCACAGCTACCTCGGGTGGCTGGCAAAGATCCAGCTGCTGCCTGCCGTGCTGGCTTTGAACACAGGCATCATCATTGCCCTGGTCGTGCTGACCCTCGTCTTTGGCCGTATCTATTGCTCCGTGGTCTGCCCGCTGGGAATCCTTCAGGATATCTTTGCCCGCCTGCACCCACGAAAGAACAAAAAAGTGGGACGCTACTCCTTCAGCCCTGAGGTTCGTTGGCTTCGATATCCTATATTCATACTGTTCGTTATCGCTATTTTTGCAGGCATCGGTTCATTTGTGGCCTTGCTGGCGCCTTATAGCAGTTTCGGACGTATTGTCGTGAATCTGCTGCGGCCGCTTTATGAGCTGGCCAACAATGGTCTGGCCTCTATTGCAGAGCACTACGAGAGCTATGCCTTCTACTCCACCGACGTATGGATTCGGAGTATGCCCACCTTCATCATTGCCGCGACGTCCGTTGTCGTACTCTTTGTTCTGGCTTGGCGAGGCGGCCGCACCTACTGCAACACCATTTGTCCGGTGGGCACGGTGCTCAGCTTCTTCTCCCGTTTCTCGCTGCTGAAGATACATTTCGATGCCGAGAAATGCCGCAACTGCTCTGCCTGCACAAAGAGCTGCAAGGCCTCGTGCATCGATTTCAAGAACCATTCCGTGGACTACTCGCGCTGCGTCGTCTGCGGCGATTGTCTGGACAGCTGCAACTTCGGCGCCCTCAAATATGGGCTTCCCGCTAAGCAACCGGCACCACAAAGCGAGGTGCGACTGGCGACGACACCCGAGACGCCATCGGCATCGGACAACGCTGCTGCCCAACCGGCCGAGGGCACGTCGCGCCGAACCTTCCTGCAGACGTCGCTCCTGCTGGCTGCTTCTGCGGCTATGGCCCAGGAGAAGAAGTTGAAGATGGATGGAGGCTTGGCAGAGATAGAAGACAAGGTGGCTCCCGAGCGCCAGACGCCCATAACACCCGCCGGTTCCCTCTCGGCACGCAACATGGCTCAGCATTGCACGGGCTGTCAGCTCTGCGTAAGCCAATGTCCCAACGGGGTGCTGCGTCCCTCGGCAGGACTGATGACTTTGATGCAACCCGTAATGTCCTACGAACGAGGCTATTGCCGACCAGAGTGTAACCGCTGTGCCGAGGTATGTCCCACCGGAGCCATCCGACCCATCACCCTGGAAGAGAAGTCCAGCACGCAGATAGGTCACGCCGTGTGGATCAAAGAGAACTGCATCCCCGTCAGAGACGGCGTGGACTGCGGCAACTGCGAGCGCCACTGCCCCACAGGTGCCATACAGATGGTGCCGCTGGACCCCGACAACGAGCTGGGTGCCTACGTGCCAGCCATCAACGAAGCAAAGTGCATCGGCTGCGGCGCCTGCGAGAACCTCTGTCCGGCACGACCCTTCACAGCCATCTATGTGGAAGGACACGAGCAACACCGCGAAGTATAATCGCGAGTCCGCTGGCTCTTGAGTTGACAAGTTGATTTTTAGTTGACAAGTTGACGAGTAGACAAGTTGACGAGTTGATACCTTTCCCAACAGAGGACTTGCATGCACCGCAGCCAACGGCTGCACCTTAATCTCTTAAACCGCGAGCTTGCTCGCACCTTATACCGCAGCCAACGGCGCACCTTAAAACCCTTAAACCGCGAGCTTGCTCGCACCTTAAACCGCGAGATTGCTCGCACCTTAAAACCGCAGCCAAGGGCTGCCCCCACTCTATGGATAAAACTCTCTCCCGCAGAAACTTTCTGAAATATATAGCCGGAGGCGCAGCAGCTGCTGTTCCCGCCTCGACGCTGCTGACGGGCTGCAAACCCAGCTCCTCTTCC
>JAILFY010000001.1 GCA_024697285.1 Bacteroidaceae bacterium
AACACCACGCCTACGCTGATTCCAGCCATGCCCCAGGCCAGACCCCAGTCGGTTGATAATACTGTAATCATAGTTATCTCCTTTTATTTACAATGGGATATTACCATGCTTCTTGGCAGGATTCGTCAGACGCTTGTTCTCCAGTTGGTCGAGGGCGCGAATAATGCGGAAGCGGGTGTTGCGGGGCTCGATGACGTCGTCGATGTAACCGTACTTAGCTGCATTATAGGGGTTTGCGAAGAGCTTGGTGTACTCTTCTTCCTTCTCGGCGATGAATTCCTTAGCGGCCTCGGGACCTTTCTCTTCCTTGATGGCCTTTGCTTCCTTGGCATAGAGAACGGCAGCGGCACCGGCAGCACCCATCACGGCAATCTCTGCAGAGGGCCATGCGTAGTTCATATCGCCACGGAGCTGCTTGCAGCTCATGACGATGTGGCTACCGCCATAGGACTTGCGCAGAGTAACAGTCACCTTAGGCACTGTGCACTCGCCGAAAGCATACAGCAGTTTAGCACCATGCAGGATAACTGCGTTGTACTCCTGACCTGTGCCTGGCAGGAAACCCGGAACGTCGACCAAAGTAACAATAGGAATATTGAAGGCGTCGCAGAAACGAACGAAGCGGGCACCCTTGCGGCTGGCGTTGCAATCGAGCACACCGGCCAACTGCTTAGGCTGGTTGGCAACAATTCCAACACTCTGACCATTGAAGCGGGCAAATCCCACGATGATGTTCTTTGCGAAGTTGGGTTGTACCTCAAAGAACTCACCATTATCCACGATGCTGGAGATGACCTCATACATGTCATAAGGCATATTTGGATTGTCGGGGATAATCTCGTTGAGGTAGTCGTCCTTGCGGTCGACGGGGTCGGTGCACTCCACACGAGGAGTCTTCTCGAGGTTGTTCTGGGGAATATAGCTCAACAGCTGTTTGATCATGGCCATAGCCTCTTCCTCGGTCTTGGCCGTGAAATGAGTGACACCAGACTTCGTGGAATGTACGCTGGCACCACCGAGCTCTTCCTGAGTGACGACCTCACCCAGCACGGTCTTCACCACGGCAGGTCCCGTGAGGAACATGTAACTCGTGCCTTCCATCATCAAGGTGAAGTCGGTCAGGGCAGGACTGTAGACAGCACCACCGGCGCAAGGACCAAAAATGCCGCTGATCTGAGGAATCACACCACTGGCCATGATGTTACGCTGGAAAATCTCGCTATAACCTGCCAGCGCGTTAATACCTTCTTGAATACGGGCACCACCCGAGTCGTTCAGTCCGATGCAAGGTGCACCCACCTTCATAGCAGCGTCCATCACCTTGCAGATCTTCTGGGCCATGGTCTCGGACAGAGAACCGGCATTGACGGTGAAGTCCTGAGCGAAGACATAAACAAGGCGACCTGCTATCGTGCCATAACCTGTCACGACGCCGTCGCCCATATACTGCTTCTTCTCCATGCCGAAGTTATGGCAGCGATGTGTTACGAACATATCCATTTCTTCGAAACTGCCTTCGTCCAACAGCATGGCGATACGCTCACGAGCGGTGTACTTGCCGCGATCGTGCTGCTTATCAATGGCTTTCTCACCGCCACCCAGACGGGCTTTGGCGCGGAGCTCTATGAGCTCCTGAATCTTTTCTGTTTGTTTGCTCATTACCTTAATAATTGATGTGCTTTTTATATAATAATGTGTAAATCTGTGCAAAATGCGGCGCAAAGTTAAGCATTTCACAGCAAACGGGAAACCTTTTGGCGTTTTTTTTTCAAAAAAGTAAACGTTTCTTTTGTCCTTCGAGCAGATTGTGGTATATTTGCAGCAAATTTGGTACTCCGAAACATGGAAAAACAGCCCATCATCATCACCCAAGACCTATCCAAAGACATCCGCGAAGCCATCAACCGCACATCGCCAGACCGCCTCTTTGTATTGGTCGATGAAAACACGGCACGGCTCTGCTGGCCCCGTCTGCGGGACGCCCTCTCTCAGGGCAGCGAACATCATGACAAGGTCCCCACTCCGGCACTCATCACCATTGCGCCCAGCGACGAAGCAAAGAACACAGAAACGTTGGCAGCCGTATGGACGGCCCTCAGCCAAGGAGGAGCCACACGCCACAGCCTTCTCATTAATCTCGGAGGGGGCATGGTAACGGACCTCGGAGGCTTTGCGGCAGCTACTTTCAAACGAGGTATTTCCTTCATCAATATCCCTACTACGCTATTGGCCATGGTCGATGCCTCTGTAGGCGGAAAGACAGGCATAAACTTCTGCGGACTGAAGAATGAAATAGGTGTCTTCAGGGATGCTGACGTCGTACTGCTCGACACGGAAATCCTGAGCACCCTGGACAGAGCCAATATTCTCAGCGGTTATGCCGAGATGCTCAAACATGGGCTCATCTCCTACAGCAATGAGCTCAACGCCCTGCTGCAGTTTGACATCGAAAAGCCAGACCTGAAAGCACTGCAGGAAATGGTAGTCCGGAGTGTGGAAGTCAAGCAACGCATCGTCTTGCAAGACCCACACGAACAAGGATTGCGAAAGGCCCTGAATCTGGGACACACAGCAGGCCATGCCTTTGAGAGCATGGCATTGGCCCAAGGTCGGCCCGTGCTCCACGGATATGCCGTTGCCTGGGGACTGGTATGCGAACTATACCTCGCCGCCACTCGTTGCGGGTTCCCAAGTCAAGTGCTCCACCAAGTCCGCCATTTCGTGCAAGACCACTACGGCCGTTTCCCTCTCGATTGTCGCAACTACGACCGCCTCTATGAGTTGATGACACACGACAAGAAGAACACCGCCGGGCACATCAATTTCACCCTGCTTGCCAACGTAGGGGAGATTCTCATCAATCAGTCTGCCTCTAAAGAAGACATCTTCGAGATGTTGGATTTCTACCGCGAGAGCTGATGACAGAGTCCCCTTCCCCAGCAACGGGAGTCATGAAAACCGAGACTTCACATCGCCTCCCCCCTCCCACCCTATCGCAATAACCGAAAACAAATAACACCACATATCAAGCAACATGAAGAAACTTCTGACCCTGTTAGCAGCAACGCTGCTACTCTGCGCTCCCGCCAGCGCACAACGTTCCCGTCAGGCTCACATGAGCGGCAATCCTATTCTGCCTGAATTCCACGCCGACCCCGAAATCCTGTTCTCCAAGCAGACGGGACGCTTCTATATCTATTCCACCACCGATGGAGCTCCGGGCTGGGGAGGCTATTACTTCACGGCTTTCTCGTCGCCCAATCTTGTAGACTGGAAGCACGAAGGCATTATTTTGGACCTTGCCACGAACCAAGTACCCTGGGCCACGGGCAACGCTTGGGCTCCTGCCATTATAGAAAAAGAGGTAGAAGGAAAATACAAATACTTCTTTTACTATTCCGGACACGACCCCGTCACCAACAGAAAAGCCATTGGCGTCGCCACGGCCGACACGCCAACAGGACCCTTCTATGATTTCGGGAAACCCATTGTAAGCAAGCTGCCTGAAGGTGTGCGCGGCGGACAACAAATCGACGTGGATGTGTTCCAAGACCCCGTGTCGGGCAAGAACTACCTCTATTGGGGCAATGGCTATATGGCAGTGGCCGAGTTGAACCGCGACATGCTCGGCATTGACACCACAACAATCCGGGTGCTCACCCCCGAAGGAGGCACGCTGCAAGACTATCAATACCGCGAGGCACCTTACGTCTTCTACCGCGACGGTCTCTATTATTTCCTATGGAGTGTAGACGACACCGGCTCTGCTAACTACCACGTCGCCTACGGCACCGCAGCATCACCTCTGGGACCAATCACAGTGGCCTCCAAACCCGTCATTCTGCAGCAGAATCCACAAGAGGGAATATATGGAACGGCTCACAACAGCGTTATTTGTGTGCCAGGCTATGACGACTGGTATATCATCTACCACCGTATCAACCCTGCTTACCTCGACAAGAAGATGGGACCTGGTTTCCACCGACAGGTTTGCATAGACCGAATGCTGTTCGACAAGGATGGCGCCATACTACCCGTTCGCGTCACCCATTCAGGAGTGTTGCCTGTGAAGCCCAAGAGAATTGCACCCAAGAGAAAATAAGGAGAAGGAAAAAGATGCTCACAAGAAAAGGGGCAAGACATCAAAAGCAAAGAGAGGCAACCTATTTGGCTGCCTCTCTCTTTTCTTAGTTGCGGAGGTTGGACTCGAACCGACGACCTCCAGGTTATGAGCCTGGCGAGCTACCAACTGCTCCACTCCGCGATGTATTATCTTGTTTGCGGGTGCAAAGGTAGGGAGAAAAAATGAATTATGCAAATGTTTCCACAAAAAAGTACAAGAAATGGCCTCTTTTTGCACACTTGCGCAAAAAGTGTGCTCTATTTTTTGCTAAAATGAAACTATTCTGCTACTTTTGCAGCGCAAAGCAGAAAGTTATTAAGTATGCCACTTCAGAAGACCAGACAATTACTAATAGATGTAGCTCGCCAACTATTTGCCAAACAAGGTTTCGACGACACGACAATGAACGACATTGCAGAGGCGTCAGGCAAGGGACGACGCACCCTGTACACCTATTTCCGCAGCAAGGAAGACGTGTATTCTGCCGTCATCAATGGTGAACTACAGCACATCTCATCCACCTTTCTGGCTGTAGCGCGAAAACAACTACCCCCTCTGGAGAAACTTGTGGAACTGATATTTGCGCACCTCAGTCTGATGAAAGAGGCCGTGGAGCGCAACGGCAATCTGCGAGCAGAATTTTTCCGCAACATCTGGCAAGTGGAAAGCGTTCGCAAGAAATACGACAAGAAAGAGCGTGACATCCTGGCAAAAACATTAGAAGAAGGAGTCAATTGCGGAGCATTTGATGTGGATGACCTGCAACTCTATACGGATATCATCCAAGGGTGCGCCCGCGGATTGGAAATTCCCTACATCTACGGACGACTGGGAGCGGGAATGAACATCGAACTCACCCGGCCCATCGTAACCAAGATTCTGAGAAAAGCCCTCTCCAGAGAGCACAACTACCAAATACGTTTGTAGCGCTACATCGTATACACCTCTTTATAAATAGGTATATGTAGTTGCTGAAATATAAATAGGTATATGTAGCTGCCAAAATATAAATAGGTACATGTAGTTGCCAAAAAAGTTTGCCAGTTCATCATACGAACAGAATAGGCAGTCAGGAAGACAGACAGAAATTCAGAAACTGATAGTCATAAACTCAATAAACAGACAGACATAGTCTCATAAACAGGCGGTCAGGAACTCAATAACAGACAGTCATAGTCTCATAAACAGACAGTCATAAACTCAAAAACAGACAGTCTTAAACTCAATAGCAGACAGTCATAAACTCAATAACAGACAGTCATAGTCTCATAAACAGACAGGCGTAAACCCTATAACAGACAGTCATAGTCTCATAAACAGACAGTCTTAAACTCAATAACAGACAGTCATAAACTCAAAAATACGAACAACATGAAATTACTTGAAGGAAAAACAGCTCTCATCACTGGAGCAGCACGTGGAATTGGCAAAGCCATTGCTTTGCGTTTTGCCGCAGAAGGCGCCAATATTGCATTCACAGACCTTGCCGTGAACGAGGAGACACAGGCAGAGATTGCCGCCCTCGGCGTCACTTGCAAGAGCTATGCCTCCAACGCAGCTGACTTCGCCGAAACAGATGCTCTGGTGAAACAAGTCAAGGAAGATTTCGGTACGATTGACGTACTCGTGAACAACGCCGGAATTACCAAAGATGGCCTGATGCTGCGCATGAGCGAACAGCAGTGGGATGTCGTCATCGGCGTGAACTTGAAGTCTGCCTTTAACTTCATCCATGCCGTAGTACCTATCATGATGCGCCAGCGCGGCGGTTCTATCATTAACATGGCCAGCGTCGTGGGCGTCCACGGCAACGCCGGACAGGCCAACTATGCAGCTTCCAAGGCAGGTATGATCGCCTTGGCCAAGAGCATCGCTCAGGAGATGGGCCCCAAGGGCATTCGCGCCAACGCCATCGCTCCAGGTTTCATCGAGACTGCAATGACAGCAGCCCTGCCCGATGCCGTACGTGAAGAGTGGATGAAGAAAATTCCTCTTCGCCGTGGCGGAAAGGCCGAAGATGTGGCCGACGTGGCCCTCTTCCTGGCCTCGGACCTGAGTTCCTATGTCAGTGGACAGGTCATTCAAATAGATGGCGGCATGAATATGTAAAAAAAAACAGATTAGCGATGAAGAAAAGTTTGACAATAGCCCTATTGACGTCAACTTTTATTCTTGCACTGCTCAATTCTTGCGACACTCCCCGATCTATTGCCTGGAGCTATTACTTTTGCGCAAGGGATACCATGGACGCGGGTGACCCATACGCTGCAAAGCGTTATCTGGACAAATGCAACACCGCCGCAGACAAGGACCTTGCCCTCAAAGCCGACTCTCTGATGAGAGTTGCGGAAAAGGCAATAGAAGAGGATAAAGCGCAAAAAAAGGATAAGTAGTTAGATGAAGGTTCTCTACGAAGACAACCACATCATCATCGTCTCGAAGAGTGCAGGTGAAATCGTCCAGGGCGACAAGACTGGCGACACCCCACTTTCCGAGACGGTGAAGTCTTATATCAAGGAGAAATACGCAAAGCCGGGGGCCGTCTTCCTGGGCGTCGTCCATCGGCTGGACCGCCCCGTGAGCGGGGTGGTCGTCTTCGCCCGTACAAGCAAAGCGCTTGCCCGTCTCAACGAGATGTTTCGCGATGGCAAGATGAGGAAAACATATTGGGCACTGGTGCAGAATCCGCCGCGACGGCCCGAAGCCACACTGACCCATTACCTCGTTCGCAACGAAGCAAAAAACAAGACGTTTGCTTATGACCACGAGCGCCCAGGGGCCAAGAAGGCGGTGCTCGATTACAAAGTGATTGGTCGCACAGAACGCTTCCATCTACTTGAGGTACACCTCCATACGGGGCGCCATCATCAGATCCGATGTCAGTTGGCTTCCATCGGGTGCCCCATTCGTGGCGACCTCAAGTACGGGGCACCTCGCAGCAATCCCGATGGGAGCATCAGTCTGTGTGCCCGAAGCATCTGCTTCGAGCACCCTGTGTCGCACAAAGAGATTTTTGTAGAAGCGCCACTACCCGACGAGGGACCGTGGCGCGCTTTCAGCCAAGCATCAGAAAGTCCACTTCAGGGCTAAAGTGGGATTGACGAAGAAGGTCTTGGAATTAACTGCATTGTAGATGAAGTTATTGCTGATCTCCACCTCTGTTCCAACGCTCAGATTCACATCCTCCATTCCGGACAACGTGTTGAAGTTATACCAGAGCTGCGGCTCTGCCAGGATGACCAGCTGTCCGTGGCGATTAGCCTGCTCCCCACGCCAGAAGTCTATGAACCCGGAGAACGTCATCTTCTTGTCGAGAAGCTGTAGTCCCCAAACGCCCGTCAGCTGGGCACTCGCATAAGAGTGAGTATTGTTATAACTACGCAGGTACTGCTTGTACATGAGCTGAACAGAGTAAGTAGCGGAATAGTCCGCATTATGTCCGTTCCAGGCGGGACCCAGCAGTAATGCATGCTGGTAGCTACCTCCCAATCCCATGCCACCATCATATTCCACGTGGGCAGCGAAAGGGGAACTCTTACCCAGATTGAACTCACGGGAAATCTCCGTATAAGCACCTTTGAAGAGGTCATCGCTGAGGTCCAAATCCACGAAATAGAACCACGAGCCCCAGCGGTCAGCCTTAAACAGCTCATAAGTCAAGGTCACTGGTTGACGATCAGCCTCAGCCTCTGATGAGATGTGCTTTCCAAAATCATAATGAAGCTGGATGTTCTGAGCATACAAAGCAGAACTGCCTGCAAGAATCATAAGGATAGTTAAGAGTCTTTTCATTGCTAATAGTATTTATTTAAGTTAGTAACTGACCACAAAGGTACAAAAAACTGTTAAATGCACCCCTCCATTTATCTGTTTTTTATATCCAGAAGCGTACTTTAGGCATAAAACTTGCCTTTTTATGCCATTTGGCATCGCATTTTTTGTACCTTTGCCCCCAAATTCCCCCTAAGACAAACGCTATGACACAGAATGAACGACATGACATCAGCCGGCGCCAATTCCTCCGGCAATTTGGATTCGGCTCAGCCTTGATGGCTCTGAGTCCTCTGCACGCTCTCGCCCAGGAGCAGGCCGCCGACACGAACGTCGCGTTCACTCCCGCCACAGAGAGTAACAATATGACCTACCGTTTGCAGAACGGCAGTGGCGAGGCTATCTCC
The DNA here is from genome assembly GCA_024697285.1 of Bacteroidaceae bacterium. Classification (GTDB taxonomy): domain Bacteria; phylum Bacteroidota; class Bacteroidia; order Bacteroidales; family Bacteroidaceae; genus Physcousia. The sequence continues at coordinate 8,302 of JAILFY010000001.1, forward strand.
CTGCTCGGATTTGGCATGATGCGACTGCCGCGCGAACAGGAAGAAGTAAATCGTCTGGTAGACTATGCCATCGCCCATGGCATTAACTATTTCGATACTGCACCCATGTATGGACGTGGCACCAACGAAGCAGCAACGGGCCAAGCCCTTAGCCGCTATCCTCGTGACAAATACTTTGTGGCGACAAAGATGTCCAACCAGAGTCCCAACCTGTGGTCCCTGGAGAAGTCCAAGGAGATGTACGAGAATTCCTTCCGCCAGTTGCAGGTGGACTACATCGATTACTACCTGCTTCACAGCATAGGAGGAGGAGGTGTGGATACTCTTCGCGGACGCTTCCTCGACAACGGGGTGCTCGATTTCCTGCTGAAAGAGCGCGAAGCCCGTCGCATTCGTCACCTCGGCTTCAGCTACCACGGAGATGTCGCCGCCTTCGACTATCTGCTCGACCATAACGACGAATACCACTGGGATTTCGTGCAGATACAGATGAACTATCTCGACTGGCGCCACGCCGGACGCGGTCGCCGCAGATCCGACGCCGATGCAGAATACTTATACGGCCGACTGGAGAAACTCGGCATCCAATGTGTTATCATGGAACCAATCCGAGGCGGCGGTCTGGCCAACGTCTCCGACGAGATTCGCAGCCAGCTGCAGGCCGTACGTCCCGCCGACAGTCCTGCCCGCTGGGGCTTCCGATGGGTTGGCTCGCACTCCAATGTTCTCACCACCCTCAGTGGCATGAACCGAATGGAGCACCTGGAAGAGAACGTAGCCACCTTCTCACCCCTGCAGCCATGCACCTCAGCGGAGGAAGAACTGCTGGCTCGCATAGCAGATCAGATGGCAGGATATCCCACGATAGGATGTACCACATGTGCCTATTGCATGCCTTGCCCCTACGGAGTGGACATACCCGGCAACTTCGCTTTCTACAACGATGCCGTCAACAAGGGTCTGCTTCCATTGCCACAAAGCGACGCTGCGGACTATATCGAGCGGCAGCGCACCTACACCGAAGCCTATCGCAAGGCCATCCCGGAACTGGAGCGAGCCACGGCTTGCCAAGACTGCGGCGAGTGCCTCAGCAAATGTCCGCAGCATATCCGTATTCCGAATCAGATGAGCCGACTGGTGGAACTGACACGTAAGCGCCGCAGATAGCGAACTACATACCCGCCGCAACGAATCGTTCGCGAGGTCAGCAGAATCAGAAAAACATTATTACACACCTATAAATAATATATGAAGAAAAATATTCTCATACTTGCAGGAGGTTTGCTCCTGCTACTTTCCAGCTTCCGCGCAGACAATGATGTCATTACGAAGGAAGACGGAATGACAGTGATCACCACTACCACCTTGGCAGAGGACGTGGAAGGATATGCCGGCACCACACCCCTGAAGATTTTCATCAAAGGCAACAAAATTCAGCGCATCGAAGCGCTGAAGAACCTGGAAACCCCAAAGTATTTCGCGCTCATCAAAAGAGACCTCTTGAACAAATGGAACGGACTCACCGTGAAGAAAGCGGCCTCCCAGCAGGTGGATGTCGTCACCGGTGCCACGTTCTCTTCCGAGAGTGTCATCGAGAACGTGAGGCGCGGACTGGATTTCTATAATAAGAACGGAAAGAAATGAACGTACGTTCCACATCCTTATCGGTAAGACAACTGCTGACAGCAGCACTACTCGCAATCTGCACACCTTCTGTCGCCCAACCGCGAATGGAGGTGACGTCAGATGTCCTGAATCTGGGCGAGATAATGTTCCAGCAGCCTAAGGACGCATTCTTTGAAATCAAGAACGATGGTTCCTCTCCCCTACAACTCACGGCAGTGAATGCTTCATGTGGTTGCACCCAAGTCACTTGGCCCAAAGAGCCCATCGCCCCCGGTGCATCAGCCCGCATCCACGTTGTCTATGACGCTCTGCTGCTGGGTACCTTCCAGAAGGAACTTGAAGTATACAGCAACGCCTCCGAAGAGCCCACCTACCTCACCCTGCAAGGACGTGTCGTCACCTCTTTGTTAGACACCGACTACAACGACTTCCCCATCGACTTGGGGAATGTCCGTTTGTCTACAAACGTCGTGGAGTTCGACGACGTCAACAATGGAGATCGTCCAGAATTCATCCTGCAAGTGGTGAACTCATCGCGTGAGAGCTACAGTCCTCTAATCATGCACTTGCCCTCCTACCTTTCGGCACGTTATGTTCCGGAGAAACTGGCAGGCGGACGAGT
>JAILFY010000025.1 GCA_024697285.1 Bacteroidaceae bacterium
AGCCGACCTGGCTTAGTCGACCCTTACTCTTTATATCAGAATTTGCGAACTCCTATATGTATGTAGCGCCGTATACGAGACCCGTACGTACGGTGCAATGAGAGGTGCTAGGGGATTATTCCCCTACATCTACTCTATTATCTTTGCAGCTTCCAAACTAAATCGATAACCAAATCATGGGCAAAAGTACACATTTTCTCGGACAGCCGATACTGGGTCAGCTATTAAATTACCTGAACAATGCAAAAATTCTTCAGTTCAGCCACGATGGCGGCGGTGAGAGGTACGTAAAGAAGTTCAATGCGTGGTGTCACTTGACGGTGATGCTCTACGCAGTCATCTCGCGTTTCGACTCGTTGCGCGAAATCACCTCAGCCACAATGATGGAGTGCCGCAAGCTTCAGCACCTGGGCATCATGGACCTTCCACGTCGCTCTACGCTCTCGGATGCGAACTCGCGGCGTGACGAGGGGATTTTCGGGAAGATCTACATGGACTTGTACCAGACCTACAAGGAGCGACTTTCATCGGACAGCCCCTCCCGCAAGGTGCCGAAGTGGATGAGGCGGCTGCAGATCATCGACTCCACGACCGTCAGCCTGTTCTCCAACCTCATTTTCAAGGGCGTGGGGCGCAATCCGAAAACCGGGAAGAAGAAAGGCGGCATCAAGGTGCATTCCGTCATCCATGCCAACGAGGGTGTCCCGTAGGTGACGGAGGGACAGGTTCCTTGTCACACGGTTCCTTGTCACCGGTTCCTTGTCATCTTTGCTGGGTGACAAAGCGGGTGACATGGGGTGACATGGAACTTGGAGGAAATTTGGGGTTAGAACTTTTTTTTGAAGAAAAGTTTCGCTATATCAGAAAAAAGTTGTAACTTTGCATCGAAATAGCTGTTTCGGAAACGGTCATTTCGGAAGTTAATATGCAATAATACAACGGTTTACGATATGAGATTCTACGACAGAGAACAAGAAATAGCTTTCCTGAGGGAGACCAGGGATATGGCAGAGAAGGTGGCCCGCTTCACGGTGGTGACTGGACGGAGACGTATCGGCAAGACAACGCTGATCAGGGAGGCTTACAAGGATGAGCCCTTTGTGTATTTCTTCGTGGCCAGGAAGGCTGAGTCGGACTTGTGCGAGGCGTATCTGGAGGAGGTCTACGAGAAGTTGGGTATTCCCACACTGGGCAGTAGCAGGCATTTCAGCGACATTTTCCGCTACCTGATGCAACTGTCGCAGACGAAGAGTTTTACGGTGGTGATTGACGAGTTTCAGGATTTCTTCCGAGTGAACAAGGCCATTTACAGCGAGATGCAGGACATCTGGGACGAGTACGAGAAGACATCGAAGATCAATCTGGTGGTGTGCGGCAGTATTTATTCGCTGATGCAGAAGATTTTCAAACACAAGAAGGAACCTCTGTATGGAAGGAACACCGCAGAACTGAGGGTGAAGCCTTTCAAACCCTCTGTGCTGAAGCAGATTATGGCGGACGCGAAGCCCGACTATACGAAGGAGGATCTGCTGGCTATGTTCACCTTTACGGGCGGTGTGGCTAAATACGTCGGCCTGCTGGTGGATGGAGGAGCGATGGACAAGGATGCCATGATAAGGCATATCATCAGCCCCAACTCGACCTTCCTGAACGAGGGAAAGAACAACCTGATAGAGGAGTTCGGCAAGGACTACGGCATCTATTTCTCCATCCTATCGTGCATTGCCAGGGGCAAGAACACCCGCAGCGAGATTGAGGATGTGATAGGCAAGGAGGTGGGGGGATATCTGACCAACTTAGCTGATGAGTATGAGCTGATAAGCAAGCGGCAACCCCTGTTTGAGAAGAGTGCCAACAAAAATGTGCGTTATGAGCTGGACGATGTGTTCTACAGTTTTTGGTTCCGCTTTATCTTCAAGTACAGTTATATCATTGAGATTGAGAACTATGCGAAGCTGCAGGAGATTATCGATCGCGACTATAGTACGTTCAGCGGTCTGATGCTGGAACGGTATTTCCATCGCGTAGCAATGGAATCGGGCGAGTTTACCCGTATTGGCCGCTGGTGGGACCGTAGGGGCGAGAATGAGATAGATATGATAGCCGAGGACGAACTGAGCGACCGTGTGACGTTCTACGAGATCAAGCGCCAAGCGGATGAAATCAGCATTGGCGTGCTGAAGCAGCGGGCTGAGGTGATGCTGCAGGCGACGCACGAGTTCAAGAAGTATGACATCTCGTACAAAGGACTGTCGATGGAGGATATGTAAGTACTAAATATAGAAACCTAATTTAAGTTAATTTATGAAGAGACTAATTACAACAGTTCTGATGGCGGTTGCCATGGGAGGGCTGACAGCGTCGGCACAGACGACACTGCAGCGGGGAGAACAGGGCGCAGAGGGCAGGTACATCCTGACATGCGGCCACGTGGAGATGGAGATCGACGCCAACAAAGGCGGAAAGATCCTGTCACTGAAGTATGACGACCGGGAGATGCTCTCGCAGCTGAGATGGCCGGAGGCCTTCGGCAGCACGTTCTGGACCAGTCCACAGAAGGAGTGGAACTGGCCGCCTGTGAAAGAGTTCGACAAGAATCCCTACATGGTGGAACA
>JAILFY010000075.1 GCA_024697285.1 Bacteroidaceae bacterium
CTGCGGACGGCGAAATCAATCAGTTCCTCCTTAGTAGCGGGCCATGGAGCATCTTCCAGTTTGGATGCAAGTTCTAGTGTCCAGTACATATAGCTTGAATTTTTATTGTTATTCCTTGTTTGATTGTTCTGTGAGGTTATAGCATTTTTTGCGTATTGCTATTCCTGTTCTCTCTGTGAGGATGTAGCATTTTTGCGTAGTGCTATTCCTGCTCTCTCTGCGAGGAGGTAGCATTTTTGCGTAGTGCTATTCCTGTTCTCTCTGTGAGGATGTAGCATTTTTTGCGTAGTGCTATTCCTGTTCTCTCTGCGAGGATGTAGCATTTTTTGCGTAGTGCTATTCCTGTTCTCTCTGCGAGGATGTAGCATTTTTGCGTAGTGCTTTTCCTTGTTTGTTCTGTCTGTTTGATTCTCTGTGAAGTGTTGGACGCGAATAGTGGTTTTAGGTTTAATGAGGCTGAAGAAAAATCAGTTCTATCGAAATCGGGCGCGAATATACAACACTTTTATGAAAAAAGAGAAGAAATCATGTTTTTTTTTCACTTTTTCTCCAATATTGTTCTTCTTTTCCGGCCTGATGGTTCAATTTCTGGGCCAAGGCGAAGAGATAATCGCTCAATCGATTGACGTAGGCGAGCAGCAGCGGATTGACCTCTGCCTCGGCTGCCAGGGCATGTATTCTGCGCTCTGCCCTGCGGCAGACGGTGCGGCAGACGTGGGCCTGCGCGGCAGCTGTGGTCCCCCCCGGCAGGATGAAACCGCGCCACCCGGGCAGCCCGTCCTCGGCAGCGTCGATGGCCCGCTCCATCCACGCCACGTCCTCTTCGGTGACGCTGGAACGACGGGCACGCAAATCCTCGTCGGCGGTAGCGAGCTCCGAACAGATGACGAAGAGCTGATTCTGGATGACAAGCAAGTTATTTTCTTCGCCGGAGTCCTGCACGCAGGAGAGCAGCAACCCGAGGTGGGAGTTGAGTTCATCCACGGTGCCATAGGCCTCGAGACGTGCGTGAGTCTTGGGCACACGCTGACCGCCCACGAGGGAGGTGGTGCCGTCGTCGCCTGTTCGGGTGTAGAGGTGGCTTTTTTTCATCGTACCTATAATATTAAGGTGTGCTTATTTGAAAATGGTGGGCAAAGATAGGAAAAAACATCTTATTGTACGACATTTTTTGTGAGAAATATTCATTTTTCTTGGCTCATCCACCGATTATTTCTACCTTTGCGGCTGAATTCAAGGGTAAAATATATAAAGTGAGGCTTCGGAACCCCCTTCTCTCGTTATGCTTTCTATTGTGCCTGGCAACTCCATTGCGAGCACAATACGACCCTGCGTTCAATCACTATTGGGCGCTGCAGTCGTTCTATAATCCAGCAGCTTCGGGATTAGAGCCTCAGCTGAATATCCAAGGGGGCTATGCGATGCAGATGATGGGCTACGAGCACGCCCCTGCCACGATGATTCTCACTGCCGACCTCCCGCTGTGGATGATAGGTCCGGCCCACGGCGCCGGCGCCGGTTTCATCAACGACAAGATAGGTCTCTTTGAGCACAAGAAGTTCTACTTCCAGTACGCCTTCCACCAGAAGATGTGGGGCGGACGGTTTAGCGCTGGTGTCCGTGCGGCGCTGCTGGCCGAAGGTTTCGACGGCTCGGGCCTCGACCTGGAAGAAGCCAGCGATCCGGCCTTCCCCACCTCGGAAGTCAACGGCACAGCCTTCGACCTCGATGCTGGTCTGCGCTACGACGGCAAACGATGGTATGCGGGATTCTCGGCCCTGCACACCCTCTCGCCCCTGGTGACTCTGGGCGACACGAAAGCGAACGAATATGAGATACCTACGACATTTTATTTAACTGGAGGATACAATATTCAACTGAAAAATCCGTTATTAAAAATGCAGACCTCAGCTATCTTCCGCTCCGACCTCAATGCCTGGCGAGGCGACCTCACGGCCCGATTGCTCTACGATGGTCCCAAGGGGAAACTCTACGTGGGTGCTGGCTACAGTCCCACCATCTCTGCCTCGGTGTTTCTGGGCGGCACCTTCCAAGGAATACGGCTGGGCTACTGCTACGAGCTCTTCACCTCCGGAGTGGGAGCCCTGCAAGGCACCCACGAGATCAGCCTGGGTTACACCACCGACCTGGACCTCTTCAAGAAAGGGCGCAACAGGCACCAGAGTGTGAGAATCCTCTGACCTCTCCAGACAAACGACAAACGACAACAGATAATAATAATGAAAAATCCTATGGATATGAAAGCCATAAATAAAGCCATTTATTTATTCATATGTATCCTCTCGGCCGCTGTCCTCACCTCTTGCGCCGGTGCCAAGTCCAACGCCATGGCTGTAGGCGGCGAGGTCACGGGTGTGCGAGGCACAGCCTTTGGCGAGCCCACTCCCTACGGGATGGTCGCCGTGCAGAAAGGCTCGCTGCGGATAGGTCTGGAGGACAACGACACCCTCTGGGGCGTTGGCTTCCCCCTGCGAGAAATCAGCGTGGACGGCTTCTGGATGGATCAGACGGAAGTCAGCAACGCCAAATACCGGCAGTTCGTGATGTGGGTGCGCGACAGCATCATCCGCGAACGACTGGCTGACCCGGCCTACGGCGGCGACGAGACCTATAAGATAGAAGAGGACGTAGAAGGCAACCCCATCACTCCGCACCTGGACTGGAACAAAGTCATCCCCTGGCGCAAGGCCAACGAGGACGAGGAGCGCGCCATAGAAAGTGTGTACATCACTCATCCCATCGACGGAACAAAGATGCTGGACGCCAGCCAGATGAACTATCGCTACGAAGTTTATGACTACGCCGCTGCCGCCCTGCGCAAGCACCGCCTTGTGGCCTCCGAACGCGACCTGAACACCGACCACGAGGTGGCGGAAGGTGATGTGATGATATCCAAGGACACCGCCTACATCAACGACGAGGGTAAGATTGTGCGCGAGACCATCACACGTCCCCTCTCTGGCCCCTGGGACTTCCTGAACACCTACATCGTCAATATCTACCCCGACACCACTTGCTGGGTCAACGATTTCCAAAACGCAGAGAACGAGCGCTATCTGCGCCTGTACTTCTCCAATCCGGCCTACGACGACTACCCCGTAGTGGGGGTCAGTTGGGAGCAAGCACTGGCTTTCTGCCGCTGGCGCACCGACTTCTTGGCCAAGGGTCTGGGGCAAAACGCTGCAGACATACAGCCTTTCCGCCTGCCCACGGAAGTGGAATGGGAATACGCCGCCCGCGGCAAGGAGGGCAACCCCTTCCCCTGGGAGGCCAAGGAAGTGAAGAGCGACAAAGGATGCTTCTACGCCAACTTCAAGCCCGACCGCGGCAACTACACCATGGACGGCTCACTCATCACCTCGAAGTGCGGCATATTCTCGCCCAACAGCAATGGACTCTATGACATGGCCGGAAACGTGGCTGAGTGGACAAGCACCATCTACACCGAAGCGGGCGTACAAGCCATGAGCGACATGAATCCGGAATTGCGCTACAACGCAGCCATCGAGGATCCCTACCGACTGAAGAAGAAGAGCGTGAGGGGAGGTTCGTGGAAAGACCCGGAAAGCATGATTCGCTCGGCATGGCGATCCTTCGAATATCAGAACCAACCCCGCTCGTATATCGGATTCCGGTGCGTCAGGAGCATGATACAAGACGCCAGCGGAGTGAAGAACAAAGGAAAGAGATAAACAGCAGCACACAAGAACCAACGCCCCACGGAAGTGAGGCCACAAGATAAGAAAGAATATGAGTAAATTCAGCCTTATAGCCCGCTTGCAGCACTGGATGGATTCGGTGCCGGGCCAGACATTCATGAACTATGCCTACAGCTGGGGCGCCGCAGTGGTCATCCTTGGAACCCTGTTCAAGCTGACCCACATCCCCGGTGCGAACCTGATGTTGTTCATCGGAATGGGCACAGAGGTCTTTGTGTTCTTCATCTCCGGTTTCGACCGTCCGTTCGACACGAAGACCGACACGGAACTGAATGAAGAATTCGTGAGCCTCGAGGAAATGGAAGCCCTGAAGGCAGCGGCAGAAGCAGCAGCAGCCAACGGCGGCGGTCAGCCCGTAGTAGTGGGCGGCGGCGGCACTTTCGCAGGTGGCGGCGCGCCCGTTGGCGGAGAGACCGTTGAGGGCGGCAACGTGGTCGCAGGCGGCGGCGGAGGCACCGTGATTATCGGCGGTGGCGGTGCTGCAGGCAGCGGAACGTTCGTTGCGGAAGCCGGAGAAGGCACAATGGGTGCTGAAGGCGCTGTGGTAGCTGGCGGCGGTGTCGTAGCTGGCGGCGGTGTCGTAGCTGGCGGCGGTGTCGTAGGCGGCGGTGTCGTAGGTGGCGGTGTCGTAGGAGGTGTCGTAGGAGGTGTCGTAGGTGGCGGCCCGGGCCTCTCGGCGGAAGATGCAGCCAACCTCGCAGCAGCCGCACAGGCAGCTGCCAGCGCAGCCAACCTCGGACAAGATGCACAGAATATGCTCACCAATGCTCAGGCGGCCAATGCACCCGAGGTGGAAGACGCCATAGAGGCCTACGTAGATCAGCTCTCGCAGCTGACAGAAGTATTAGGTAAGGTGCGCGAACAAGCCAGCCGAATGACACAAGACAGCGAGGAGATGGTGAACCTCAATCGCACCCTCACGGGAATTAACACCATCTATGAGATGCAGCTCAAGAGCGTCAGCCAGCAGGTGGGAACCATCGACCAAATCAACGACCAAACCCGCAAAATGGCCCGACAGATAGAAGAGCTCAACGCCGTTTATGCCCGAATGATCGAGGCTCTCACCGTGAATATGCCTAAGGCTGCGCCGCAAGTATAGCCCCCTACCCTCTTCTTCAGGGACAAACAACCAACAAAAATACTAAACACCCAACGGCCAAAGCCGTAGAAGATATGCCCGTAAAGAAAAGACCAGTCTCTCCGCGCCAGAAGATGATCAATCTGATGTACGTCGTCCTGATGGCCATGCTCGCGCTGAACGTGTCGAGCGACGTGCTCAATGGCTTCTCCCTGGTAGAGAAGAGTCTGCAGAACACCACTTCCAACGCCTCCCAGACCAATCAGGGAATCTACGCCGATTTCGAGGCACAGATGGAGGCCAACCCCAAGAAGGTCAAGGAATGGTACGACAAAGCTCAAGTAGTGCGCCGGATGTCTGACTCGCTCTTCAACCTGGCCGAAGAGCTGAAGGTACTGATAGTGCGCAAGAGCGATGGCAAGGACAGCGACGTCAACAACATACAAAACCGAGAAGACCTCGAAGCAGCCACCAGTGTGATGCTTGCGCCAGGCACCGGACGGGGCAAAGAGCTCTACAATGGCATCAACAACTACCGCGAACGCATAGTGCAGATGGTGACGGACAGCGCACAGCGCCGTATCATCTCCTCCAACCTCTCCACGGAAATACCTACTAATATACGCACCCTAGGCAAGAACTGGCAGGAATACATGTTCGAATCCATGCCCACCGCCGCTGCCGTGACGCTGCTGACCAAGTTGCAGAGCGACGTCCGCTATGCCGAGGGAGAAGTGCTCCACGGACTCGCATCGAATATCGGCGTGAAGGATATCCGTGTGAACGAGCTGAACGCTTACGTTATCCCCAGCTCCCAAACCGTGGTGCAAGGTGGCAAGTTCTCCGCACAGATACTCATGGCCGCTGTGGACACCACTAATCGTCCGACCATCTACATCGGCGGCAAGGAGTTCAAGAGCGACCGCGGCATCTATGAAACCGTGTGCTCCCGCACCGGCGACTTCAATCTCGTGGGATATATCGAGATGATGAATGCCCAGGGCGAACTCGTGCGCCGCGAATTCCAGCAGAAATATACGGTCGTGGCACCCTCTGCCACCGTCTCTGCCGACCTGATGAACGTGCTCTATGCTGGTTATGACAACCCCATGTCCGTGAGTGTTCCCGGCGTGGCAACCAACCAACTGCAAGTCAGCATGAGCGGCGGCAACCTGACTCCCACGGGCGAGGGCAAGTACATCGCCAAGCCCACCCAGGTGGGCGGAGAAGCCGTCATCACCGTGGCCGCCAAGACGGAAGGTCATGTGCAGGAAATGGGTAAGTTCACCTTCCGGGTTCGCAAATTGCCCGACCCGAGCGCCTTCATCGCCTACAGCGACGGTCAAGGTGGCGAGAACCGCTTCAAAGGAGGCAAACTCTCCAAACAGATACTCATGAACACCGACGCCCTGGGCGCCGCCGTGGACGACGGGTTGCTGAACATCCCCTTCCGTGTCACGGGCTTCGAGACGGTCTTCTACGACAATATGGGCAACGCCATCCCCGAAGTGTCGGCCTCCGCCTCCTTCACCGCCCGCCAGAAAACCATGTTCCGCAGCCTCAGTCGTGGCAAGCGATTCTTCATCACACACATCAAAGCCGTGGGACCAGATGGAGTGGAACGCACTCTCGACGGGGCCATGGACGTAACCGTGAACTGACATAATAAACACCGAAAACTCAACGATAGTATATGAAACGATTCCTGATATTGTTCACATTGCTTTCCTGCATCACTGGGATAAGTGCACAGCCCGCCAAGCGACGCACTACGACGACCGCCACGGGCTCTCAGACTGCCAAGAAGGCAGCGGCAGAGAAGAAAGTAGACCGCGCCACACTGATGTTTCCCACTTCTGCAGAGATGCCGGAAGATGTCGTCTGGCGCAGAGATATCTATCGCCAGCTGGACTTGCTGAAGGACGCCAACGCCCCTCTGTACTACCCCGTGGAGCCTCATGGCAAGGAACAGAACCTCTTCACCTACCTCTTCCGCCTCTTCGTCTCCGGCCGCATCAATGTCTATCGCTACAAGCTCGATGGCAACGAGTCCTTCGAGGCTGCAGACAAAGCCAACGTGAAGGAGCTGCTGGAGCAGTATCGCATCTACTACGAGGAGGAAAATGGACGAATCACCGTGCCCGAGAGCGATATCCCGTCAGCCATGGTCACTCGCTTCTATATCAAGGAGAGCAGCTACTTCGACCAGCGGTCGGCAACCTATAAGACACGCGTCACGGCACTCTGCCCGGTGCTGATGGAAGGCGACGAGTTTGAATCCGTGGACAACGACGGCAGCAGCGCCACCCCCAAGCCTCTCTTCTGGGTGAAATACGACGACGTGGCCACCTACCTCTCCCGACTACCTATGATGTCGTCGAACCTGAACAACGTGACGAACATGACCGCCGACGACTACTTCACCCTGAATCACTACGAAGGCGTCATCTACAAGACCAATAACATGCAAGGACGTGTGATTCCCGCCGACAGCACTCGCACTCGCGAACAGAAACGCATCGAGCAACAGCTGAAAGACTTCGAGGAACACATCTGGCACGCTTCTGCGCCACAGGATTCCCTGGACAGCGTGGCTGTAGCCCCAGCTGCAGAGGATCCCAAGGCCAGCCGCAAGAGTCGCAGCAAGAGCGAAAACTCTTCCGACACCCGCCGCAGCAAGTCCTCGGCCGCTGCCAGCAAGAGCCGTGGCAGTTCCGCACCCAGAGTCTCGGCGCGCAGGCAACGGCGATAGCTACACCTTATTATATATAGGGAGGGCCTGAAAGAGAGGAGGCCACTAATATAGGAAGGCCTATAAAGAGAGGAAATCCTTTTGGAAGGGCCACAATGGCAGGAGCCCATATTTTAAAGAGGCCCATGAATAGAGAATCCCATAATGGGAAGTCCATAAATACAGGAGACCCTATTGGAAGGGCCATAAAGAGAGAGGGCCACAATTATTGGGAGGCCCACAAAGAGAGAGGTCTATAAATATAGGGAGCCACTTATTGAAAGATCCATAAATATACATATTCATCTGAGCCGCTATGAAACGATATCTTACCATACTGCTTCTCACACTGAGCACGGTCTTGCCGGCCGGAGCTCAGTTGCGTTTAGGCTTGGACGTTGGCGTAGACCTCAGCCATGTCAGTTTCGACAAGGCTATAGCGGACTCTAAAGAACAACAAGGCTTCTTCTTCGGTCCCAAGCTGAAAGCCACAATTCCCATGCTCGGATTGGGAGCTGACGTCGCTTTGCGCTACGCCCAACGCAACGTGTGCATCATTGACGACATGACCTCCGTAGAGCGACAGACCTATCTTAACGACCACATGAGTTACGTGGAAGTCCCCGTCAATATCCGTTGGGATTTCGGTTTGCCAGCCCTGGGTATCTATATCGCCACGGGTCCGCAGTGGGATTGGTATATCGGCGAGGGCAGTTGGACATCAGTAGGTCAGTTCCAGGCCAACTTCGAGCACAGCGTCTACAGTTGGAATATAGGTGCCGGCCTATGGCTCTTCAACCACCTGGATATCGGTATTGCCGTGAACATCCCCCTGACCAAACAAGGCAGTTATATCTCCGACGCCTACAACGCCCTGCGCAAAGCCACAGAGGAGATACAGATGAAGAACCACGCCTTCCAGCTCAGTCTCGACTTCTACTTCTGATACTATGAATCTTTTTGCCGACGTCATTCTTCCCGTGCCGCTGCAGGGTATGTTCACCTATTCCCTGCCCCCTGCCCTTGCCCCGCTGGCGCAGGTGGGACAGCGTGTGAGTGTACCCTTCGGCAACAAGAAGACGCAGACAGGGATCGTCGGGCGGCTCCACGACCAGAAGCCGGAAAACATGGAGGTGAAGGAGGTGCTGGAACTGCTGGACGAACGACCGGTAGTACTGCCCCGCCAGCTCAGCCTCTGGCAATGGATTGCCGACTACTACCTCTGCAGTATTGGAGAAGTATTCAAGGCGGCACTGCCCGGAAAGATGAAGCAGAAGACCTCTGTCTGCCGGACCCGCAGGCAGAAAAGCACCCCTGCGACCAGCGCTGCGGCACTCGCTGCCGACTCCTTGGCAGTGCCGGGCGTCGACGAGACCTCCCTCCCCGTGCTCTCCCCTGCCCAGTCGGAGGCTCTCGCCAATATCCATGAACAATGGGCCTCGCACTCCGTATGCCTGCTCCACGGAGTCACCTCCAGCGGCAAGACCGAAATATACATCCACCTTATCGCAGAAGCCATAGCGCGCGGACAGCAAGTGCTGTACCTCCTGCCCGAAATTGTGCTCACCAGTCAACTGACCGAACGCCTGCAAGCCGTCTTCGGCCAGCGATTGGGGGTTTATCATAGCAAGTTCACCGACGTCCAGCGCGCCGACGTCTGGCAGCGCCAACTCTCTCCATCGCCCTTCGACATCATCGTGGGCGTCCGTTCCAGTGTCTTCCTCCCCTTCAGCAAACTGGGGCTAGTCATCGTCGACGAGGAACACGAGGTAAACTTCAAGCAACAGGAGCCCGCTCCCCGCTACAACGCCCGCAACGTAGCCATCCTCATGGCCACCCGCGCCAAAGCCCACGTACTGCTGGGCACCGCCACTCCCTCTCTCGACAGCTACTACAACGCCCGTATGGGAAAGTACGGATTAGTACGTTTGTCCGAACGCTACGGCAAAGTGCAGTTGCCGGAAATAGAGATTGTGGATCTGAAGGAGCTTCGCCGCAAGCGCCTCATTCAGGGCCCATTCTCGCCACAGCTGCTGGAGAAAATGCGTCAGGCGCTGGACGCCCACGAGCAGGTCATCCTCTTCCTGAACCGCCGCGGCTATGCGCCGCACGTCTCCTGCAAGGTCTGTGGTTGGGTGCCCCGTTGCCCCCACTGCGACGTGTCGCTGACCCTGCACTCCCGTTCCCAGGACACACCCACGGGCTACCGCAAACTCATGACCTGCCACTACTGCGGCTACACGACGGAGATTCCCTCCCGCTGCCCCAACTGCGAGAACCCGGAACTGCACCAGCACGGCTTTGGCACAGAACGCATAGAAGAAGACATCGCGGCCATCTTCCCCGAGGCACGCGTGGCACGCATGGACCTCGACACCACTCGCACCCGCACGGCTTATGAGCAGTTGCTCCACGACTTCGCAGCCGGGCAGACGGACATCCTCGTGGGCACGCAAATGGTTACCAAGGGACTGGATTTCGAGAACGTCAGCGTCGTAGGCATTCTTTCGGCAGACACAATGTTGAATCAGCCCGACTTCCGCGCCTACGAACGTTCGTTCCAGATGATGTCGCAGGTGTCAGGCCGGGCCGGGCGTCGCCACCAGCGAGGCTACGTCCTGCTCCAGACCATGGAAGCGTCCCTGCCCCTGCTGCAGCAAGTGGTAGCTGGCGACTACGATGCGATGTACCAAGAACAGATGCTGGAACGCCGACAATTCGCCTACCCGCCCTTCTGCCGGATGGTGTTCATCTACATGAAGCACCGCCGCAGCAGAGAAGTCGAAGGGCTCGCCCGCGAGCTATCAGAGCAGTTGCGCGCCATCTTCGGACAGCGAGTGCTGGGCCCCGACGAACCGCCCGTGGCACGGGTGCAGAGTCTGTTCATCCGCAGAATCATGCTGAAGCTGGAGCCCTCGCTGCCCCTGGCCAAAGTCCACGGACTGCTTCAGAAAGCAAGAACGGGGTTGCTGGCCACAAAGACCTACAACTCCGCTCAGATATTCTTTGATGTCGACCCTCTCTGAGCCTGTGCACGAGAGAGCCCCACGCCCTGTCTTCCCGTTACTTCGTCTGCGGCGGCAACGCCTGCACCACCATATTGCCTGCCCCCTCGTCGCGCTTCCGCAGTTCCGGGTAGCTGATCCGAGTGTGGTACATAATCTTCAGTTTCTCCTTGAACACATCCTTGGCAATCCTGATGTCCTCGAAGGTGATCGGGCAGTCGGCGAAGAACCCTTCCGCCACTTGTGAATCTATGATTCGATTGACGAGTGAGCTGATGGTATCCTCATTGTATTCCTTCAGCGAACGTGCCGAGGCCTCCACCGCGTCGGCCATCATCAAAATAGCTTGCTCCGCCGTCTGCGGATTGGGTCCGGGATAACTGAAAGGAATGGGATCCACCGTCTCTTCCGGATGGGCGTTCTGATAGGAGATGTAGAAGTATTTGACGAGTCCCGTACCGTGGTGGGTGGCGATGAAATCACGTATTACCCGGGGCAGGCGATGGCGGTCGGCCAGCTGCTCTCCATCCACAATATGTCGGAGGATGATGGTGGCGCTCTGGCGATTGTCCAGCTTGTCGTGGGGATTGACACCCCCCGCCTGGTTCTCCGTGAAGAAGGCAGGATTCTGCATCTTCCCGATATCGTGGTACAGAGCTCCAGTCCTCACCAACTGACTCTTGGCTCCTATCTTCTGGGCCACCTCGGCAGCCAAATTGGCCACTTGCATGGAGTGCTGGAACGTGCCGGGAGCCACCTCCGAGAGTTGCCGCAGCAACTCGTTGTTCACATTGGACAACTCCACCAGCGTAACGTTGCTTGTGAAGCCAAACAGCCTCTCCAGCAAGTACATCAGCGGATAGGAGAAGAGCAACAGGACGCCGCCCAGGATGATGTGCCGGTAGATGGTCCAGTCGATACGTGTCAGACTATCGCCGCCCACTATAGTGCGACCGTGGATCAGATCTATGGAGAAGTACACAACCAGCGAGGCGAACGTCACCAAGATGGCGGTGCGGATGATTTGTGAACGAGTGGAGAGCTCGCGCAAGGAATAGACGGCCGTAATACCTGCAACCAACTGCGTGGCGATGAACTCAAAAGGATAGCGCAGCGACATGGCACAGAGCATCACCGTGACCACATGGCTGAGGAAAGCCGTGCGAGAATCCATGAACACCCGGACGAAGATGGGAAGCATGGCGTAGGGAATAAGGTACACGGTCAGCAACGTGTGGCTCACCAGAAACGAGGTCAACAGCGGATAGGAGATCACCAGAATCCACAATAGTGTGACACTGCGTAAGTTGCTGAGGTAGTCTCGGCGGAAGAGGTTGAAGTAGAAGAGCAGACTCAGACACACCACAGCCACATAAAGCACTTGCCCCAGTATCTGCAGGCGTTTCTCCTTCGTGGCGTTCACTTTCGTCGCCTGATGTCGCTCGTAGCTCACCAGTTTCTGATAGGCATCTTCGTCCACGATCTCGCCGCGGTCGATGACACTCTGTCCGGCCAGCACCATCCCGCTACTGGGCGAGAGGCTTCCCACCAGTCCTTGCCACTCGGCCTCGCTCTTGGCGCGGTCGTAGCTGAGGTTGGGCTCCAGGTAGTTGTTCAGATTCAGCTTCTGCAGCTTCAGCCGGCTGTAGCCCAGACTGTCGGTGTTTGCCAGCAGGAAGTCGTAGGCCGCTTTCTGCGAGAACAGCGTCGAGAGGGGCCTTGTGCTGGCTTCCGTGCCCGAGTAGATACGAACAGCAACGATGCTGTCGGCCTGCAGCAGCTGCAAATCGCTGTTGCTGATAATTCCACGCTCGAAGACCTGTCGCAACCGGCCCTCGATGAAGGTGCGGTAGGAAGCAGGGAACTCCGAGGCGTCGTGCTTGCGGTAGTCCGAGCGGAATGCCGCTATCTGCTCGGAGCCCGTTTGTGCCAGCAACTCCAGGTAGGGCTCGTAGAGCCGATGGATGCTGTCGCGCTCCTCGGCCAACTGCGCGTCGCTCTTGAAGATAGGGAAGTCGTAGGGAGCTATGAATTGGCCGTAGGGCCAAGGACGACCCTTGTCAAAACGCAACCCCGAACGACCATCGCGAGGCAGGAACCATACGAGGACGACCACCGTAGCCACCAGTATCAGGGCTTGCAGCGCGATGTTCTTCTTCGTGATGTTGATGGGCTTGTTATATCTGCTCATTGGAATGAATTAGTCGTTAATTGTTCTTTTCAGACGCAAAAATACGAAAATTCTTTCGTCCGTGTGCAAGAATTGTTGTATTTTTGCAGAAAATTTCACGAAAAGACCTATGAATTCTTCTAAAGTACGCGTTCGTTTCGCTCCCTCCCCCACCGGACCCCTCCACATTGGTGGTGTTCGCACCGCTTTATACAACTATCTCTTTGCCCGTCAGCACGGTGGTGACCTCATCTTCCGTATTGAGGACACAGACTCCACCCGTTTTGTGCCGGGCGCCGAGGAGTATATCATCGAAGCCTTCCACTGGTTGGGCATTCAGTTCGACGAGGGTGTCAGCTTCGGTGGCAACTACGGCCCCTACCGCCAGAGCGAGCGCAAGGATATATATAAGAAGTACGTAGGTCAGCTGCTGCAGGCCGGTCGCGCCTACATCGCCTTCGACACTCCCGAGGAACTGAAGGCACGTCGCGACGAAGCCGAAGGCGCCGGACAGAAGTTCCAGTACGACGCCTCCACCCGCATGCAGATGCGCAACTCCCTGACCCTGGGGGCAGAAGAGACCCAGCGCCTCATCGACGCCGGCGAGCCCTACGTCGTCCGCTTCCTGATCCAGCCCGGCGAGGACGTCCACGTGGACGACATCATCCGCGGCGACGTGGTCATCAACTCCTCCGTCCTCGACGACAAAGTGCTCTGGAAGAGTGCCGACCAGCTGCCCACCTATCATCTGGCAAATATCGTGGACGACCACCTGATGGAAGTCACCCACGTCATCCGCGGCGAAGAATGGCTGCCCTCGGCGCCCCTCCATGTGCTGCTCTACCGCGCCTTCGGATGGGAAGACACCATGCCCCGCTTTGCACACCTGCCCCTGCTGCTGAAGCCCGACGGCAAAGGCAAGCTCAGCAAGCGCGACGGCGACCGCCTCGGCTTCCCCGTCTTCCCGCTGGAATGGCACAACCCCGAGACGGGCGAGGTCAGCAGCGGCTACCGCGAACAAGGCTACCTGCCCGAGGCTGTGGTGAACTTCCTGGCTCTGCTCGGATGGAACCCCGGCGACGATCAGGAACTCATGTCGCTGCAGGAAATGGTGCAGAAGTTCAACCTCGAGAAATGCTCCAAGAACGGAGCCCGCTTCGACTATGTCAAGGGCTTCTGGTTCAACCGCGAATATCTCCTCCGCCGCAGCGATGCTGAATGGGCGCCCGCCTTCGTCAGCCTCCTGGCAGCACAAGGTATCACCTGCAGCGAGGAGCGCGCCGCACAAGTCGTGGAACTGATGAAATCCAAGGTCATCGAGTACCAGACCAACGACGGTCCCCGCAAGCGCAACGTCTCCTTCGTCAGCGACCTCTGGCCCCTCTGCCGCTTCTTCTTCGTGGCTCCCACCTCTTTCAACACCGAGGATAAGTTCATTCGCAAGAACTGGAAGGAGGGAACCGCC
Organism: Bacteroidaceae bacterium; assembly: GCA_024697285.1. GTDB lineage: Bacteria > Bacteroidota > Bacteroidia > Bacteroidales > Bacteroidaceae > Physcousia. The sequence goes on from JAILFY010000075.1 coordinate 14,193, forward strand.
GCAGAGATGCAGCAGATGCTAAACCTCCTGGCCACCGTCGACGACTTCTCCGCCGAAGGTCAGAAAGCTGTGGTCGACCCCTGGGTGGAGCAAACCGGCATCAAGCCCTGGAACGCCTGGCGCGTGTGCCTCGTGGGCGAGGGTCAAGGTCCGGATATGTATGCTCTCTCCGCCTTTCTGGGCAAGGAGGAGGTGCTCCGCCGGATGGATTTTGCCATCGCTACACTTCAATGAGTTCCCTGAAGCAGAAGACTTTTGCCATCGCTACACGTCCATGAGCTCCGCGAAGCAGAAGACTTTTGCCATCGCTACACTACTATGAGTTCCCTGAAGCAGAAGACGGCACAAGGCCTCATCTGGGGAGGCTTCAGCAATGGCCTGACGCAATTGCTGAGTGCACTCTTCGGGCTCTGGCTCATCAATATCCTCTCTCCGGCTGACTACGGCAAGATGGCGGCTCTGCTCATCTTCTCCAGCCTGGCCAGCGTGCTGCAGGACAGTGGTTTCACAGCCGCCTTGGCCAACAAGCATGAGCCGACCCACGAGGAGTACAATGCTGTCTTCTGGTTCAATATTCTCGTGGGAGGTTCGCTCTATATCCTGCTCTTCTTTGCCGCGCCCCTCATCGCCGACTTCTACCACGACCCGGTCCTCGTGCCCCTCGGACGTTTCGTCTTCCTCGGATTCGTCATCTCCAGCCTCGGCACCGCCCAGCGCGCCTACCTCTTCGGGCACCTGATGGTCAAGCAAACCAGCATCATTCAGATATCAGCCATCGTCGTCTCCAACCTCATAGGCATCTGCTTGGCCCACATGGGATTTGCCTATTGGGGACTGGCGGCCCAGAGCCTGTTCTACGTCACCACCATCACCACCCTCGATTGGTATTTCTCTCCCTGGCGTCCCACCTTACACATCGACCTGCGTCCGGCTTGGCAGATGTTCGGATTCTCCTCCAAACTACTCATCAACAGTATTGCTTTTCAGCTCAACAACAACGCCTTCGGTGTCCTTCTCAACCGCTTCTTCCCCGATGGCGGTCACGTGGCAGGGATCTATAGCAATGCCCGCAAGTGGAACGACATGGGCACTTCCACCATCAGCGGCATGGTGCAGGGAGTAGCTCAACCGGTTCTTCGGGAGAGCCGCTCGTCCGTACTCCACGCCTTCCGCAAGCTCTTGCGTTTCACGTGTTTCATCTCCTTCCCCTGCCTGCTGGGCCTCGCCCTCATCGCCGAGGATTTCATAGTGCTGCTGGCAGGCGAGAAATGGCACGAGAGTGCTTTGCTGCTCTCCCTCCTCTGTATCTCAGGCGCTTTCGCCCCCGTCACCACTCTCTACAGCAACCTCGTCATCTCCCGCGGACGTTCCACCATCAATATGACCATCGGCCTCATCAACTGCGTCCTCGTCTGGGGCGGCATTATTGTGCTCCATTATCTTGGCTACAAGTTGCGTCCCATGGTCATCTTCTACGTCCTCCTGAATATCGGTTGGCTTGTGGTGTGGCAGATCTGTGCGCGTCGCCTGATAGGTCTTCATTTCCGCCACGCCCTGCAGGATATTCTGCCCTTCTTGTTCTTTGCCGCGGGGGTGATGTTTCTCGCCGGTTGGCTCACTTCCTCCATGCCTCTTAGCTGGCCCCGCATGCTTCTCCGCATCGCCCTCGCCGTCCTCTTCTATATCGGCAGCCTTTGGATTGCCCGCGCCAAAATCCTTCGCGAGAGCATCGAATACCTGAAGAAGCCCAATAGCTGATACCACAAACCCCACACCTCTCTGCATATCTTACAACACGTACATACGTATTGGAAATCAGGTATATAGGCGTTTTGTAACATTCTTGCCCATGCGCTGCTTGAAGGCTGTACTGAAAGTGGTGTAGCTTCGGTAGCCGCTGTTGTAAGCCAACTGCTGTATGGAGAAGTTTTGCTGGTTGGCAACTGCTTCGTCATAGAGACTGATAAAATGATTGATGCGCAGATTGTTGATATAGGTGTTGTAAGTCGTGCCATGGCTGGAGAAGTAGTAGGTTAGGTAGGTACGATTAGTACCAATGGTCTGGGCTAAATTAGAGAGGCTCAAGTCGTTTTGTAAGTAGAGATGAGTATATACATATCTGCCAACACGTATATACATATTTGCCAACACGTATATACATATTTGCCAACACGTATATACATATCTGCCAACACGTATATACATATCTGCCAACACGTATATACATATCTGCCAACATGTATATACGTAAGGAACTGGCTACACGTTTCAGGTTGGATGTGTGAGGCTTCGCGCGCAAACCTTTATATATAGTAGGCAAAAAGAGTGGCTTTTACCACATACAGCACAAAAAGGAGGGATTTTTCTTCGCTCTTTGACGAAAAAGAGTTACCTTTGTGGCGTAAATATCCTGCAGATGATGGTTCTGGCTCGTTCGATGCAGGCAAATGATTCGACTGAAGGTGAACAGACGACTCCGTTGAATATAAACAACAACTCTACAGACGAGAGGAAAACGACTCGATTGAAGGTAAACAACGACTCTTCAGACGAGAGAAAAAAGGCTCGATTGACGACAACAACAACTCATTTAACGATATAAATTATATGGCCAAGACTCCCGAATTCAAGTATGCCCCGATGTTTCAGCTGGGCGAAGATAAGACACAGTACCGCCTCCTGAGCAAGGAAGGCGTAAGCACTTCCACCTTCGAAGGCAAGGAAATAGTGAAGGTGGCGCCCGAGGCGCTGACGCTGCTGGCTCAACAGGCCTTCCACGACTGCGAGTTCATGCTCCGCCGCGAGCACAACCTGCAGGTGGCAGCCATCCTGGACGACCCCGAGGCGAGCGAGAACGATAAATATGTGGCACTGCAGTTCCTGCGCAATGCCGAGGTATCGGCAAAAGGTATACTGCCTTTCTGCCAGGACACCGGCACTGCCATCGTCCACGGCGAGAAAGGCCAACAGGTATGGACGGGCTTTGAGGACGAGGAAGCGCTGTCGCGCGGCGTCTTCAACACCTACGTGGGCGACAACCTGCGCTACTCGCAGAACGCACCACTGACGATGTACGACGAGGTGAACACCCGTTGCAACCTGCCCGCACAGATCGATATCGAGGCCACGGAGGGTGCTGAGTATCGCTTCGTGTTTGTGGCCAAAGGTGGCGGCTCGGCCAACAAGACCTATTTCTACCCCATGACGAAAGCCACCATCCAGAACGAGAGCACGCTGATTCCCTTCCTCGTAGAGAAGATGAAGAGCCTGGGCACAGCTGCTTGTCCGCCCTACCACATCGCCTTCGTCATCGGCGGCACTTCCGCAGAGAAGAACCTGCTGACAGTGAAGCTGGCCTCCATAAAATACTACGACGCACTGCCCACTACTGGCGACGAAACCGGACGCGCCTTCCGCGACGTGGACCTCGAGCAGAAGCTGCTGAAAGAAGCCCACAATATCGGACTCGGAGCTCAGTTCGGCGGTAAGTACATGGCCCACGACATCCGTGTCGTGCGTCTGCCACGCCATGGCGCCAGCTGCCCCATCGGTATGGGTGTGAGCTGTTCGGCCGACCGCAATATCAAGGCCAAGATCAACCGCGACGGCGTATGGTTGGAAGTCATGGACAGCAACCCTACGGAGTTGATTCCCGAAGCACTGCGTCGTCCGGGCGAGGGCACGAAAGGTATTGAGATAGACCTCTCCAAAGGCATCGACGCCGTACGTGCCGAACTGACGAAATATCCCGTCTCCACCCGCGTGAACCTGAAAGGCACCATCATCGTGGCCCGCGACATTGCTCACGCCAAGCTGAAAGCCCGTCTGGACGCCGGCGAGGATATGCCCCAGTACTTCAAGGACTACCCCGTCCTCTACGCCGGTCCCGCCAAGACCCCCGAAGGATATCCCTGCGGCTCGATGGGGCCCACCACTGCCAACCGCATGGACCCCTATGTGGACGAGTTCCAGGATCATGGTGCCAGCCTCGTGATGATTGCCAAGGGCAACCGCTCGCAGCAGGTGACCGACGCCTGCCAGAAACACGGCGGTTTCTATCTGGGCACAATCGGTGGCGTGGCTGCCGTGCTCTCGCAGTCCAGCATCAAGAGCATCGAGTGCGTGGAATATCCCGAGCTCGGCATGGAAGCCATCTGGAAGATCGAGGTGGAGGACTTCCCCGCCTTCATCCTCGTAGACGACAAGGGCAACGACTTCTTCAAGCAGCTGAAGCCCCTCTGCTGCAAGAACTAAGAGCAGCTACTGACAGCAGGGCCCTCAGCACGAGGGCCCCTACAGAACGAACCCCGCTAACACACAGACAGCAGCGAGAACAAGCATGTTATCACAACTCTATACCCAGACAACTGCTCCCTCCCCCACCCCACGGGAAGGGAGCAGTGCCGTAGGTTTCTCCTTCGAAGTGCTGCCGCCGCTGAAGGGCACAGGCACCGACTCCCTGTTCAAGACCATAGAGACGCTGGTGCCCTTCGGACCACGGCACATCAATATCACCACCCACCGCGCCGAATACGTCTACCGCGAAGTGCAGGGGGGACTGGTGGAGCGCCGACGTCTGCGCCGACGCCCTGGCACCATTGCCATTGCCGCTGCCATACAGCAGCGATGGGGAATCCCAGTAATACCGCATCTCGTATGCTCCGGTTCCACCAAAGAGGACATCGAATATGCGCTGCTGGACCTGCAGTTTCTGGGTATCAGCGACCTCTTCCTCCTGCGCGGCGACAAAGCCCGGGAAGAGTCGATGTACCAACCTACGGCGGGCGGCTACACCCACGCCCTGGAACTCATAGAGCAGGTGAACCGCTTCAACGAAGGGTTCTTCGCCGACGGCACGCCGATGAAGGTGAAAGGAACCCCCTTCGAGTTCGGAGTGGCCTGCTACCCCGAGAAACACGAGGAGGCACCGAACCTGGAGAGCGACATACAAGTGCTGCTGGAGAAACAGCAGAACGGGGCCGCCGTGGCCTTCACACAGCTCTTCTACGATAACCAGAAATTCTACCGCTTCGTGGCACGGGCTCGCGAGATGGGAGTCAATATCCCCATCGTCCCGGGACTGAAGCCCCTGACGAAGCTGTCGCAACTGGCCACAGTGCCCAAGACCTTCCGCTGCGACTTGCCGCTGGCACTGAGCCAGGAGCTGCGCAGGTGCAAGGATGACGAAGCCGTGAAGCAAGTGGGCATAGAATGGGCTCTGGAGCAGTGCCGAGACCTCGTCGCACACGGAGTGCCAAGCCTGCATTTCTACACCCTGTCGGCCGTGGACAGCATCCGGCAGATAGCTGAAAAGATATACTGAAAGAGATACTAAATGACCTTCGATAACGTCATAGGCCAAAGCGAGATAAAACAGCGACTGATGTCCGACCTGCAGGCCGGACGCGTGCCGCATGCCCTGATGCTATGCGGTCCGGCGGGTTCGGGCAAACTGGCCCTGGCTGTGGCGTTCGCCCAGGCATTGCTCTGTCAGCACCCCCTGCCAGGCGGTTCGCCCTGCGGGGAATGCACCTCCTGCAAGATGGCGGCCAAAATGCAGCATCCAGACCTGCACTTCACCTTCCCCATCATCAAGAACAGCAAGATGAAGGAGGCCAAGGATGCAGTCACGGACTACTATATCAGTGAATGGCGAGCCCGACTGCTCAGCAGCCCTTACTTCGACCTCAACGACTGGTTGGGAGATATGGGTGCCGAGAACCAGCAGGCACAATACTATGTGGCCGAGGCCGACAATATCCAACGCAAGCTGGCTATGAAGTCCAATCAGGGCGGGCGCAAAATCATGGTCGTGTGGTTGCCGGAGAAGATGAACCAGGAGACAGCCAACAAACTGCTGAAGCTGCTGGAGGAGCCTCCCCTCGGCACACATTTCCTCATGACGTCCAACGAGCCCGAACTGGTGCTGGGAACCATCCTCAGCCGAACACAACGAATACTGGTGCCCCCGCTCTCCCGGGAAGAGTTCCGCCAGGCCCACCCGCCACGCGACGAGCGGCAGTACCTGGAACTATTCCAGATGCTGATGCGATTGTGCTACCAGCGAAAAATCAAGGACTTGCGCGAATGGACCGAACAGCTGGCAGGCATGGGACGCGAACAGCAGAAAGCCTTCCTCGCCTTCTGCCAACGACAAATAAGGGAAAACTTCATCTACAACTTCCAGCAACCAGAGCTCAACGACCAAAGCAACGAGGAGGCGACCTTCAGCCGGAAGTTCGCACGATTCATCAACGAGCGTAACGTTATCCCCATGACAGAGGAACTGAGTCGCGCCGAAACAGATATCGCACAAAACGTGAATGCACGAATGGTGTTCTTCACGCTGGCACTGAAAATCATCGTGCTGCTCATACAATAGTTGCTGCGCCCCCGCAAGAGGGCAGAGAGGAGCAAGACTCCACCTCTGAAATGCATCTAACAAAGAAAACAAAAGGTATCGCCACAGATATCCATCCCAATAAACAGATAAGGTCTATTCACATAGACAACCATTCAATAAGTCTACAAGCAACAGACAATATGCAAGAAGAAAACAACATAACCATTGATACAACGAGCCAGGCTCAGCAAACGACGGCAGAGGAGAAGACGCCAATGGAGAAGGGGGAGAGCGTGCCCGCAGTGTTCTTTGGCGACCGAGGACTGTCGCGAAAAGGATGCCCCCGACAGAGCGTTCAGCTGAACGTCTACGACTATTTCGCCGACGTGCCCGGAAATGCCGATGCCACCGACCTCGTGGAGGTGCAGTTCAAAAACACCCGCAAGGGATATTACCACAACAGCAATCACCTCCCGCTGGAGAAAGGGGACGTGGTGGCTGTGGAGGCGTCGCCGGGACATGATATAGGAACGGTGACGATGACGGGAAAACTCGTGCTGCTGCAGATGAAACGCACACCTCCGAGAAGTCCGGAGGACGTAAGACGCATCTACAGAAAGGTGAGACCCGTGGACATGGAGAAATTCGAGGAGGCCAAAGCACGTGAGCACGAGACAATGATTCGCAGCCGACAAATCGCCAAAGAGCTGGGGCTGGAGATGAAGATAGGTGATGTGGAATATCAGGGCGACGGACTGAAAGCAATCTTCTACTACATCGCAGACGGACGTGTGGACTTCCGGCAACTCATCAAGGTGCTGGCAGAGGCTTTCCATGTGCGCATAGAGATGAAGCAGATTGGTGCCAGGCAGGAAGCCGGACGCATAGGCGGATTCGGCCCCTGCGGAAGGGAGCTGTGCTGCACCACATGGATGAGAAACTTCTCCAGCGTGTCCACAGCGGCAGCACGTTTCCAGGACCTCAGCCTGAATCCGCAGAAGCTGGCCGGACAATGTGCGAAGCTGAAATGCTGCATGAACTTCGAGGTGGATCAGTACGTGGAGGCTTCGAAACTGCTGCCCAGCAGGGAGGTGCATCTGGAGACGAAGGACAGCACCTACTACTTCTTCAAGGCAGATATCCTGGCAGGACTGGTGACCTACAGCACCGACCGACGTCTGGCAGCCAACTTAGTGACCATCACCACGAAACGGGCGATGGAGATCATTGCCAAGAACAAGGAAGGGGAGAAACCCGAGTCGCTGGAAGAGAACAAGGTGGCTCCCGTGAAGCCCATTGACCTGGCTACACAGGAAGAGCTCACACGCTTCGACAATTCCCGCAAGAAGAAGAGAAAGAAAAAGAAGAAAAGCGGAAACGCTGCCGAGACCGCTGCCACCAACGGCAACTCGAAATAGCCTGCGGAGGCGCTTCCGAAATAATCTCATTGTACAAGTGAAGTGATATGCATCGTTTCATTCACTTTTCATGGTTGTCATCGCAGTTCGTAGCACTGGCCCTGGGAATCGTGGCGGCATGCGATCCGCCTGCTCGATTGCACACATATCTGCCCGTGGACCCCAACGGCTGGAGCTGCAAGGACACCCTGCACTTCACGCTGAAGGCGGATTCCGTAAGTACCTTGCGCACATTTTCGCTGGGTGCAAACTTCACGGAATCGCAGGTCTATAAGGGAGTATGGCTGGTGCTGGAGCAACGGAGTATGAACCACACGCCCCGTCGAGATACCATGTACCTCCCACTGGCCCATGAGAATGGCAAGTGGGAGGCACAGGGAATTATCACACATGTGACGGAGGGCGTTTGCACGGCCGCTCACACCTTTCCGATGCAGCCTACACAGCTGCTGGTGTATCATATCATGCCCCAACAGGAGATACGGGGCTTCGTAGCCATAGGCGTCAAGGTTGAATAGGCGCCACCGTATTCAACTTCAGTTTTGCAGTCTTCAGACCTTCGGCAGTGGCGGTGAGTGTCACGGCACCTGCCGTCTGGCCGGCACGCAGGATAGCCAGCGCACGTCCTTCGAAGAGGCGACGATGGTCCGTGCAGGTCAGCTCGTCGCTGTAGTGGTCGCCAGAAGATACAGCCACCAGCGAAGCACCGTCCACACTGAAATGAATGTCGGCCTGCGATGTGGGAACCACACGACCACGCTTGTCCACGGCTTCCACACGCACGTGCTGCAGGTCAATTCCATCGGCACGCCAGGCTTGCGCGTCGGGCACTAACCGAAGTGCCACAGCCTTGCCCGCCGTTTCCTGGCGATGGCGCGCTACGATTTTTCCGCCGTTGCGACCTATAGCCTCGATGTAGCCTGCCTCGTAGTTCAACTTGTCCCAGCGCACCTGATTGCGTGCCTTGGGGTTCGAGCGGTCGTTCTGTTTGCGACCGAGGCTGCGACCGTTCACCACCAGTTCCACTTCATCACAATTCGTGTAGATAGTGAGGTTCAGTGCCTCGCCGGCAGTGCGTGTCCAGTGGTCCGTGAGCTTACGGATGCGCTGCGAGACGCCGTTCCACTCGATATTCTGACTCTGCTCCTGGAAGCAGAGGTGAATGGTGGGCTCGTCGGAGAAGATGCTCTTGGCCAGATAAGCATTGGGTTTCGTAGTCAAGTCGATATAGAATACACCTTGTGCCCAACCCTTGGCGGGCCAACCCTGGCTCTCGCCTAAGTAATCGATGGCTCCCCAATAGGCCAGACCAATGACCTTGGACAAATCCATCTCGAAATAGTTGGGGCCCATGGCCGCAGTGGTGGCTTCGCTCTGATAGAACATCATCCAGGGGAAACGACGGCCGTCGCCGGGGAAGTACATATACCTATAATTATATGCAGCGATATCGGTCTCCATGACCAGCGGTGCGGGCAGGGAGTCGGTCTCCTGGGAACGGCCACGAGGATGCATGGCAACGGTGACGAGGCGAGTGTCGTCGTAGCGGCGCAACAGGGGCTTCATCATCCTGTAGGGCGTGACGCCCCAGTCGGCGTAAGGAATATTCCAATAGGTCTGCAACTCGTTGCCGAGACTCCAGAACACGATGCTCGGGTGGTTGCGGTCGCGACGAATCCACTCCGGGATATCGTGCTGCCAGAGTTCACTCCACGGAGCCCGGCCACCACAATATTGGGTGAGCCATTTGTCATAGAGTTCGTCTACGACAAGAATGCCGAGCGAGTCGCAGAGGTCCAGCAGGCTCTCGGAATAGGGATTATGACTGGTGCGGATATGATTGAAGCCGAACTCCTTGAGCAGACGCAGACGTTTCTCTATGGCACGGGGATAGGCGGCAGCGCCCAGCGCACCCAGAGTGTGGTGGTTGGCGATGCCCTTGAGGATGACCTTGCGGCCATTGAGTTTCAGGCCGAAAGCGGGGGAGAACTCCAACTGACGCACGCCAAAACGGGTGCGGACGCAATCGGCCACACGACCATCGGCGTGGCGAACGGAGACTTCTGCCGTGTAGAGGTAAGGGTCATCGACATCCCAACGATGGGCTGCAGGCAGCGTGATGACGGGTAGCTGATACTCACGGGTTTTCTGGTTGCCACGGTAGGGGAGGTCTGAGTTCTGCTCGGCCACGCAACGTCCCTCGCGATCGAGAATACGTACATAGAAGGAAAGGGATTTCAGTCCGCGCTCGTAGGCTGCTACTTCTGCCTGCACAGCAATAGTGGCGGCAGTGGCGTCGGCGCTGTCGGGCGAAGCCACAACCCGAAGAGGATGGCGCATGAAATAAACCTCGGGGTCGGTGACAACCACATGTACATCGCGATAGAGGCCCGCACCTGTGTACCAACGACTGTTGTTGACACCACGTGTGTCGGCCTTCACTGCCAGCACATTATCCTGGTCCCAGCGCAGGAGTTTAGTCACATCGGCTTCAAAACCGAGGTAGCCATAGTCTGTCTTTCCGATGAACTGCCCGTTGAGCCATGCATCGCCAGTATAAAGAATACCCTCGAAATCCAGCAGCACACGCTTGCCCTGCCAGGAAGGGTCGGGACGGAAGGTCTTGCGGTACCACCCGATGCCCATTTCCTTGAAGCCACGTGCCGAGAGACGACTGCGGACATTGGCTCCCGGGTCGCTCTCGTCGGGACGTTCGTCGGCCCCCGGTGCCACCCAGGGCTGTCCGATTTGGAAGTCATGGGGCAAGTCCACGCTTTGCCAGTCGGCATCCGAGGTCTGAGGCTGGAAGGCGTCGGCAGCGTCGCCTGCGTGGAAACGCCAACCGAAGTTCATCAACTGACGTACACGCACTTCATCGGCAGAAACTGCGGAAGAGATGAGCAACAAGAAGAAGGCGCCAAGCGCAGCACTGCTCATACGGAGGAGGTGAGAGAAGGGTTTCATTGTATATCGAGTTTAGGGGTTTGCTTCATAGAGCATCTTGCAACAACAGGTTCGCGGGAAATCTCGTTAGTTCTTAATGAAGGTCCACGGGAAACCTCGTTAGTTCTTATTAGGTTCACGGGAAACCTCGTTAGTTCTTAATGAAGGTTCACGGGAAACCTCGTTAGTTCTTAATAAGGTAAAAGGAGGAAAGCGATGATCACTTTCCTCCTTTCGTTCGTGGTAGCGGGACTCAGGATTGAACTGAGGACCTCATGATTATGAATCATGCGCTCTAACCAGCTGAGCTATCCCGCCAAGTCAGCGTCTCTCTCAAAACGCGGGTGCAAAGGTAAAGCATTTTTTTCGAAGCACCAAATAATTTCCGAAAAAAATCCCCTGCAATAGAAGATGTAGGGGATTTTTGTCTGTCGAGGCAGATTTTTAGGGCAGGCTGATAGCGCCGGAGGGGCAAGCATCTGCGCAAGTGCCACATTCTGTGCACTCGTCGGGATTGATGCTGTAGATGTCACCTTCAGAAATAGCGCCAACGGGGCACTCGTCGATGCAAGTACCACATGCTACACAATCTTCGCCAATAACGTAAGCCATAGTTTTTGTTCGTTTAGGGGTTAAAATAAATGAATGCTTGGTTGAAAGTAGAACGAGCTACTGTCTATAGGGAGTCTCCCCCCTTCCGACGGCGCGAAGATACTTACTTTTAGTGATTCACCAAAACTTTTTTGGATTTTTTTGCAAAAATGATACCTAATTGTAGTGAGAACCGCCCTTTTTACGGCCTTTTGGAATCAAAAGGAGTACTATAGGTGTACTTTGGGGCGGTGCCGAGGAGTCGGAGGAAGTGCTTTGCGAGGATGATGGCCTGCGCCGAGGAGTCGGAGGAAGTGCTATGCGAGGATAATGGCCCGCGCCGAGGAGCCGGAGGAAGTGCTATGCGAGGATTTGGCGGCGCTGAAGTCTCAACGTCTTTGCATTGTCAAACGCAAACTTGCAACATAACGTGCATTCTTACCCATCTTATTGTCCGGAACGGGAACTCCATCCTTGTTCTGCAGCACCTGCGGGGAGGCGAAATAGGTGTGGGAGTGACCTCCGAGCACGATGTCAATATTACTGGTGGCGGGAATGAACTCCTCGTCGCTGACACCAGAAGTCATCCA
>JAILFY010000128.1 GCA_024697285.1 Bacteroidaceae bacterium
GAATAGTCTTACTCCTTCATCAACCGGGCCAGGAACTCATCGAGTTCCTTGTCGAGCCCCTTCAGCAGCTCCGTGTCCAGCATGATGTTATCGTCGTCCACGATATAGAGGTCACATATCGTCTCTCCGTCCTCGCCCATCAGCACGAAGGAGAAGGGGCGGAGGATGCTCATGGCTTCCACTTCGTTGCGGAGCTGATGCAGGCACTGCTTGATGGCTGTGGCTGCAACCTCATAGAGATCCTCTTCGCTCGGTTCCAGCCATTGTTCGATGACGGCCCTGTCCAGCTCTTCCATATCATCGTTGTAGGTCCGCAACTCAGCGCTCTCCGGTATCACTTGCATGTGGATATCGGTGAGAACGGGCTCAGAGTTCTTGGGGAATTTGGCGGCCACCTTGCGGATAGCTCGCTCAATTTGCATCTTTGTTTGCTGATTTGATTTCATGTTGCTCGTTCTGTGGTGCAGAGGAAAACGGTTAGATTATTGATGTTGGAGAAGAAGATTTGCTTTTGCGGAGGAAAAGGAAGAAGGGTCGATTTGCTTTTGCGGAGGAAAAAGGAAGAAGGGTCGGAATGCGACGCTTCCAACCCTTTTGTTCATTGTCTGATCGCAAACAATATGCTTTGTTCCATAATCTGATCAAGAACGATATTAGCTAATGAGAACAAGTTATCTTATAGATATTTTCCTTACGACCTTGCCCACCTTCAGGATATAGCATCCGTGCTGTAGGTTAAGGCTGACCACTACATCTTCGCTCTCAATCTTCGTGGCACTTATGCGCACTCCGGTGAGGTTGTAGACTTCCAGCGAGAGCCCTTCGGCGTTCGTCACGCGCACCTGCGAACCTTCTACAGCTATTTGCACGTTCTGGAATTCTGCGTCCATTTCCGTGGAGAGCTGGGCTTCGGCTTCAGCTGCGAAATCCGTCTCGAAGGCAGATTCTTCTGCCATGACGGGCATTGCTGCTGCCATGGCAAACAGGACCAAAAGGAGTATATTTTTCTTCATCTTGAAGCTTATTTTCTTATTTATTCGGGACAAAGTTATGTTTTTTCAACGAATCGTGCAAATTTTTTGGTGAAAAAATACAATAAAACTGCAATTATAGTGTTATTCTCTGTCGTTCCTGGGCTAAAAGTGTAGCGGGGAAGATGTTTTGCGCTTCCTGCAGCAGAACGGACTCGTCGGAATAGCGTGCCGAATAGTGTCCTATGAGCAGCCGTCTGGCCCGTGCGTTCTTGGCCGTGAGTGCGGCCTGTGCGGCAGTGCTGTGGCCATACTTCTGCGCGAGCTCCCCCTCGGAGGAGGCGTAGGTGGCTTCGTGGTACATCAGAGTCACGTCCTTGCACCATTCTGCCAGTTCGCCTACGGGCATGGTGTCTGAACAATAAGCATAGCTCCTCACGGGGTCGGGCGGCGTGGTGAGGAGGCTGTGTGGAACGAGCTGTCCGTCCGGTGTCTGCCAGTCGTCGCCGGCTTTTATGCGGTTAATGGCCCAGGTGGGCACTTGGTAGAAGTCTATCATCTCGCGGCGGATATGGGGCAGTCCCGGTTTCTCCTTGATGAGATAACCGCAGCAGGGCACTCGGTGCTGCAGGGGCAGTGTCCAGATCTCCATGGAGCGGTCCTCAAAGAACATCGTATGTTCCTTGGGGTCCAGCGCCTGATAGTGAATCTCATAACCGATGTCCGGCAAGAAATGTCCCCGCAAGAACTCCACGAAGGTCTGCAGGTTCGAAGGTCCGTGGATGAAGAGTGGTGCCGTGCGGCCCAGCAGTCCCATGGTAGAGAGGAGTCCGGGCAAACCGAAGACATGGTCGCCGTGGGCGTGGCTCAGCAGCACGTGGGTAATGTTCTGCCAGCTGAGACCCGTGTGGCGCCACGCCAGTTGCACCCCCTCGCCGCAGTCTATGAGCAGCAACTTGCCGCGCAGGTTCACTACCTGTGCGGAGGGGAGGTGACGGGCGGTGGGCAACGCCGACCCGCAGCCGAGGATATGAACTTCGAAGGGCTGCAAGGCGCTATTTTCCAAGTCGTTCTTCCAGCTTCTGGGAGAGTGCTTCGCCGCGCAGGTCGGTGGCGACGACACGTCCTTCTGGGTCAAAGAGTATGGTGAAGGGAATCGCTCTGACGTTGTAGGTCTGTGCTGCCAGGCTCTTCCATCCCTGCAGGTCGCTGAGTTGCGGCCACGTCATGCCGAGGTCAGCCACGGCCTTCAGCCACGCATCGCGGTTGTTGTCCAGCGAAAGTCCCAGGATGTCGAATCCTTTCTCGTGGAAGCGCTCATAGGCCGCCTTCACGTGCGGCATCTCCTGTCGGCAGGGCCCACACCAGCTGGCCCAGAAATCCACCAGCACGTACTTGCCCTTGCCCACGAACTCACTGATTTTATGCTTCTCCCCCACCTCATCGGCCAGTTCGAAGTCAATCAGGGCCGCTCCGGGCAGTTTCTGCGCCTCAGCAGCCACGGCTTCGCGCAACTCGGCCAGTGCCGGCAAGTCGGCGTGGGGATAAGAAGTCAGGAAAGAAGCGATATATTCCAGTCCCAGCAGCCGCTGATAGCGGTTGAGCAGGAAGGCGCAGTCGGGGCTGTCGCGGTGGCTCTCCAGCTGCTGTTTCAAGTAGCCCAGCGCCTCGACGTAGAGGTTGTTGTAGGAGTTGGCCATGCTGTCGGCCACGGCACGTCGTTCCGGCGTGAGCTCTTGGGCCCGGACGTAAACCATCAGCTCCTCGGACTTCTGTCGGACGAGGTCCATAGTACGTTGCATGCTGTCGGCAGCGGCCTTGGCAAAGGGTTCCAGATTCTGGTCGTCGGCAGCGGCTGAGGAGGCACTGCCGTGAGGGGTCACACGTGCCATGGGCACCGACTCCTGAGCTGTCGCTGACAGGCAAACTGCCAGCAAGACGAGGGATAAAAGGTGTTTCATTTATGTGATGTTCTAATTTCGTTGCAAAGGTAGTGTTTTTTCCCGAAACGACCAAAAAAAACAGTCATCAGAATCAGATAACTGGTTTCCCTAATAAAGAATTAACATTAGACGCGCATTTTCAGCAATTCTTGCCCTTCTTTCGGGGGCTCCGAGGAGCAAAATGAAGCAGCCGAAGGCTGCGGATTAAAAGGTGCGAGCGGGGCAAGCGGTTTAAGGTGCGCCCGTTGGGCGCGGTTTAAAAGTTTAAGGTATGCACCCGCTGTATGCATCCACTGTAGGGGCGGGCCCCCGTGCCAGCCCGTACCGCCATCAGGCGGTACGTGTACACCGTTTATCTTGTTCGATTTGTTCAGATTTGTGAGATTTCTGCCGCGCAGCGGCACTCCAATTAATCTGTCGCCATTGAGGCGACAGCTGGGCAAAGCCCAGTTATTTTTAATAGTCGCCTTCGGCGAGAAATCCAACAAATCTATCCAAATCAATCAGAGGACAGCGATTATCCACATTCTCCGCGCCAGCCATATTTATTTTTATTATTTCCAATTTAAAATTTATTCCCTTTATTCCCCTTAAACCGCAGCCGCAGGCTGCCCCTTAAACCGCGAGCTTGCTCGCACCTTAAACCCTTATACCGCGCCCAACGGGCGCACCTTAAACCGCAGCCGAAGGCTGCCCCTTAATCCGCAGGCTGCCCGCTTGCTCGCACCTTAAGAGTTTGCGTAAGTTGAGTTTAAATAATTCTCCAGTCCTTCGCGCCTCAACTTGCAAGCCGGACAGTGGCCACAGCCGTCGCCCGGAATGCCGTTGTAGCAGGTCAGTGTCTTGGTTCTCACGAGCTCCAGCACTCCCAGCTCGTCGGCCAGGGCCCAAGTCTGCGCCTTGTCTATCCACATGAGGGGCGTGTGGATAACGAACTGTTCCTCCATACCCAGATTCAGGGTTACGTTCAGCGATTTGATGAAAGCGTCCCGGCAGTCGGGATAACCGCTGTAGTCGGTTTGGGAGACACCCGTGACGAGGTGGTTGATACCCTGCTCCCGTGCGAAGACGGCAGCCACGGAGAGGAAGAAGAGGTTGCGGCCGGGCACGAAGGTGTTGGGCGGACCGTCGGCGGGCTTCTCTTGGTCCATAGCTATACTGCTGTCGGTGAGGGAGTTGTGGGAAAGCTGACTGATGAACGAGACGTCCATGAGGTGCCATTCCACGTCGCCACCGCCCTCGTTGTTACCATTCTGTCGGGCCGTCTCGCCAGCCATTGCAGCAATCTCCTTGGCTTTCTCCACCTCCAGGACGTGCTTCTGTCCGTAGGTGAAGGTGAGGGCTATCACTTTCTTGAAATGTTTCAAGGCCCAGAAGAGGCAGGTCGTGGAGTCCTGACCGCCACTGAAGACCACCAGCGCGGTCTCTTTATTCATTGTTTGCATAGTTTTCTTACATTAAATAACCACAAATATAACCCATATAACTGTTCATGAATTGCACCTTAAACTCTTAAACCGCGAGCTTGCTCGCCCCTTAAACTTTTAAACCGCGAGCTTGTTCGCCCCTTAAACTCTTAAAACCTTAAACCGCAGCCGCAGGCTGCCCCTTAAACTTTTAAACCGCGAGCTTGCTCGCCCCTTAAACCGCAGCCGCAGGCTGCCCCTATACATCCATTCCCTCGGTGCGCTTCAGCCAAGCGACCACCTGAATGGTTATGGGGAGCACTACTACTTCGTACAGAGTCTTCACAACCACCTGGCTGACGACCATCAAGAGAAGATCCTCTTTCGGAACAATACCTCCGAGGGCTACAGGGAAGAAGATGAGGGAGTCCGCCAACTCTCCGACCACCGTAGAGGCGATGGCACGCAGGGAGAAACGGCGTCCCTTGTCGTGAATCTTCATCCGGCTCATCACATAGGCATTCAGCAACGAGCCCACGAGGAAGGCGACGAAGGAAGCCAGCGCCACGCGAGGGGCCAGACCGAAGAGCGCGTGGAACCCCTCCTGGTTTGTCCAGTAGGGCGCACCGGGAATCAGGTCGGCAAGCCACGCCAGGAGCACGAAGGCGAAGTTCATCACGAAGCCCGTCCAGATGATCAGCTTGGCGCGACGGAAGCCCCACACCTCGGTGATGCAGTCGTTGACGACGTAGGAGATGGGGAAGACGAGGACGCCACAAGTGAGGTTGAGCGGACCGAATTGAATTTGTTTGGTTGCTAAGAGGTTTGCCAGTATCAGGCAAACGCAGAAGGTGACGCCGAGCAACATAAACGTCACACTCACAGATTCTTTCTGTTTCATTTTCCTTGTTTTTTTAGAGGGGGTGGGCTGGGTTACCCCTGTTAGCGGCCGCAAAGGTACGCCTTTTTCTTGGCTTGACAAAATAATCCTGCATATTTTTGTGGGAAGCGGAGCAGAAGGAGGGGAGCAGGGGGCTTTATCGGGCTGGCACGGGGGGGAGAGGGGGATTGCCGCGGACGGACCGCGGCACACTCGACCCACACCAGGATGAAGCGACGTGGGAGAGGGGGGAGCCTGCGGAGGAAAAGAGGATGCATACCTTAAGCCCTTAAACCGCAGCCGAAAGCTGCACCTTACCCCCTTAAACCGCGAGCTCAGCTCGCACCTTAAACCGCGCCCAACGGGCGCACCTTGGGGAACTGATGTTTATTTTCCCAGCAAATTGGTGTTCTCGAAACGGACGCGGAAGGGCCATTGCTCGTCGTTGGTGTCGTCGTCGTCCCACGGGTGGCGCCAATAGGCTGTGGGAGCTCCCATGACGACGAAGAATAACTTCGAGCACGAGGCGGGGATGGTCAGCGAGGCGGTGCCTGTCTTGTCCTTGCCCACTTGGCCGTAGACGCGCTCGCCTTTGGAGGTATAGGCCACGAAGGCATAGCGCCAGCCCGCCTTGCTCACGTTGATGCTTCGCCAGCCGTCGGCTCCTGCTATGCCTTCG
>JAILFY010000142.1 GCA_024697285.1 Bacteroidaceae bacterium
ATTGTCCGGAACGGGAACTCCATCCTTGTTCTGCAGCACCTGCGGGGAGGCGAAATAGGTGTGGGAGTGACCTCCGAGCACGATGTCAATATTACTGGTGGCGGGAATGAACTCCTCGTCGCTGACACCAGAAGTCATCCAACCGAGGTGCGAAAGACAGATGACGAGGTCGCATTTTGCGGTATGCTTCAAGTAGTCTGCTATGGGTTGTGCTGCTACTATGGGATCGGTGTAACGCACACCCTGACACATATTGGCGGCCACAAGCCCTTCGAGCTGAGGGGCAACACCCAAAATGCCGATCTTCACGCCCGCGCGTTTTATAATAAGGTAGGGTTTGACCAATCCTTCGCAGGCCGTGCCGGTGAAGTCATAGTTGCAACAGACGATGGGGAACTCGGCCTGCCGGAACAGACGTGCCATGTTTTCAACCCCAAAATCGAACTCATGATTGCCGATGGTGGCAGCCTCATATCCCATCTTGTTCATCAACCCCACTTCCACCTCGCCATGATAGAGGTTGTAGTAGGCGGAGCCCTGAGAGAAGTCACCGCAATCCAGCAGCAACAGTTCGGGATCCCGACTGCGCAGGTCCCGCAGAAGGGCTGCGCGGCGCAAGTAACCACCTTTGTCGGCATGAGCAGTGTCTAAGAGGTGAGGGCTGAGGGGCTCCACACACGAATGGGTGTCGTTGGTGTGAACAATCAGCAGCTGCTTCGTTGTTCCCTGGTGGGCAGCAGTGATCTCGATAGGTGCCTCGCTGCGGTTTCCTATCTCCTTCTGTCGCACCGCCATCGGGGCTTTGCCCTCGTTTGTTTCCACTATGCGCCCCTCTATCTTTGCCGTGGCTTGCAGTCCTTGTCGGTCCAATTCTCGCAGGTAGGTCGCCAGCACCTCGCGGATGGGTTCCTGCATGTCCACTCGTTCCACCGACCTTTTCAGTGCATACATCTTATCGTTGCCATCGGCCAAGTAATCCAGCGTGGCAATGGTATATAGGCTGTCGGGCATAATGTCCTTTCCGCCCAAGGTGGCGCTTTGCAGTTGGCCGTCTCGGGTGATTACGAGCCGCGCACCGCTGCTGACGCCTTCTCCGTGCACCGCTGCAATATCTCTCATCAACTGCAGCACGTCGGTCCCCTTCATCTTCAGGATGGACAGCACATTCTCGAAAGGAGAGATGCTGATGATGTCACCTTTCCGTACCGTGTCTCGAGGCAGTGCTGCTCGCAGTCCCCCCACATTGCAGAGTCCCAGATCCGGTTGGTAGCCATAGCGCTTGCCTGCCTCCACAAAGACATCAGAAACCCAGTTGCCAAGAAGGCTCTCGGGACGGTCGGCCGTCATATACAACTCACTCCTGCCCACATAAGGCTGGCGCAAACTATCTACTCCCTGCCGGTAGGGCGCCAGGAAGGAAAGGGCGTCCGGAACAGGTTGTGCGTCGAGGGCCTTTGTTACTTCCATGCGGTGGGGAGCCACCGACTGAAGAACATACTGATGACTCTTGCAGCCCACAAGAAGGAGGGCAACGAGGAGTACTATTAAGGTGCGTTTCATATCTATTTTTAGGATACCTTTTTCCGTAATTCGCCGCAAAATTAGATAAAAATACCCAAACTGGGGCTGAAAAAGGCAAAAACTTTAGTCAGAAGGGAGGAAACATTAAACTTTTTGCGTACCTTTGCAGCCGCTTTCGGCGCGGGTCGCTGACAGGATGCAGTGTTCCCTGTTAAGCCCACGCTCGACGACAACAACAATTTAACCATTCAAACAACAATGGCAGATTTCATCAAAATTGCTGAAGAAGCATTTGCTACCGGCAAGACTTATCCCAAGTTCAAAGCTGGTGATACGGTTACCGTAGCTTACAAAATTGTCGAGGGAAACAAAGAGCGTGTTCAGCTCTACCGCGGCGTGGTCATCAAGATCAGCGGTCATGGAGATCAGAAGCGTTTCACGGTTCGCAAGATGAGCGGCACCGTGGGCGTGGAGAGAATCTTCCCCATCTCGAGCCCCAACATCGACAGCATCACCGTCAACAAGATTGGTAAGGTGCGTCGTGCCAAGCTCTACTACCTGCGTGGTCTCACGGGTAAGAAAGCTCGCATCTCCGAGAAGCGACCCGTGGACAAGAAAGAGAATTAATAGCTCCGCACAGGCCGACAACAACTGCACCAGCAGATTCCCAAAACTGCAGAGGAAGTGTCTAACCAGACACTTCCTCTTTTTTTATTTTAAAAGGAAATATGAAGAAGGCTATCAGACTCACGCCCCTGTCCCTACCTTCCATGGCGGGGAGTAGGATGTATTTGTGAGGGTGAATATAATATGGAATCACGGGAGGACTCATGTACTTAGCCCTCCCTTGAAAGATGGCTACGACGGAAACATCTAAGCTTTGTTTCCGAGCTGACGGCACAGTGCTCAGAGCGTGCAAAGCATCCTGACATAGCTGAAGCAACCGACGCCCAGCGCGCTGAGCAAGCCAAGTTTCCGACGCCAAGCGGGTTGAGGTGGGTAGGGGAAAGGGACCTTGAGGATTCTTGAGGTCCCAAACCCCAGGTCGCACTCTACTTCCAATCCGGAATCGTAGTGCCCTGAGGATAGATGGCAGCTAATTGGATGCGGAAACGGACGGTGCTGTAGGCTGGAATGACATCCTTTTCCTCCTCGCCGTAGAAGAGCTGTTGCGGAATATAAACCATCCAGTCATCACCCTCTACCATGTACTGAAGCACGGTGGAGAAGCCGTCGGCAAAGGAACTCACAGCTGCCAGCTGGGGACGTGCCGTGGTGGCATCGAAGGTGCCGTAGTAGGTCTGGGTGAACGTGATTTCTTCGACACTGCCGTCGGCAGCAGTAGTAGGCATCAACCAACCGCGGAAACTGACACGCACACTGTCTGTGAACAATGGGCTCACCGTACCTGTGCCCCTGCTGAGGACACGGACACAGATACTATCCTCAGTGACTCCGCTCTGGAATGTCTGACTGCGTTGCAGAGATTTCAGCATCTTCCAGTCGCAATACTGTTCCCAAGTGCTCCCGTACTGTTCCTGAGCCTGATGGATGGCCGTGCGAGCCGAGTCGGCAATCTGCAAGTACCAAGCGGCATTGCGCGATTGCCACTCGTCGTAGGCGTCATAATCCTCCGAATCGTCGCTGCACGACACCAGGGCGGTTGCCAGAATAGCGGAAACAAAGAAGAATAGCAGTTTCTTCATTACAGCAGTTTCTTAAGCAGGCTGGTGATACTAACCTTATCTTCGATGATGGAACGCAAGTCAGCAATGGGCACACGCTTCTGCTCCATCGTGTCGCGGTCACGCAGGGTGACGCAGTGGTCGTTGAGTGTGTCGTGGTCAATGGTGACGCAGTAGGGACAACCGATAGCATCCATTCGGCGATAGCGCTTGCCGATGGTGTCCTTCTCGTCGTACTTGCAGTTGAAGTGGAAGCGCAGGTCGTTGACGATCTCCTGAGCCACCTCGGGCAGTCCATCCTTCTTCACCAGGGGCAGCACGGCCAGCTTCACGGGAGCCAGGGCAGCAGGCAGACGCAGTACCACGCGAGTCTCGCCGTTCTCGAGCTGTTCCTCGCAGTAGCTGTGGCACATGACGCTGAGGAACATGCGGTCCACGCCGATGGACGTCTCGATGACGAACGGGGTGTAGCTCTCGTTGGTCTCGGGGTCGAAATATTCAATCTTCTTGCCGCTGTACTTGGCGTGCTGCGAGAGGTCGAAATTTGTACGGGAATGAATACCCTCTACCTCCTTGAAGCCAAAGGGCATGTGGAACTCGATGTCGGTGGCGGCGTTGGCGTAGTGGGCCAGCTTGTCGTGGTCGTGGAAGCGGTAGTTCTCTGCGCCGAAGCCCAGAGCTTGGTGCCAAGCCATACGCGTCTGTTTCCACTGCGAGAACCAGTCGAGCTCAGTGCCGGGCTTCACGAAGAACTGCATCTCCATCTGCTCGAACTCACGCATACGGAAGATGAACTGACGAGCCACAATCTCATTGCGGAAAGCCTTACCAATCTGTGCAATACCGAAGGGCAACTTCATGCGACCCGTCTTCTGCACGTTCAGGTAGTTGACGAAGATGCCCTGAGCCGTCTCGGGGCGCAGGTAGATGGTGTTAGTGCCCTCGGCAGTGCTGCCTACTTCGGTCTTGAACATGAGGTTGAACTGACGCACGTCGGTCCAGTTGCGA
Source organism: Bacteroidaceae bacterium (assembly GCA_024697285.1). Classification (GTDB taxonomy): domain Bacteria; phylum Bacteroidota; class Bacteroidia; order Bacteroidales; family Bacteroidaceae; genus Physcousia. The sequence goes on from JAILFY010000142.1 coordinate 4,215, forward strand.
GTGCCACTGATGGGGCAAACGATCTCCTCGTCGAGAATGATTTGCTTCAGTTCGTCGAGGTCGTTAGCGTTCATGGCCTTCTGGTAGCGCTCGTGCAGCGCATCACGTTTGGCAGCCAACTCCAGCACACGTCCGTTGGTGCCGAGGAACTGAGCCTCGTCGAAGGCCTCGCCGAAACGTTTCTTGGCCTTCGTCACTTCCTTCTGGATCTTCTCGTCGTACTTCGCCATCTGGTCCTCGATGAGGACGTCGGCGCGATAGCGCTTCTTGGAGTCGCGGTTGTCTATCAAGGGATCGTTGAAAGCGTCTACGTGACCGCTGGCCTTCCAGGTCGTGGGGTGCATGAAGATGGCGGCATCGATACCTACGATGTTCTGATGCAGCAGCACCATGCTCTGCCACCAATATTGCTTGATATTATTCTTCAGTTCCACACCGTTCTGTCCATAATCATACACAGCCCCCAGTCCATCGTAAATATCGCTGGAGGGGAATACAAAACCATATTCCTTGCAGTGGGAAACAATTTTCTTGAAAACGTCTTCTTGTTGTGCCATATTTTAGAGTTGTTTGATTATCAAGTATTCATTTTTACGCATTTGCGGTTGCAAAGGTAAGTAAAAAGGGGGAAAAACAGACATGAGAGGGCAAAAACTTTAGACTTTGGCCCTGAAACTTTAAACTTTTTATTACCTTTGCAAACAAAATGTGCGTAAATTGCCAGAATATGGATGAGAAAAACGTAGTGCCAGAAAGCATCACCCACCACTTGAGCCGGATGTATCAGGAGTGGTTCCTGGATTATGCCTCCGTGACCATCCTCGACAGGGCTGTGCCCCACCTCGTCGATGGATTCAAGCCCGTTCAGCGCCGTATCCTGCACTCCATGAAACGGATGGACGACGGGAGATATAATAAGGTGGCAAACATCGTTGGTCACACCATGCAGTTCCACCCCCATGGCGACGCCAGCATCAAGGATGCCCTTGTGCAACTCGGACAGAAAGGTCTGCTCATCGATTGTCAGGGCAACTGGGGTAACATCCTCACGGGCGACGACGCCGCCGCCGGACGATACATCGAGGCACGGCTCTCCAAATTCGCCCTCGATGTGGTCTTCAACCCGAAGACCACCGAGTGGAAACTCAGCTACGACGGGCGCAACAAGGAGCCCATCTACCTCCCCGTGAAGTTCCCCCTGCTGCTGGCCCAGGGAGCAGAGGGCATCGCCACGGGACTGAGCTCCAAAATCCTGCCCCACAACCTCAATGAGCTGTGCGAAGCTGCCATAGCATATCTCCACGACGAGCCCTTCCAGCTCTACCCCGACTTCCCCACGGGGGGCAGCATTGATGTGTCGAGGTACAACGACGGACAGCGAGGCGGCACACTTCGAGTGCGGGCCACGATAGAGAAGCGCGACAGCAAGACACTGGCCATCACCGAGCTGCCTTTCGGTCAGACCACCGGCTCGCCCAAGAAACCCAGCCAGTTCATCGACAGCATCCTGAAGGCCGCAGAGAAGGGAAAGATAAAGGTACGCAAGGTGGAAGACATGACGGCTTCCGGAGTCGAAATCCTCATTCACCTCATGCCAGGAGCCAGCTCCGACAAGACCATCGATGCACTCTATGCCTGCACCGATTGCGAGATTCCCATTTCTCCCAACTGCTGTGTGATTGACGACAACAAGCCCTGCTTCCTCACCGTCAGTGAGGTGCTGCGGCGCAGCGTGGACAACACGAAGGAGCTGCTGCGCAAGGAACTGCTCATCCGACGAGGCGAACTGATGGAGGCACTGCACTTCGCGTCCCTCGAACGAATCTTCATCGAGGAACGCATCTACAAAGGCAAGCCCTTCGAGAATGCCAATAGCACCGACGAGCTCTGCGAATACATCGACCAACGCCTGGAACCCTTCTACCCACAGTTCGTGAGAGAAGTCACCAAAGACGACATCCTGCGTCTGCTGGAAATAAAGATGCAGCGCATTGCCAAGTTCAACAAGGACAAGGCAGACGAGGCCATAGCACGAATGAAAGATGAGGTGGCTGCCATTGACCGGGACCTGGCGAACATGATAGAAGTCACCGCCAACTGGTTCCGGTTCATTCAGCAGAAATACGGCAAAGACTTCCCACGACTCACCACCATCCGAAACTTCGACAGCATCGAAGCCAGCAAGGTGGTGGAAGCCAACCAGAAGCTGTACATCAACCGCGAAGAAGGATTCATCGGAACCAGCCTCAAGAAGGATGAGTTCATCTGCAACTGCTCAGACATTGATGATGTCATCATCTTCTACAAGGACGGGACCTACAAGGTGATCCGCATTGGCGAGAAAATCTTCGTGGGAGAGACCGAACGGAGCCGAACGGAGAAACGCAAATGTCAGATTCTGCACGTGGCTATTTTCAAAAAAGGTGACACACGAACCATCTACAACTGCGTCTATCGCGACGGACGCGACGGCGCTTACTACATCAAGCGATTCAACGTCACCAGCGTCACTCGCGACCGCGAATATGACCTCACCCGAGGCAAACCTGGCAGCCGAGTGGCCTACTTCACGGTCAACCCCAACGGCGAGGCGGAAGTTATCAAGGTGAGCCTCAAACCCAATCCCAAGCTGAAACGCATCGCCTTCGACAAAGACTTCAGCGAAATCATGATTAAGGGGCGGGCCTCCATGGGTAATCTGCTGACCAGATTAGACGTCGAACGAATTGGACTGAAGAGCCACGGCACCTCCACACTGGGAGGACGAAAGGTGTGGTTCGACCATGATGTGAAGAGACTCAACTACGACGAACACGGACAATATCTCGGTGAGTTCCACAGCGACGAGACAGTGCTCGTGGTGCTGGACAACGGCGAGTTCTATACCACCAACTTCGACCTCAACAACCACTACGAATCCAATATCCTGCGGATAGAGAAGTTCGATTCCCAGAAGGTGTGGACGGCTGCGCTCTTCGACGCCGACCAGGGATTCCCATACCTCAAGCGCTTCTGCCTGGAAGCCTCTGCACGCCACCAGAACTTCCTCGGCGAGAACCCCGAGAGCAGACTGATACTACTCTCCGACGCGGTTTACCCTCGATTGTTGGTCACTTATGCCGCACCCGATGATTTCCGCGACCCGCTGGAAATAGATGCCGAACAGTTCATCGGACAGAAGAGCTTCAAGGCACGCGGAAAGCGCATCACCACCCTTGCCGTAGATTCCATTGTGGAACTCGAACCTACTCGTTTTCCCGAGAAGAACGACGAGCCGGAGGGCGAGGAGGCAGAGGACATGGAGGGCGACACCGAAGACAGCGCTACGACAGACAACGAGCGGGACGCAGACCTCTCTTCGGAGAACGAAACGCCAACCATTGACCCACTCACCGGACAATTCAACCTCTTTGACAAATGATGCGTCGTTCACTTCCTCCCGTGCGTTTCCTGGTCCTTCTGCTTGCCTGCCTCTGCTGCTGCGCCGCCGCAGCCCAGTCCAGTCGGCACACCACCCACTCCACCCTCTTCGGAGTAGGGACCACGACCCAGCAGGACAGCTACCTCTCGCCCCTCGACTACCACGGGACACAGTTCCAGTACCTCCACGAGACCCTGCGCAAGACACACTTCCGGGACTCTTGCGTCACCTTCCAGACGCTACTTCAGGCCGAGCTGTCTTCCGCAGACAACGACGCGCAGAAGGCCAGTTATCTGGGAGGAGCAGTGCACTACGACGTAGCTTGGCGCCACCTCCTCTCCGGCCCCTCCTCTGCTGCCGAAGCACGCAGCGCCCGGCGTCCCTTCGCCCTTCACCTCGGTCCGCAACTGGGAGCCACACTCGGAGCACTCTACAACACCCGCAACGGCAACAACCCCGCCCAGGCTATTGCGGAGATACACCTCTCTGCCTCGCTCCTGGCCACCTACTCTTTTCGCCTCTGGCGACAACCCGTCGCCCTGCGCGAACAGATGGACATTCCACTCCTCGGCGCCATGTTCTCTCCGAACTATGGGCAGAGCTACTACGAGTTGTTCACCTTGGGCAACTACGATCATAATATCTGCCTCACCACACCCTTCAGTGCACCCAGCCTGCGCAACCTCCTCACAATAGAGCTCCCGCTCCCCTGCTGCACCCTGCGCTTCGGCTACCTGGCAGATTTCCGTCAGAGCCACGTTAATGATATCCATCACCACACCTACTCCCACTCCTTTCTCCTCGGATGGGTGAGGCACCTGACCATCCATTAGTATCCGTCCGTATGAACATAAAAAACACCATCAGCCATGTGTGCACCTCCTTGCTCGGACTACTGCTTCTTGCGAGCTGCGTTGAGGAAGAAGAGTTCAGCAACACTCCTTCGGGAAATCTCGAGGCACTGTGGACGATAATAGATGAGCACTACTGTTTCCTCGACTACAAGCGAGACACCCTCGGGCTGGACTGGGACGCTGTCTATACCCACTACAGCCAGCGCCTCTCTGCTTCCATGAACAATGCACAGCTCTTCGAAGTGCTGGCAGATATGCTGGCCGAATTGCGCGACGGACACGTAAACCTCTATGCAGCACACGACGTGGGGCGCTACTGGAGTTGGTACGAAGACTATCCCACCAATTTCTCCGAGGAACTGCAGCGAAAATACCTTGGCACAGACTATAAAATAGCTGCCTCCCTGAAATATCGGATTCTGCCAGATAACATCGGATATGTGGTGTGCAACAGTTTCCAGACCTCGCTGGGCAATGGCAATATCAGCGAAGCACTCTCCTACCTGCGCAGTTGCAATGGCCTCATCCTTGACCTCAGGGATAATAGTGGTGGGGACCTCACGAATGCAGAATCACTGGCCCGCCGCTTCACCAACGAACGTCGTCTCGTAGGATATATGTGCCACAAGAATGGGCGAGGCCATGCCGATTTCTCCGAGCCACAGGCAGAATATCTCGAGCCCGCTCAGGGAATCCGTTGGCAGAAGAAAGCAGTAGTACTCACCAACCGCCACTGCTACAGCGCCACCAACGCTTTCGTTCGCGACATCAAGCAATGCCCTCTCGTCACCGTTCTGGGCGATCAGACGGGAGGCGGCAGCGGGATGCCCTTCAGCAGCGAACTGCCTAATGGCTGGAGCGTCCGTTTCTCGGCCTGTCCCATGTTCGATGCACAGATGAATCAGATTGAGTTCGGAATACAACCAGACACGCTGGTTTCCCTCTCCGAGTCCGACCGCCTTCGTGGCATCGACACTCTTATAGAATCTGCCCGAACTATTCTTCAGAAATAAAAAGAAGAACCACCAAGAGCCACCCCTTCAGACCATCCTAAACCCACCCCGCCCTCCCCATGAGGGAGGGAGCGGTTACCCATCTCCCATGGGTCGACTGCGCCGCGATCCGCCCGCGGCGATCCTCGTTCCTCCCACGAACGTACTTTTGCCACTTGTGATGACAGCAGACTGAACGAGAAAAAGTGGAGTAAAACAAGGGGCACAATGAATACACAGAGGATAACCGAATTGGATGGAATCTTATACGAATAAGATAATATCTTATGGGCAGAAGATTTATATCTTACGGACAGAAGATTTATATCTTTTGAGCTGAAGATATATACATCTTGTAATCTAATCTACATTGCGTTTTTCATCACGAAGCTTCATATTCGTCAACACGAAGGTACATGTGAGCCAACACGAAGGTACATGTGGGCCAACACGAAGGTACATCTTTGCCAACACGTATATACATGTTGGTTGATACGTATATACGTGTTGGTTGATACGTATATACGTGTTGAGAAAAACGTTAGTGAGCCGATACATATATATTTCAGGTCCTCAATTCATGACTATTATATGTGAAAAACGTTTCTCCCCCTCGGGGTAGCTCGAGGGGGGCCACCTCCTCCCCCACTCTACTGAAATATCAATATTTTGAGGTGCGCAGGGTTCATGATTTCGTTGGCCACCTCCTGCAATAGTTGCGGAGTGAGTGCATCTATCTGTTCCATGCGTTTCTGGAGCTCGAAGGTACGATTGGTGTGGAGGAAGTATTTCGCCAGGCCAAGGGCCATGTTCTCGGTGTTGTCGCTGGCAATACCTAACTGCCCCTTCAACTGACGTTTGGCGGCAGCCAAAGTGCGAGGCGAAAGGGGCGCATCACAAAGGCGGTGCAACTCGCGATGCACCAGTCGCAGGCAACGCTGCACGTCGGTGTGGTCGCAGCCGAAATAGGTGCACCAGACACCTGTGTCGGTGTAGGAACTCAAGGATGAATCCACAGAATAGACCAATCCTGTGCGCTCTCGCAAAGCCAGACTCAGACGGGAGTTCATGGCCGGTCCGCCCAAGATATTGTTGAGCAGATAGAGTGCCGGGTGACGAGGGTCGGTGAAGGAATAGGCACGACAGCCAAGAACGACATGTGACTGGTGGCAGTCTTTCTTCACGACAATGGGCGAAGAAACATTCTGCGAGCCGGAAGCAGATGCAGACTGAGGCGCGGCGCTGGGCACAACTTCTGCAGATGCTTGCGAGCCGGAAGCAGATGCAGACTGAGGCGCGGCGCTGGGCACGGGACCTGCTGGAGCGTCGTAAGAGTGCAGACCACTCAGTCCCCTCAGCGTCCGGCGAAGCTCCCGCTCACTGACATTTCCTCTTACGAAGAGCACTGCACGGGCGGGACTGTAGGTCCGGCGAACAAAAGCCTGCAGGTCGGTGCTGGAATATTGGCGCAGGCGCGCGGCATCACCCAGGATGTTGCGGCCCAGTGGCTGGCCCGGAAAAAGCAGCGCCTCGAAATCGTCGAAGATAAGTTCTGCGGGCGAGTCGTTGTAGCTCTCTATCTCGTCTGCCACTACCTCTCTCTCCTTCTGCAGCTCTGCCTGCGGGTAGGTGCTGTTGAAGACAATATCCAACAGAAGGTCGAGGGCGCGATGCAGGTGCTGCCGCATGAAAGTGGCATAGTAGATGGTCTCTTCCTTGGCAGTGAACGCATTCAGGTCGCCGCCCACACTCTCCATTCTGTTGAGGACCTGAACCGACGAGAGGCGTCGAGTGCCCTTGAAGGTCATGTGTTCTACAAGGTGCGCCATGCCGCTCTCGCCGTCCAACTCATGACGAGTGCCACTGGCCACTGCTATGCCGGCACAGACGACATCTGAGGATGAGGGTGCCAGGATAATTCGTAAACCGCTGTCCGTGGTGAAAGTGTGAAACATAGAATGGGGCCTAACGTCTGATATAATAGATGAATAGAATAAGGAGAGCCAAGAGGAGCAGCGCATAGAGCACATCGAAGAGGGGCCAGCGATTGTTCAGTAACTCGAATTGAAGTTTCCACCAGGGCAGGGGCTCGGTGTCAACTGGTGCGGGCTGTAACAGTTGGCCCGACAGCAGTTGTCCCACGAGTCGCACCCGCTCGTCGACCTCCCGGATGGCGTATTGCAGGCGGTCAGAGGCAAAGGGAATGGTGTCGATGAGTTGCTGCAGGCGGTAGGAGGTGCTGTCGTAGAGTTGAGAGATGGCGATGTGCTCGCCACTCGTCCCCAGCAGCTGGCACAGCTCCTCGTTGTCCACAAGTATCAGAGGTGCCCGGTTCCACACATCGGGGTAGAGGAGCCAGCTGGCCACCACCTGCTCTGGAGAGTAGCCGTAGGGACGGCGCTGGCCACAAACTTTAAGGGTAAAGTCTGTGGCCAGGGTGTTGAGTGGATGAATGGCACCTTGGTAGATAACGAGCTTGGTGCGGAGGCTGTCGGCGTGTGAACGGCTGACGCATGGAATGCTCTCGGCTCCATGAACCGGCAGCGCCATTGCCAAAAGGCAACAGAGGGCAAGGCAGAGTGCCTGGATTCTTTTAGAACTCACGATACTGTGGATTCCGTTGTTCCTTGATGGCCACGCACTCCATCTCTATCAGCCACGTGGGCCTGCAGACGGGAGCGTGGGTGATGACGTAAGGTGTGTTGGGGAATTTCTGCCGGAACATAGAGCTCACCATGTCATAGTCTGCCATGTCTCGCAGATAAACAATGATCTGAGCAATATCGGCGAAAGTGGTATCGGCCTCTGCCAGCAGGGCTTCTACATTTTCCCACATCCGATGGGTCTGCTTGACGATATCTCCTACGTGAAGCACCTCACCTTTATTATTAATGCTGGCGGTGCCACTGATGTACACGTGCTGACGGTCGCCGTAGCTCACGGCGGTGCCCCGCTCGAAAGTCACCCCATACTCATAGGTGGGATTGAGGTGTGTCTTGGCATAGAGGTAGCGCTGCTGTTCGGGCTGGAAGTTCACGAGTGCATAGGTGCCCAGTTGCACCAGCGCACGGGTGTCTGCTGGCAATCCGCCGATGCCGGTGGAACTGATATAATGCGTCTCGGGAGTGAGTCCTTGGGCTATGAAGTTCTCGCGGCGGGCTCGTACCATTCCAGCATATTGCGTGTCCACGTCCCGAACGTAGAACCAAGTGCGAATGCAGTTGTCGGCCAGTGTGGCGCCGAAGCGCTGCAGCAACTCCTCGTAGGCCGTGAGCAGGTTTTCCGTCTGGCAAGCGCTGTCGCCGCTGTGCTCGTGCATACCCATTTTCCAGAGGTGCTGATAGCCGTTGTGGCGTGCGATGACGAGTCCATCGTGATTCTCCACCTCCATGTCGCGAACGAGATAGAGCCAAGCTGCCACTTTAGAACCATCGAGGGGCGGTTGTTCTATGCAGCTTACCGAGCAGTCGCGTTCGGTGCGAACGAGGGGTTGCTGGTTGGTAGCATCACTGAGGAAATAGCGCTTGAAGATGGTGCGTGACTGGGCGCACTGAGGCAGCTGCAGCAGCGCCACCTCGGCACGATAGATGCGGTCGAACTGTCCGGCAAAGAGCTCGCCGCGCGGTTCGACGTGGAGAATGGCGTGTTGCTCAGCCACCTTGCCCGCAGGGGCGAAGGTCGACAGTTCCACGCTGACTCCTATTTCTGGGAATTCTATTTTCTCTTGTTTCATACAAGGGCGCAAAGTTAATAAAAAAGATGCTAAGGCAGGTGGCGGCTCCGGGAGTTTTATTTAAGAAGAGGGATTATTAAACTATTTTTAACCCTAATCGGCCTTTCTCCCGGTGCCAGTCGGCCCTGAGTCTGGAGCAGACGTCCGGGAAGGACGCGCAGCGGGCACAGCGACGGGCTCGGTTGTCAACAGGACATGCTTAGGCGGGATTCACTGGCCACTGCAGGTTCAGCGCTGGGCTCCGTTGTCTATCCAGCTCCTGATGATGGGCAGGATGTTTTGCTCGTAGTATTCCGAGACGAGGTCGCGGTGGTACTCTCGCCAGTCCTGCGTCAGTTCCGTCGTCAGCGCCTGGTACAGCACGCTCTCCTCGGCACTTCCGGGTTTCACTATCATCTGTCCTTCGACCTTCTTCGATGGCTGTCCCACGAGCGCCTCATAGCTCTTGTCCTCGGTGAGGAAAAGTCCTGCTGCGGCGCGCCCTGTGGCTCCGTGGCAGGCCGCACAGGTGGTGGTGAGGTAGCTCTTCTGGATGGCCGTGAACATTCCTGCACTGATCGTGTCGACATGGAAATATACGGTGTCCCGGGAAGAGGCATCGGAGATGTCCACTTCGGCGAAGGTGGCAATGTGTTGCCGCAAGTTATTGAGCAGGCACAAGCGCACGGAAGTGACTTCCATGGGGATGGCTTTCAGGTACATGGAGACATGGTAGTCTCCGGTTTGCTCCGAAGGCACTATTTTGGCAATAGTGGCATAGGAATCGTCGTCAGGCACGAAGCCAGCCAGATTCACGCTGAATCCGTCGGGCCACTCGTCTACTCCCGTGATGACACCTTCCAGTTTCACGTTCTTGCCTTCGGAACTCGCATAGGATTTCTCTTCGATGGGCCCGTCGTCGCAGGAGGTGAGCAGGGCCGTTGCCACGAGAGCAAAGAAAAGATTACGTCTCATTTCCATCTGCGTTCTCTTAGAAGGCGTACTGCATCTTGATGCAGGCCGTGTGAGTGGAAATGCCCATGTCATCAAGGTCGCGGTCGAGCTGAGTGTCATGACCCCAACGGCCATTGAACTGATACATGGCAGAAAGTTTGATATTGGTCTTCGGGACAAAGTAGTTGACAACCGCTGCCGGCATATTCAGCAGGCCATCCTTGTCGGTGCCATTGCGATCCATGAGGTCATAACGGAGACCCACTTGCCAGTCGGGAGCCACGAAGTAGCCTGCCTGAGCGTAGCCGCCAAAGTAGTTATAGGTGCTGTTGATCTTCTGGCGGTCGGTGAATCCCACGTGCATCAGATAGGCTTCGGCAGCGAAATACCATCTGTTCTTCAGCCAGGCAAACTCCAGTCCGGCCCTCAGGTCGTTGGTGCTCTCGTTCTCGCTCTCCACGTTGTAATTTATGCTTGCGCCGATGAGCATCTTATCGATATTCTGCAGGTGGCGGTTGCCCTGGGTCATGGGCATAGCACCTTTGGGCTGATAGGTGAGGCGTCCGGCATAGAGCAAAGAGGGTATGTGGATATCGTCTGAGAGGGTCTTGGTGGCGCTGTTGACGCCGGAACCGGTGCCGTTGAAGAGTCCCACCTCGTAGCCCCAGCGGTTCTTGACGAGGCCGTGCATCATCACACCCAAGTCGAAGCCGGTGCCGATAGAGGGAGTCACCGCATTGAGGGAGTGAGGAAGAATACTGGCTGCTGTCAGAGAAGTGGGAACACTGGGAAACAGCGTCTCGCCAAGGGTGGTCAGATAGGCATGGGTGAAGGG
>JAILFY010000039.1 GCA_024697285.1 Bacteroidaceae bacterium
TCGAGAAGAACGGTAATGACGGCAATATCTCATCGATGACCTACAACGATGGCGCGATACAGATTACCTCGGGTGGCGGTGACTACCACATCAATATGCGCATGAAGACGAGTGTGAAGGACACCTACAGCATACTGCCCAACCAATGTCTATTAGTTATCAAGGGAACCGACCTGGCCACTAACGCCTATATGTGGTGGCTGATGGGTTGTAACCACGGAAAACAGGATGCGCCAACCTACACGGCCACCGACGGTTCGGACGTCTATCTTATCTGGGACCTGCGCAAGATGGGCAACTTCGATGAGGCAGAGAAGAAAGCGCGCTTCTTCGGCGTGAGCGAGGTGCCCGTGACAACAGCCAACGGCGGAGCCTGCAGTCTGGCGTGCTTCGGACTGACATCGTCGAACAGCGGCCATGCCACTATCGCCGACATCGGTTTCTATTCGCCCGAAGAGCTGGTGGATAGGTACAGCGTACTGAAAAGCACGATTAAATCGATGGCCACAAGCCTGACCACAGGCAGCAAGTTTGTCTATGGCGACTATGTCTATTCCATCGCCAATGCATCAACAGCTAAAGTGGAGACGGTGCTCTCGACAGGGACAGATGCTCGTCTGGCGCCCGCTACGGTGTTTGGCTACAGCGTGCATAAGGTGGTTGCTATCAACGAGGCTACTGCCTACACGGAAGTGGCTTGCACGGGTGAAGTGCAGTTGACCAAAACCATCTATGAGGGTTGGAACACCCTCATCCTGCCTTTCGACATGACGGCAGAGAAGGTGACCACCGTCCTTGGCTCGGGCAAGCTTTATGCTTACTCGGGTGATGAGGAGGGAAAACTGAACTTCACGGAGGCCAGCGCACTGGCCGCCCATACACCTTATTTATATAAGGCCGATGCAGCGAAGAATATTTCTTCCAAGAAAATTACCTCCCGAACGATTACGGTGTCGTCCAACGGCTTGACGGCTACAGGCTCTAACTACAACGTCGTGGGCGTTTACACGCCGTATGCCAAGGATGATGTTGCGAATCCCATCGTGGTGGGTAAAGACTATGTGCTGGGTGCAGACAACAATTTCCATCTCACATCCGTGAAGAATGAGCTGAAGGCTTTTCGCTGCTATGTCAAGGCCAACGCCGAGGCACCCGCTGGCGTCAAGGCCCTGACCATCTGCATCAACGGAGAGGAAACGGCCATCAAGACAATTGATGGGGAAGAACTGCAGGATGAGGTCATCTACAACCTCGCTGGCCAACGCGTGAGCGAGGCCCAGAAAGGCATTTACATCGTGAATGGCAAGAAGGTGTTGGTAAAATAAAGAATCCTGGCCCCAACCCTTCCTCTCGAGCTTAACGTCGATTGCCGCGACTAAGCAAGCTTGTCTTACACTCTCTGAGCTCAGCGAAGTCTGCAAGGAAAAATAACTCAATTTTTTTCCGTCGCAGCCACCCCAAGGGGGGGGGAGACTGCATCGCAGGATGTCGATCTACCCCGAGTGACCTAAGCATTACTCTTATGCTGAGGACAGACAGGTCGGGAGTGGGCAAATAAACTCATAAATTATGAAAAAAATACAATATACTACACCATACATCAGCCTCTTTCAGGTGGAACCCAATGGTATGCTGGCAGGAAGTCTGACAGGCACGAACACTGAGGGATTGAGCGTATCGAATGAAAACTATGAAGATGAGGCACGCGTCAAGAAAGTTGTCGACTACGACGTCTGGGACGACGATTGGAGCAAATAGGCTGACAGGTTGTTCGTCTGCCCCCTACCATACGGAGGGAATGGCGACAAGAGTCAACACGACATCTACAGCGCCAATGGTTTCGCAAGAAGCCATTGGCGCTGTTGTTGCTGCAAAAGCAGGTGGTGCTGACCGCGCTGCCTCGTGCCCCACGGACCTCCTTCGCCTCCTGAAATGGACTGCTCAGGACTGTTTTTGAAGTTATCGTGCAAAATATTTGCGTATGTAGTTTTTTCTCTCTACCTTTGCGGTGTCAAAGTTCATAAAGGCCTAATCCAGACCTGCAAACGGACGCCCCACAGGAACACATGATAACGAAAGACTGCATAGAGACGGCCTACAGTTTTCTGCACCAGAAGCAGCGCATCTACATCCACTCCACCCTGGATTGGCAGAAAGACGATATCGAACTGGCGATAGCAGATTACGCCAACGAGATGAACCAGGAACTCTATCAGCAGCTGGCCCAAGGCCGTTCCGATTTCCTGAGGGATCACAAGCGCTTCCGCGACGACATCACCCACGCGGTGGAACAACTGGAGGCCATGCTCTTCGGAGCTCCGCAGTAGCAGCCACCACCTTTCTTCATGGCCCGTTCGTCTATCGGTTAGGACGAGAGATTTTCATTCTCTAAAGAGCAGTTCGACTCTGCTACGGGCTACCAGCGCCTCCCGTTTCGGCTACAAACAGGATGTCCTGCTGCAGGCAAGGACAACTGCGCCGCAGTCTGTAGCCTCATCATTTTCCAACTAACACCCCTGCAGCGAGGGCCCTCCCTCTGAACACCTCCCCCAAGAACTGCTTCTTTTCTGCCGTTCCTCGGCCATCGACTAACGAAAACAATCGAGATACCCCTATGCATACCAGATTCCACCACCTCTTTCTATTGTCCTTCCTGATGCTCTTCGTGGCCGCACCCGCTTCGGCCCGCAAGAAGAAACAAAGCCCTCGTCCCACCCGCGTTGCCTGTGTGGGCAACAGCGTCACCTACGGCTATGGCCTTCGTCATCGCGACCGCGATGCCTACCCGGTACGGCTGCAGCAACTGCTGGACGTTGCCGACAGCGGACGCTATGAGGTGCGTAACTTCGGACACTCCGGGGCCACTTTGCTCTACAAAGGCCACCGCCCCTATGTGAACCTTCCCGAGTTCCGTCAGGCCATGGACTTCCAGGCCGACTGGGTGGTCATTCACCTGGGTCTCAACGACACAGACCCCCGCAACTGGCCCGACTGGAAGGAAGAGTTCATCCCCAACTATCGCGCGCTCATCGACTCGTTCCGCGTGGCTAACCCCGAGGCTCGCGTGCTGGTATGTCTCATGACTCCCATCTTCGACCGTCATCCCCGCTTCCAGAGCGGCACACGCGACTGGCACATCCAGATTCAGGAGGCCATCCGCAAGGTAGCACAAGGCGCTGGCGCACAGCTCGTGGACCTCTACTCACCCCTTCACAGCCGTCCGGACCTCTTCCCAGATGCACTGCACCCCAACCCAGAAGGTGCGCAGATCCTGGCGCGCACCGTCTATGGTGCCCTCACGGGGGACCACGGAGGACTGCAACTGCCCGTGCTCTATGGCAATGGAATGGTAGCGCAACGGGACAAACCGATGGTTGTCAGCGGTACGGCAGACGCCCGCCAACAAATCGTGGTACAACTGAAGAAGGACGGGAAGATGGTGCGCGAAGCACATGCCTGCAGCCAGGCCGACGGCAGCTGGACGACAGAACTGGGTACCTGGCAGGCGGGAGGTCCCTACACCCTCTCCGTGGAAGCAACGCCGATGCGTGTCAAGGATTATCTGGAACAGTATCCGGCTCGTTACCCCGTAGCTCTCTCGAGCCTGACCCGCCACGAGGAGCAGACCATCTGCATCGACAGCCTCTACTTCGGCGACGTTTGGTTGGCCAGCGGACAGTCCAACATGGAACTGCGCGTGGACCAGTGCAACACC
>JAILFY010000002.1 GCA_024697285.1 Bacteroidaceae bacterium
AGCTTGTGGAATAGTGATACGGAATGTGACAAAGTGATTGACGGTGTGCCGCAGCGCATTGACCTGCCAAAGAATCTCTTTATTATTGGTACCATCAACGTGGACGAGACGACGTATATGTTCTCGCCCAAGGTGCTGGACCGAGCCAACGTAATAGAGTTTAAGATTTCGTCGAAGGAGATGGGCGCGTTCCTGCAGGAAATGCGTGAGATAGACCGCGACAGCATTATCAGCAAGGCAGTAGGAATGGGAGCAGACTTTGTGGCAAAGGCTTGTAAGAAGGACCTGGCTCAGGACGACGAGGCGGTGAAGATGCTGCAGAAGTTCTTTGACGAGCTGAAGAACGTGAATGCTGAGTTCGGTTACCGCTCGGCAACGGAGATATTCCGCTTTATCTGTCAGGCAAAGACTAATGATGATACTGACAAAAAGATGACCGACGAGGAAATCCTGGATGCTGCTATCGTACAGAAACTGCTGCCCAAACTGCATGGCTCGAGAAAGAAGCTGGAGCCTGTGCTCGCGCAACTTTGGAAGCTTTGCTTTACAGGTGCTGGTAAGGATCTGAATATTGCTAAGGAGAACGTGGAGAAGGCCCAGTATAAAGAGAGTGCCGACAAGATACGTCGCATGTATGAGTCGGCAACGGCGAATGGATTCACCAGTTTTGCAGAAGCATAAAATATGCAGAACGAGCTAGAACATCTCGAAATACCAGTAGAAGGGAAGTGCAGCGGCTTGAGGCTGCTGATATACCCACAGTCCTCGAAGGCGAAGGTCTTTGAGGAGAGGGAACCCTATGCTGGTGAATCGAGATGGCAGCTGATGGAGGGATGTACTTACGCATACGAATTTGTGCCATTCGAAACGGCACAAACTTCGACAGGTTGCCGTTACCAGTTTGAGAGGGAGAATGAGATTGTGAGGTTCCATCCCAACAAGACAAGCCATGCTTGTGAGGGTACGTTGACCACAGGCATCTATGTGGGGCACTTGGCATTACAGGTGGTGGATGTGGACACCCAGAAACCGGTGGGGAGTGTGAGCCTGGAGATAAGGAGCACGAAGTCGGAATACAGGAGCGACTATCGCTTGATGTTGGATGAGATTGCGGAATACTATACCGATTTGGTACTGCAACAAGGCTCGCCCGTGACACAAAGACTGGAGATAGACCAGTCGTGCTCATCGAAGACACTCTACCAGCGTTTTTCGTTTGTGCGTTCGCTGATTGACAGCGAGGCATTTTCAGAGGCTATCCACAAGATTATTTCTAACCCCGTAAGGAAATGGACTGATGCTAACATCGAACGAGAGATTATCGGAGTAAGGCGTTTGAGTCGCAAAAACATCCGCCAGATAGCAGCGAGTACAGACAGGATTCAGCTACCCAAGGGAATGCGTAGGGGGATGCCTGAGTGCCTGACGAGTGTGCCAAGGAGAATAGAGGTTGAATACAAGCGCGACACAACGGACAATCAGGAGAATCAGTTCGTGAAATTCGTGCTGCGTACGTTTGTGAATTTCTGTTCTGAAATAAGAGGGTATGCCAATGCTACCGAACAGCTGAAGACGGAAGCCAACCAGACGCTGGAGCGACTGTATGAACATTTGGACAACCAGTTCTTCCGTCAGATTTCGCAACCTACACACATGAATATGAACAGCCCTGTGTTGCAACGCAAGGAGGGCTATCGTGAGGTGCTGCAGGCTTGGCTGCTGTTTGACTTGGCCGCTAAACTGAACTGGACAGGTGGAGATGATGTGTATGACGCTGGCAAGAAGAACGTGGCGACGCTGTATGAGTACTGGCTGTTCTTTAAGTTGCTGGAACTGGTGAGCGAGTTCTTCCACATCGAGCCACAGGCAAAGAAGGAACTGGTGGACTTTAAGGAGGATGCCATCAACCTGAACCTGAGACAAGGACGGATGCGAATGGTGAGCGGACAGCAGGAGACTTTCTCACGCGTGCTGAACGTGGCATTCTATTACAACAGGACGTTTAATAGGGTAGCCGAGGGTGAAGACCCCATCCACAAGGCGGGCAGTTGGACGATGACCATGCGCCCCGACTATACGCTATCGCTATGGCCAGGAGATATATCCGAACAGGAGGCAGAACGTCAGGAATTGATAATCCATATACATTTTGATGCGAAGTATCGTCTGGATAAGGTGTTGCTGGAGGACAAGGATGTAGGGAAGGACATTGGCGAGGAATTGGCTGAAGAAAAGCAGGAACAGGAACTGAAGATATATAAACGTGGTGACCTGCTGAAAATGCATGCCTATAAGGACGCCATCCGAAGGACGAGTGGTGCCTATGTGCTGTATCCTGGAGACGAAAACAGGGAGATGCGTGGTTTCCATGAGATTGTGCCGGGATTGGGCGCTTTCAGTATCCGGCCAGGGCATTGGCGGGAAGACTCCGTCTATTTGAAGCAATTCCTGGCAGAGGTGAAAGCTCATTTGATGGACCGCACATCAGACCGCGAAAAGCTGTCGTACTATCAGTATGACGTGCATCTGGAACGGAACAAGACCATAACGATGGAAAGTCTGCCAGAAGCGGAAGGTGAAAACAGAGACTTTCTACCAGACGAGACATGGGTAGTATTAGGATATGTGAAAGACGACAAGCAGTTGGAATGGATTCGCAAGACTGGGCTTTACAATTACCGTACAGGAACGAAGAACGGCTCTGTGCGTCTGAGTCGCAACCTTGTTGCTAGTCGGTATCTTCTTTTGCATGCAAAGAGTGAGAGCATTGAGTTCGTTAGGCTGGCAGACGAAGGACCGCGAGTGTTCAGGCGTTCCGACCTGCTCCGCATGGGTTATCCACCTGCAAAGGACGAAAAGAAGAAGAAGGACGACATTTACATTGTCTATCGCTTGGAACCGGAACGAACAGAACCTGAATGGGCTCAATATAAATGGAACATCAGCGAGATAACGGACAAAAGAGGCAACCAAATGGCGGTGCCCGAACCGATAAAGCTGAGCGAGCTGATGAAGAAGGTTATCAAATGAACGGAAATTGAAACGTTATAAGAATATATGGCACTACCGATTAACATAGAAGATCTGCTGAATAAGCGGAAGATTGAAGGAAACAGGATAGAGTTTAAGAAGGGCTGGAACCCTGCGGACATCTATCACAGTATCTGTGCGTTTGCCAACGACTTCGATAACCTCGGAGGCGGCTACATCCTTGTGGGCGTGGAGCAACATGATAACGGACTCGCCAAGCGGCCTGTAGCAGGGATTAACATCGAAGAGGTGGATGGCATCCTGAAACAGATGGTGGGATTTAACAATATGTTCGATCCGTACTATCTGCCGAGGATATCGGTAGAAGAGGTGGACGGTCAGCAAGTGCTGGTGATATGGGCACCGTCGGGCGTGAACCGTCCGTATGCGATACCGATGGACGTGCAGGCCAAGGTGAAGCAGATGAGGTATTATGTTCGCAGCGGTTCGAGCAGTATCATTGCCAAGGGCGAGGTACTGGACGA
>JAILFY010000023.1 GCA_024697285.1 Bacteroidaceae bacterium
GAAAGAAAAAATGGGTGACAAAACGTCCGAATGATAAACTTTTGCACTACTTTTGTGTCCGAAATGATGAGAACAAGAGATTCTCGTCATGGAAACAAAGCCATCGACACATAAGAGAACTCAGACAACCAACATTAATAATTAAATTATACTACCAAAATGACACAAAACACTAAGAAATGGCTTGGCGCAGCTGCGCTGGTGCTGAGCAGCAGTGTACTTACGGGCGCCGTTATGCGTGCAGGTTCCCGTTCGGCTGCAAATGACTATTCAGACAATGGCTTCTTCGGTGCCCAGCCCGCGTCGCTTCAGATGCCCAACGGCGCTGCTGCCACTGCGGCTGCAGCTCCCTCCGGTCTGGTGGACCTGACTACGGCTGCCGACAGATCCGTGAATTCCGTTGTATATATTAAGGTGACCCAGAATGCGGTGCGCCAGCGGGTGCGTGTTCGCGATCCTTTTGAGGATTTCTTCGGAGAGTTCTTCGGATATGGCAACGGAGGACAGAGCCGCGAGCAGGAAGTGGAGACCCAGCCGCGCCGTCAGGGAGCTGGCTCGGGTGTCATCATCACTGCCGACGGATACATCGTCACTAACAACCACGTCGTGGCTGGAGCCGACGAGATTCTCGTGAAACTGAATGATAACACGGAGTACAAAGGTCGCATCATCGGACTGGACGAGACCACCGACCTGGCCCTGATAAAGGTGGAAGCCACGGGCTTGCCTGCCATTACCATTGGGAACTCGGATGACCTTCGCGTGGGAGAATGGGTGCTGGCAGTGGGCAACCCCTTCAACCTCACCTCCACCGTCACAGCTGGTATCGTCTCTGCCAAAGCCCGTTCCCTCGGAGCCAATGGCGTAGAGAGTTTCATCCAGACGGATGCAGCCATCAATGCCGGTAATTCCGGTGGTGCGCTGGTCAACGAACGTGGTGAGCTGGTAGGTATAAATGCTATGCTCTACAGCCAGACCGGCAGCTATTCGGGCTATGGTTTTGCCATCCCCACTTCCATTATGAACAAGGTCGTGAAGGATCTGAAGGAATTTGGAATCGTTCAGCGCGCCCTCTTGGGAGTGAGCGGTACAGATGTCACTAATTATATCGACAGCGAAAAGGCTAAGGGCAACGAGGTGGATTTGGGAACCACTAAAGGTATTTATATCCACAGCGTGGAGGACAATTCCACGGCCGCAGACCTCGGTCTGCAGAAAGGCGACGTCATCACCGCCATCAATGGCAAGGAAGTCATCAAAATGGCAGAGTTGCAAGAGGCTCTGAGTCAGCACCGTCCTGGCGACCAGGTACGCATCACTTTCATCCGTGGCAAGAAGAGTCAGACGAAGTCTGCTACCTTGCGCAACGCACAAGGAGGCACCGACGTGATAGAAGAAGTGGACATCGACCTCTTTGGGGCTCAACTGAAGCCGCTGAGCGATGAACTCAAGCGCCAACTGGCCCTCTCCTATGGTCTGGAAGTCGTGGCTCTGAAGAATGGCAAGATGAAAGATGCCAACATCACGAAGGGTATGATTCTGCTGAAGGTCAACGACAAGGAACTGCGTACGGTGGAGGACTTCGAAGAAGCCGTGAGAGCTGCCAACCAAAGCAGCGACCGCACTCTGTGGATTCGCGCCGTGACGCAGAGCGGACGCCGTGTGGCAACAGCCATCACCCTGGGTGAGGAAGATGGCGGAAAGAAGAACTGACGCCCTTCTGCAAAGAATGTGCCAAAACGCATGATTTCGTGCGAGGATGCAAAGAAAGAGGAAAAACTTTGCGTCCTCGCATCTTTTTCGAAAAAATCTTTGAATAATATTTGTGAAAATGCTATAGATAATGTACCTTTGCAGGCTTGAAAATATTTTTTTGCGGTAGTCCCGTTTGACCAAAGCAGAGAGGAGATGGTCCGCAAGTGTGGCTTGGCCCGAACCCGACCACGCAAGGCAGCAAGAGTATTCATTGAATATACCATAAAGAATGAGACAACTTAAGATTACAAAAAGTATCACTAATCGTGAGAGTGCTTCCCTCGACAAGTATCTTCAGGAAATTGGCCGTGAAGATCTTATCACCGTGGAGGAAGAGGTGGAACTGGCCCAGCGCATTCGCAAGGGCGACCGGGCCGCTCTGGAGAAACTGACGCGCGCCAACCTGCGTTTCGTGGTCAGTGTCGCCAAGCAGTACCAGAACCAGGGCCTCTCGCTGCCAGACCTCATCAACGAGGGCAACCTTGGGCTCATCAAGGCTGCAGAGAAGTTCGATGAGACGCGCGGCTTCAAGTTTATATCTTATGCCGTGTGGTGGATTCGTCAGAGCATCCTCCAGGCATTGGCAGAACAAAGTCGTATCGTTCGTCTGCCCCTTAATCAAGTGGGCTCGCTGAATAAGATCAGCAAGGCATACTCTAAGTTCGAACAGGAAAACGAGCGCAAGCCCAGTCCCGATGAGCTGGCAGAGGAACTCGATATCCCTGTTGATAAGATCAGCGACACGCTGAAGGTGAGCGGACGTCACATCTCCGTGGATGCTCCTTTCGTGGAGGGCGAAGACAATACACTTCTCGATGTCATTGTGAATGACGACAGCCCCATGGCAGACAAAAGCCTGGTCAACGAGAGTCTGAGCCGCGAGATAGATCGCGCACTGAGCACCTTGAGCGAGCGTGAGAAGCAAATCGTGGAGATGTTCTTCGGTATCAATCATCAGGAGATGACGCTGGAAGAGATTGGCGACCGCTTCAACCTCACCCGCGAGCGCGTCCGTCAGATTAAGGAGAAGGCCATTCGCCGGCTGCGCAACAATTCCAAGAGCAAACTCCTGAAATCTTATCTGGGATAATGAAACGTTTCATCACCATCTTACTGTTGATGGGACTCACGGGTTGTCTCGTGCAGGCCTATGCAGAGAAAGAGCCCGAGATGAAGCGGGTGTATATCTTCGGCTTCGCCGCTTCGTTCACGGATTCCACGGCCTGCCAGACGGTTGTTCAGACGCTGGACAGCGCGTGGTTGGACGGACATAAGTTTCTGGTCGACCGTTCGCTCTATGGTTTGCAACTGCAGAACCACATGGAGGACGCTCGGCAAACCAGGAACAGCATCTGCACTATCTTCTTCGACACGAATCCCAAGAGGTTGCAGCGCCAATGGCGAAAGGTGCACAAACTCTACGAGAAGAGTCCTGGACTACATTTCCTGGTGCTGGACGAGGAACAGTTCCGCTTCAAAGCGGAGGAATACAAACCTATTATTATAGAAGACATGCCAGCTGAAGCGACCCCTGCTGCTCCTGCAGAGAAGGACAGACCAGCCGGTGCGCCCATGGCTCCTCCTCCAGCTAAACGATAGATATGGCACAATATATTTACAAGGTAGCTCTCCACCGATTGAGGGTTATCTTGCCCGAAGGTCTCGACCCCACCTCCATCATCCCCTCTTTTTCTCCCTTTGTGTGTGAGGAGGAGGGGGATGTTCTTTTCTCTATGCACGTCTCGTTGGGAACCGCCCCCGCCTTCACGCAGATGGAGGAGATAGGACAGTTCGACTGCGGCGGTGCCAACCATGGTGTCTACTGCGACGCCGAGGGCAGCTATGCTTTTGAGATTAGTCTGCCGGCCTGCGATGGCGGTCTGCTGAGTTGCTGCATGACTGCATCGCCGGATTTCAGCGTGTGTCGTGCCGTGCTCACCGGCAACGATATGCGTCAACATCAGTTTGGACTGAATAATGCCTTGATGATGGCTTACGCCTTTGCTGCGGCCGAACAAGGAACATTGCTTGTTCATGCTTCCGTTATCCGACATGCAGGTTATGGTTATCTCTTCACCGCTCCCAGCGGCACGGGCAAAAGCACCCACACACATCTTTGGTACAAGCATATTCCCGGTTGCGATCTGATGAATGATGACAACCCTGTAGTGCGTTTCGTGGAGGACGAAGTGCGCATCTACGGTTCGCCCTGGAGCGGGAAAACGCCTTGCTACAGAAATATTTGGGCTCCCGTAGGAGCAATCACACGCTTAGAACAGCGACCGGAGAACACTATCCGAAGAATGGAAGTGGTGGAGGCGTTCGCGATGCTGTTGCCTGCCGTAAGCTCCATGAAATGGGACAAACGAGTCTATCAGGGCATCTGCAAAACGATAGCACTTGTCATTGCTCATACTCCTATCTACTGGTTGGGGTGTCGCCCCGACGAGGAGGCTGCACATGTATGTTTTGACGCCATAAGCGTCCGGAAATAGCTTACACCCCCAGATGAAGAAACAGATAGCCTATATCTTCAGATAATAGCTCTCACTCACAGATGCAGAAACTGATGGCCTATATCTTCAGATAATAGCTTGCACCCCCAGATGCAGAAACAGATGGCCTATATATTCAGATAATAGCTTGCACCCCAGATGAAGAAACTGATTGCCTATATCATTCATTGGCTGCTGACCCCTTTTCGCAGGGCCCAGCGGAAGAAGTATTCCGAGTCAGGGGGCGAGGAACTTCCGCGCTGGGAACTGCCCAACGACAGTTTTCTGCCGATTATCAGCCGGTATGTGGCAGCCGGAGAGACGGCTACGTTTGTAGTGAAAGGCTATAGCATGAGGCCGTTCCTGGAGCACCTGCGCGACAAGGTGGAGTTGTCTCCGTGGACTCAGTTGCAGGTGGGAGATGCAGTGTTGGCAGAGATAAAGCCCGGTACCTTCGTGCTCCATCGGATTATGTCGATGGACGGCGAAAACCTGATTCTGAAAGGCGATGGTAATATCCGAGGCGTGGAATATTGCACGAAGAAGGACGTCCGGGGGCTTGTGACGAAATATATCCGTCCGGGTGGTCATGTCCTCCTGGCAAGTGATGCACGCCTGCAACAAAAGATTCAACGATGGAACAGCCTCCCCACTTTCTTGCGGCGCATGTTCCTCTTTATTTATAAGCAAACAATATGAGAATTAAAGAAGGTTTCGAGTTATTGGATGT
Source organism: Bacteroidaceae bacterium (assembly GCA_024697285.1). Lineage (GTDB taxonomy): Bacteria > Bacteroidota > Bacteroidia > Bacteroidales > Bacteroidaceae > Physcousia. Next base: position 4,981 of record JAILFY010000023.1, read on the forward strand.
CTGCGGTGCCTCGGTTATTGTGGCCCACGGAAAAAAGAATATTGATTTCTCCAGAGTCATCAATCTCAACGAGACGGCGGCCTATCTGTGGCAAGCAGTGGAAGAACGAGATTTCGACGAGCAGGAACTGGCTCGCTTATTGTGCCTGGAGTATGAGGTGGATGAGGATGTGGCACTGCGCGATGTCACGAAAATGGTGCAAGAATGGAAAGCGGCAGGACTCATAGAATGATGTCTGTTCTATAAGATATTTTTCTTCATGAAACTTCTTCGTCGTCTCCAGAGGCTGTTGCAGTGGATTGTCATCCTCTTTTTTGCCACTTCCATCTCTGCAGTGTTGGCCTTCCGGTGGTTGCCGGTTCCTGTCACTCCGTTGATGCTCATTCGTTGTGCGCAGCAGATAGGAGCAGGCGAACATGTGCGGTTGCGCCACCACTGGGTACCCCTGGATTCTATTTCCAAGTATCTGCCCGTAGCGGTTATTGCGTCGGAGGATCAGCGTTTCATGGAGCACCATGGTTTTGATTTCGATGCCATCGGTCAAGCGCTGGAGGAGCGCCGCTCTGGCGGTCGTCAACGAGGCGGCAGCACTATCAGCCAGCAAACAGCAAAGAATGTCTTTCTCTGGCCACAAGCTTCCTGGCTCCGCAAGGGACTGGAAGCATATTTCACCTTACTCATTGAAGTGTGCTGGAGCAAACAACGGATAATGGAGGTCTATCTGAACTCCATAGAGATGGGCGACGGCATTTATGGAGCAGAGGCTGTGGCGCAACTGCATTTCGGCAGGAAGGCAGAGGACCTCACTCGCGCCAATTGCGCCCTCATCGCTGCCACCCTTCCCAATCCTCTGCGTTTCAGCAGCAAGAATCCTTCTGCTTATATGCTGAGGCGGCAAACATGGATCATGCGGCAGATGCGACATATTCCCCTCTTGGAAGAGGCCGAATGATTTCGTCCCTCGATATAGAGTAGAACTATCATTAGTTCGATTACTAAGCGTGTGCAATTCGACACGTTTAGAATTATTGCTGTCTGGTAAACATGGAAGAAACCATCCTAAGTCCTTGTAACACTTAAGTCGGAAGGCTTTCATGTTTTCGACAAGCCCTCGAAAGTTGAAGGTCTCTTTTTTCACACGAATGTCCATTAATTAGGGACATATAATGAACCATAAAATAAATATTCATGACCATTACATGTGAAAAAATCATGACCATTATATGTGAAAGTAGATTAGAGTTTACTCGGCACGATCAGTTGCCATCCGCTGCAGGGGCGCAGCACTGAACGAGTCGGAATATTTTTTACCGGAAGGTAATACAACCTAATGACCGATTTGAGTTTAAACGATGGCAAGGTGTTTTCCTTACTTCTTCATTCTCAGCACTCTTATTCCCAGTTGCGTGGAGTGTTTTCTCATGTACTCTTCTAATGTCATTGGTTCCAGAACCACTTTCTTGTGTATCTGACTGGCATTGAGCAGGTGTAGTTTGCCATCACTGCCCCATACCGCAAAGCCCAGATGTGACACGTCTAAACCAGCCTTCTTGGTCACTATAGCCAGAATGTCGCCGTCTTCCACGGCTCCCAGCACCTTGCGTGTTTTGCCCAGCAGTCGTCGTGGAATGTAGTGAACGGTACGTCCGTTCACTCGTCGCTCGTTTGCTTTTATCTGTTGCAAGGCTTCAGCATTATTTCTCAGCATGGGATAGCGTTCAGGGTGGCTGCTCATGTAGTTGCAACGCAGCACCTGTGCGTCCACGAAGGGGTAGTAGTCTCCTCTGTTGTCGCCTTTCTTTCCCGTAATCTCCCGGACGACGCCTTGCTGCTGGTTGCTCTGAATCCATTCGCTGAAGTAATGGTTGCGAGAAGCGTAACCATTCAGGTGCCCCTCTCTGTAGCGGATCTTTTCCAGATTCTTGCAGAAGTCGCTGAAACGAGAACTCTTCTCGCGGGTTGTCATGACCAACGCCACCACGTTCTCCACGAGAGTGGTGCAGTCCAGTTCTCGCAGGTTTACTGCCAGCTCCTCTTTTGGATTGACCTCCAAGGTCTTCCCTACGTAAGGAATTCCCAAAAGTTTTTCTGCATAGTACAGGGTCAGATTTTCCGTTGCGGGTTGGCGCAATCCCCCTTGCAGCAGTTGCACCACTTTCAGGCTGTCAGCTTTCTGATAAGTGAGGGCGCTGGTGGAATGAATGTTTATAGCTGCTGCCAACAAGGCAACAAAGAGGGTCTGAAGTAGTCGTTTCATGTCGTTTCCTTCCTTATTTTCGCGGCAAAAGTACAAAAAAGTCTCCACTTACGTCATGTGTTGTTCAAAAACTTTGGACTTTGTCCTCGAAACTTTAAACTTTTCTCTACCTTTGCGCCATGTTTCGACAGTTCATTATACTCACTCTGTTTCTCCTGGCAGCATCTGGGCTGTCGGCTCAGCGCACCCGTTCGCTCAGCGAACACATCCGTTCTGTCCGGGTTGTGGTGGACGACGATCCTCTGTTGCCTCCGGTGGCTCAGCTGGGTCGTCCCGTGGAAATCAGCTTCGATGAATTGTCCCACGACTACACCCGCTATATATATAAGGTGGAGCTCTGCAATGCCGACTGGAGTGTGGCGGATGATGTCTTCGAGAGCGACTATCTCTCGGGTTTCAACGGACGTCCCATCGAGGACTACGAGACTAGTTTCAATACCACGGTACTCTACACACACTATCGTTTCCGCTTTCCTAACGAGGATATCCGCCTCTTGCTTCCTGGCAACTATCGGGTGCGGGTCTTCAGCGATGAGCGCGACGCCAGCGAGGAGCCCGTGCTCGAAGCTTGTTTCTCGTTGCTCGCTCCGGAGATGTCTGTATTTGCAGAAGTCAGTGCCAACACCGAAGTGGATTTCAACCAGAGTCACCAGCAGGTGACCTTATCTGTAGGCTATGGTCAGCGACGAGTCGTCGACCCCCAGCGTGAACTCCATACTGTGGTCTTCCAGAACCGTCGTTGGGACAATGCCGTAGTGAACCTCCCACCCAATATCCAGAAGTCCACAGGCGTGGAATGGACCCATCGGCGCGAACTCATCTTCCCCGCAGGTTCTGAGTTCCACAAGTTTGAGATCCTTGATGTGCAGCAGAATGGAATGGGTGTGGACAGAATGATATGGCAGGACCCTCATCGACATGCCATTCTCTTTGCGGCACAGCCCCAGCGCAACTACACTTACGACGAGGATGTCGATGGCTCTTATCTCATCCGCGCTTACGACGACGAGTCTCCGGAAACACAGGCAGAGTATCTCTACGTACATTTCCTGCTGCAGACCCCGCCACTCCCGGGCGGCGACGTTTATGTCACAGGCCTATGGGATGGTGATTTCCCCAATCCGGAATGCCGCATGGAATATGATGCAGAGGCTGGATGCTATGTGTGTCCCGTACTGCTCAAGCAGGGATATTACAACTACCAGTTCCGTCAGCTTGACTCAAACAATGTGGGACAGACAGCTCAGACGGAGGGCGATTTCTATCAGACAGAGAATGAGTATATGGTGCTGGTTTACCACCGTCCGCAGGGAGCGCGCTACGATGCACTCGTGGGCTACGCTAATGTGAAATTCCGGGGAAACCGATAAATGTCCTTTGAGGGGGGCAGACGGTCATGGTTGTTCTTCAATTATATTACTGATGTTTCGTAGTTAGGTGTTAAGAATTAGAGTCATCGAGCTTGTTCAAATATTAAGACCATTAAACCGCAGCCGAGGGCTGCACCTTAAACCGCGCCAACGGCGCTCCTTAAACCCCTTAAACCGCGAGTCCTGCTCGCACCTTAAACCGCAGCCGTAGGCTGCATCTTAAACTCTTGAACTTGAGCTTGCGATAGTTCTGTTCTATTTATTATAATGGAAATCATCAAACAATTTTTTCAGGATTTGGGAACCATGTTGAGTATACCATGGTCCTTCGTTATTCTTGAACTTGCTGGCACGTTGGCAGGTGCCGTCTCTGGCGCGCGCTTGTCTGCGGCCAAGCAATTCGACCTTTTCGGCGCTTTCATCGTAGGCACGGCCACCGCGGTAGGCGGCGGTACGACTCGTGACCTGCTGTTGGGCGTTACTCCTTTCTGGCTCGAGGACCCCATTTATCTGCTGACGTGTCTCTTCGGTCTCGTCTGGGTCATCGTTTTTCGCAAGTGGCTGGTGCGTCAGAACAATACATGGTTTCTGTTTGACTGCATAGGTTTCTCGCTCTTCACCGTTATTGGTATTGAGAAGTCGTTGGGCCTGGGCCTTCCTACGTGGGCAGCGATATGTCTGGGTGTCGTCACGGGAGCAGGCGGAGGTGTCTTGCGTGATATTCTCATCAACGAGGTCCCTCTTATATTCCGCAAGGAGATTTATGCCACTTGTTGTCTGGCCGGCGGTCTTGTTTATATATTTTGCCTCCATTACCTCGGTTGGCGTCCCGAGGGCAGTGCCGTCCTATCGTGTATTGTCGCCATCGTCATCCGTCTTTTGGCGGTGAAGTATAGCTGGGGCCTGCCCACATTGAAGGCGGAGTAGGTGCAGCCTTTGGCTGCGGTTTAAGGGGCCGAAGGCGCCAGCTTCAAGTTTCAAATTACATGGGAGAAATAATTCATGACCATTATATGTGAGAAATAAATCATGACCATTATATGTAAGAGTACTTTTTTTCACACGAATGGCCATTAATTAGGGACATATAATTGACCATGAATAAATAATCATGACCATTATATTTGAGAAAGCAGATTAGGAAACGCCCGGCGGAGCGAATGCGTCCACTGCTTTTTGCCGGACGGCAATAAAAAAGAATCCATCACCTCACTTGGTGATGGATTCTGTCTGTGTTGGAAGCTGCGTGCACAGGTGGCATGCAGTCAAGAGTTGCAGGATGTTAGTTGCTCTGAGCCTGTGCAGCATCGATCATCTCCTGGCTGGCATAGAGGAACACCTCCACGCGGCGGTTCTGCTGCTTGCCAGCGGCAGTGGTGTTGTCAGCAACAGGGTTGCTCTCGCCCAGTCCGGCTACTTCCTTGATTTGAGAACTGGTTGCACCATGGTTCTGCAGGAAGGAACTTACGGACTGTGCACGCTGCAGGGACAGCTGCTGGTTCAGTGTCACGCTCTCAGCAGCAGTCTTGCCCTTGAAGGGAGTGTTGTCGGTGTAACCCACAATACCAACGTTCATGTCGGGGTTGGCTGCCAGCACGTTCTGTGCGAACTGAGTCAGAGAACCCTGAGCAGCTGCGCCCAGCGTAGAAGAACTGGTGGGGAAGAGAATACCGCTCTCGAAGGTGACCTTCACAGCCTGATAACCGTTGGCGTCCACGGCGTCTTCCACTTTTGCGTTGGCAATAGCTTCTGCCTCTGCCTTGGCCTTGTCCATCTTCTTACCGATGACCAGACCTACAGCCGTACCAGCAGCTGCGCCTACGCCTCCGGCGATAGCAGCCCATTTGCCTTTGCTGCCATCCTTGGCGATAAGTGCGCCGAGGGCTGCACCAAGGGCTGCGCCACTGGCGCCACCGATTGTACCGCCTTTAGCGGTGTTGCTCCATCCGCAAGAGTTCAGCATCAACGCTGCTGCAAGACCCATTGCGTAAAACTTCAATCCTTTCATTGTAGTTTGCGTTTTTTAGTGAATAAATAAGGTTTATAAAACTCCTTTTCGGTGCAAAAGTACATATTTTCTGCAGAACATTGTATCAAAAGGGGCAGAATTATTCCGTTCTTTCACGATATTTAATTAACTTTGCGCCGAAATTGCAAAAAACATATAATAATTATGGCAAAAGAGCTCAAGAATCTGACGAAAAGAAGCGAGAATTATTCGCAATGGTATAATGAACTTGTCGTGAAAGCCGACCTGGCAGAACAGAGTGATGTACGTGGTTGCATGGTCATCAAGCCTTATGGCTACGCTATTTGGGAGAAGATGCAGCGCGTTCTCGACGATATGTTCAAGCAAACAGGCGTCCAGAATGCCTATTTCCCCTTGTTGATACCTAAAAGCTTCCTCAGTCGTGAGGCCGAACACGTGGAAGGCTTTGCCAAGGAATGTGCTGTGGTCACTCACTATCGTCTGAAAACCAACGAGACACACGATGGCGTTGTCGTAGACCCCGAGGCAAAACTGGAGGAGGAACTCATTATCCGTCCCACCTCAGAGACCATTATCTGGAACACCTACAAGAACTGGATTCACAGTTACCGCGACCTGCCCCTGTTGATCAATCAGTGGGCCAACGTGATGCGGTGGGAAATGCGAACCCGCCTCTTCCTCCGTACGAGTGAGTTCCTGTGGCAGGAGGGTCACACCGCCCACGCCACTCGCGAGGAAGCCGAAGAACGTGCACGCCTCATGCTCAAGGTGTATGCAGAATTTGCAGAGAAAGTCATGGCAGTGCCAGTGATGCAGGGCGTTAAGAGCGAGACAGAGCGCTTCGCAGGAGCCCTGGACACTTATACCATTGAGGCGATGATGCAAGATGGAAAGGCACTTCAGTCTGGAACCAGCCACTTCCTGGGTCAGAACTTCGGCAAGGCTTTTGATGTTCAGTTCCTGAACAAGGACAACCAGCCTGAGTACGCCTGGGCCACTTCTTGGGGCGTCTCCACTCGACTGATGGGTGCTCTCATCATGACTCATTCCGATGATAATGGACTCGTGCTTCCTCCTGCTCTGGCTCCCACGCAGGTAGTACTTATTCCTATTTATAAGACCGAGGAACAATTGGAAGCCATCCGCGTCCGCCTCGGTGCCATCGCCGACGAGCTCAGGTCCATGGGCCTCAGTGTGAAGGTGGATGACAACGACCAGAAGCGTCCTGGTTTCAAGTTCGCTGACTACGAGCTCAAGGGGGTTCCCGTTCGCCTCGTGATGGGTGGACGTGACCTGGAGAACGGCACCATAGAAGTGATGCGTCGCGACACCCTGGAGAAGGAGGAGCGCTCTCAGGAAGGAATAGCCCAGTACGTCAAGTCATTGCTCGATGATATCCAGAAGAACATCTTCCAGAAGGCCCTCAAGTTCCGCGATGAACACATCTTCGAGTGCGAGAACTACGAAGAGTTCAAGGAACGAGTGAAGGATGGTGGCTTCTTCCTCTGCCATTGGGACGGCACTCCCGAGACGGAAGCCAAGATCAAGGAAGACACCCAGGCAACCATTCGTTGCGTGCCCTTCGCCTTCGAGCAGACTCCCGGTACCGACATGGTCAGCGGCAAGCCCGCTAAATACCGCGTTCTCATCGCCCGTTCCTATTAATCATCTATCTTCGAATATGTGAGGAAGACTCCCGGAGTCCCCGACTCCGGGCGTTTCCTTCCCCCGCCTAACTTACTTCTTCACCCGTGCCCTGGCTTCCTTCCCTCTTTGCCGCCGAGGCCATTCCCAGCGCCATGATAACTTTTGTGGCCCTGTTGATGTTTCTCCAACTTGGGGTGGGGTGGGGCGAGTCTGCTCTTCTCTGTAGTCTTCTCACCTTGCCTTGGGTGTTGAAATCTTTCGTGAGAGCTAAAATCCGTCAGATAGGTTCTTTCTCCCGTCAGCTCAAGTTCCTGGAGGTGTGCATTTGTTTGCTGCTCGTCTCCCTCGCTTTCTGCTTCACCGACCGCCACTCCAACCATTGGCTCCTTTTTGCGAACTTGTTCGTCCTGTGCTTCTTCTGTGCCGCCCACGAACTGGTGGCCAGAATGTATTATGAGCACATGCTCCGGCCTCGGTGGCAGCGGTTCTACAACAGTTGGAAGATGTTTGTTTCTCAGTCCACGGTCGTCCTCACCTATGGGGTGATGATCGTTTTCGTGGGTTATCTGGAGGTCTTCTATCACAACCGCTGGAATGCGATACCCCTCTCCTGGAGCATGGCGGTGTACGTCTTGGCGGGCTGTTATCTCTTGTTGGTCATCTACAACTTTTTTGCTCTGAAACCACCCGCCTTTGTGGAGCGCCCGCGAGGTTCCTCCCATTCCCCGGACGAGGTTCGCACTTTCGGTTCGGCCGTGAAGGCGGAGATATATGTCATCGATCGTATTTCCCATAAACCCCATTGGTTCCAGGTGGTTATCTATCTGGCCTTGCTTCTGTTGCCCCAGGCGTTGCTGTTCCACTCGCGGGTACTTTTTTTCATCGCCTCTCGTTCCTTAGGTGGTCTTTCAGTTTCCCTTCAGTGGATAGGCTTGGTCCAAGGTACGGTGGGTGTCATCGCTTTCTCTGCAGGTCTGGGTCTTGGCCACTGGTTACTCGTTCGCCACAACACGTCTTCGCCCGTGGCCCGCTCCGGAGCTTCCTCTCGTCCTGCTCCGGTCGTTTCGTCGTCGGCTTTCTTGCCAGCACGTAGCTCCGCTCGCATTCCCCTTTTCCTGATGATTCTGTGCCTGGGTTTCTCCCCGCTGGTCTACTTGATTCTTTCTTACCAGTTGCCCCTCACGCTTCTTCCTCTCTGTGTGGCAGCTTTCTTGGCTCAGTTCTTTTTCGGCTTTGGTCTGAACAGTACGATGCCTTTTATCCGTTATATCTCCGGGGAGCGTTATCGCAGCACTATCAACTACCTCTACATACCTCTCATATCCTTTGTTATGCTGCCTCCGATAGCAGCTTCAGGCTGGCTTGCAGACAATCTGGGTTTCCAGCAGTTCTTCCTGTTGGATTCTCTGTTGGTACCCATTGCTTATTTGGCTGCTTTTCTGGGTCTTAAGAAGTTGACTCTTCTTTGAGGCGGAATAGTCCTTCTTCTTCCTCGGTCCTTTCTACCTGATTAGTTTCACTATTTCCCGGACTTCTTCCGCACTTGTCTGTTGCAGTCCCGAGGGCAAAGTGATGGAGCAAGAACCATGAATCTCCGTGGCTCCTGTAGCTTCCAGGATGCGGAGAACATTATGGCGGTTGACGCCACCGCCTGGCAGAATGGAAATTTCCTTGGCACCAAGTTGCACCAGTTGTCTGAGCACCGGAATTCCGGCTTCTGCAGTCGGTGCTCCGCCGGAGGTGAGGACTCTGTGGACCCCCAACTCTTTTAGTTGTAATAAGGCTTGCTGTTTGTTGGCCACGAGGTCGAAGGCGCGGTGGAAGGTGAATGGCAAACCCCTTGCTGCCCTGATGAGGCGGGCTGTCGTGCGTTCGTCGATGAGGCCCTGTTCCGTAAGCGCCCCGCAGACAATGGCAGATGCACCGCTGTCCACCGCTTCCTCTATGTCGCGTTCCATGGCGCACACTTCCATCTCATGATATACGAAGTTACCTTCGCGCGGACGTATCAGCACGTGTATCAGCAACTTAGGAAAACGTTCCCTCAAGAGCCGTAGTAAACCTATGGAAGGAGTGATTCCATCTAATTGCAACGCCGCACATAACTCTATGCGCGTGGCTCCTCCTTCCACGGCTGCCCATGCAGAATCCAGACTGCCGCAACAGACTTCCAATGTCCTCATAGCACAACCTCCACGACGAAGTCCGCCTTGTCTCGTTGTGCAGGCAGGGTGATGCTCAGGGATTTGTGCTTCTTGTCGAAGACGTACTGCAGAGCGGCCCCGTTCTTCTTCTTTCCTGCCGTTGAGGCTTCGGCCTCGCTGTTGACTCCCGCCAGTGATCTCACCGCTTTCGGCTTCTTCGCGTTCCAGTTCAGTTGCAAGTTGCTGACTTCTGGGTCCAGTACGTGCAGAAACAGTCTGCCCTCCTTCTGTGTCGTCACACCCCACTTCTGCTCGTCCCAGTCGGTAGCTGACGTTCCGTAGATACTTTCGCCATTCGTTTTCATCCATTGTCCGATACCTTGCAGGCGCTGCAGTGCTGCGGCAGGCAACTCCCCGTTGGGTTGCGGGCCGATATTCAGCAGCAGGTTGCTGCCCTTGGCGGCAGCACGAGCTATCAGTTGAATCAGTTCCTCTGTCGATTTATAGTTCTGGTCGGCAACTTTGTATCCCCACATTCCGTTCATCGTCTGACACATCTCCAGTGGCAGGTGGCTGATTTCCTGTCCCGAGAGTCCAGCCTTGTTCTCTCCCGGCAGGTCGCGTTCGAACATCTGGAAGTCTTCGCCTTCTATGGGGGTTATGTGGTGATTGTTGCCAATGAGGCAGGAGGACTTCAGCTCGTGGATATAGCGATAGAACTCCGTCATCCTCCAGTCGAAGGGCACGCTGTCTTCGTCGTGGTCCCAGTAGCCGTCGAGCCAGATACCTTGTACGTTGGGATAATGTGTCAGCAACTCACCTACTTGTGTCTTCATGAACTGGAAGTAGCTGTCGTAGTCCTCGTGCATCTCTCGTCCGGTTCTTAGTCCGGTGCGTCCCAGCGGGTAGTCTGTTCGCATCCAGTCCAGAATGGAGTAGTAGAGGTGGAGCCTGACTCCCAGCTGTTGGCAGGCAGCCGCCAGTTCGCCCACTACGTCGCGTCTGTAAGGCGTTGCGTCCACAATATCGTAGTCGCTGGCGTCCGTCTGGAACATAGAGAAACCATCGTGGTGTCTACTGGTGAAGGTGATATATCTGGCTCCGGAGTCCTTGATGGCTTGCACCCATTTCTGGGCGTCGAAGCGCACTGGATAGAAGGCAGATGCCGCCTTGGAGTACTCTTCGTGGGTCAGTCCGCTGTTCAGATACCATTCCCCTTGTGCAAAGGTGCTGTATATTCCCCAATGGATAAATATTCCGAACCGGCATTCCTCGAACTCTCGCCGTGCCGCCAGGTTGTCCGCCGAGGGGATGTATTGGGCAGCAGCCGTAGCCGACGTGAAAGCCATCAGTAAGCAGAGAAACAAGTGTTTACAATCCTTCATGTGAGTCGTTTCTTTTGGTTGTTTGCTTTTTTGTGGGCAGTCCGGAGCGCTGTCGAGCAGGATTCTTGGCGCAGTTCCCTGCGTTTCAGTCCAAAGTATCTTCCTGTCTAAGTGGCTCCCACGGGCCATCCTTGGCCTCGAAGATTACGGTAGGTTCAAACACTTCTATTCCGTGCCACTGGCCTTTGGGGATAGAGAGTCCGTAGCACCCCTTGGAGGGGTCCAGGTGATAGCGGGCAATCTCGTTGCGGTTGTCGTCATAGAAGATTTCGTCCATGCGTCCGCGAAGAATGATCACTACTTCCGTGGAGCTGGTGTGGCGATGGATGGGAAGTTGCGTAGCAGGTTCCAACGCGTTCAGCATGCGCTGAGATTGATCGGCCGACGAGGTACGGAGATCCAAATTCATACGAAGACGCTCGGAGGCGATGGCGCGCTGGGCGAGCTCATTCAGGAGTTGGTCGTTGAGTTCCATAGGATTGTTGTGTTTAGTTTTGCTGCAAAGATACGCAATAATGCTCAATAGTGGATTATAAATGGCGATTATTTTCCGATTTTTTCCATAATTAGGTGAATTCTTTGTATCTTTGCGGCAGAATTATTGGTTAGTTGACAAGTAAACGAGTTGACGAGTTGACGAGTTGACACCTTTCCCGGCAGAGGGCTTGAGTGCTCGCACCTTAAACTCTTAAACCGCAGCCCACGGCTGCACCTTAAACTCATAAACCGCGCCCATCGGGCGCTCCTTATTATTATGGCAAATGCAAAATGGATTGGTGGCTTTCTCGGTATGTTCTCAGGAGGTCCACTGGCAGCGCTGGCAGGTTTCATCCTCGGCGCTCTGTATGATGTGATAAGCAGCGATGGTCCTCAACAGATAGGCGACGGCAGCGGCGGCAGTTACGGCGGCGGCAGCTACCGCACCTACGACGAAGGCAGTAGCCAGCAGGCGGAGGGTATGCGCAATGGTTTCCTCTTCTCCCTGCTGACCTTGGCAAGCTACATCATCAAGGCCGACGGCCGAATCATGCATAGCGAGATGGAAGCCATGCGGCAGTTCCTGCGCACCAACTTCGGCGAGCTGGCGGTGAGCCAGGGCGAGCAAATCATGCTCCGACTCTTCGACCGCCAGAAGCAGATGGAAGCCCAGCAACCAGGCTCCTACAGGCAGACCATCAGCGATTGCTGCGGCCAAATGCGCCAGCTGCTGGACAACGCCCAGCGCCTGCAGTTGCTCTCCCTCCTGGCGATGCTGGCAAAGGCCGACGGACATGTCTCTTCGGAAGAAGTGAATGCCCTGAGGGATGTGACCGCCATGCTGGGACTCTCCGAGAGCGAACTGAACTCGATGCTGAATCTGGGGTCCACTACGCTGAAAGACGCTTACGCAGTTCTGGAAGTCAGCGAGAACGCCACTGACGACGAGGTGCGCGCTGCCTACAAACGGCTGGTCGTGAAGCACCATCCCGACAGAGTGGCTTCGCTGGGAGAAGACGTGCGATTGGCCGCCGAGAAGAAGATGCGCGAAATCAACGAGGCTAAGGAACTGATATTCAAAGCAAGGGGAATGTAAAAACCGGTAGAACACTAACAGGACAATTCATTCAGTTTTAGCGTAAGATTCCATGAAGAGGATGATTCTTTTCGCCTGTCTGATGCTGGCAGCACTTTCGGGTCAGGCAGACAATGAGCTACTCTACGGCTCCTACAGCGGCAGCGGTACACTTACGGCCTACGGCGATCAGAAGGCCGAGACCTACGATGTGGCATTTTTCGTGGGCGACTCCACCCTCGTCGGTATGGAAATCCGTGGACTTCGTATACCTATTAATATAAAGGCCACGGGAGCCACCGACTACCAGGCCTGGCTGTCCTCGGAACTGCAGTTAGAGGGCAGCAAGAATGTGGCAGATATCGCCAGCGTGGCCTTCACGCCCGACGGCGACTGGGCCGACGTCACTTTCGAGACGCCTTACGTCCTCACGGAAAAAGGCGTCTTTGTGGGCTACTCCCTCACCATTCCTCAAGTGGACATCAGCAACAAGACCGACCCGCACAAGACCCCCCTCATGGGACTTGCCGGAACGGCCAATGCGGGTTGGTTCGTGCACACCAGTCGCACCTTCCGCAAGTGGACAGCTTTGGAGGGAGCCTCCACCTACTCTGATATGATTCCAGCCATGAGTGTGCGCCTGGGTGGAGAGTTGGTCCGGGAATATGCGGCTTCGCTCTATGCCGCGCCCGAGCTGGAGGCTTTCGCACTGGCGGGGAGGACCAAGGCTCTGAACTTCACCCTCATCAACCATGGCACTCAGGATATAAACTCCGTAGGCTATGAATTGGTCTATGGCACAGACACTTACAGGGAAACGCTGAACCTGTCGCCCACCTTGAAAGGCACTTACTACGGCAAGCAGACCTCCCTGAAGATAACCCTGCCGGCTCAGCAGACACCTGGCTCTTACCCTGTGACTATTCGCATCACGGAAGTGAATGGCCAACCCAACGGCGAGGCCGACTCTTCTGTTCGGCTGGATATGTCCGTCATCAAGGAAATGCCCAGACACAAGCCGCTGATGGAGGAGTACACCGGCTGTTGGTGTCAGTACTGTCCGCGAGGTATGGCGGCAATGGACGCTCTGAATGACATCTACGGCGATAACTTCATCGGAGTGGCATATCATAATGGCGACAATATGGATGTTATCACTCCAACTCCCAACCGTCCCTCGGGCTATCCACATGCTTTCATAGACCGGGTGGTGGACACCGACCCCTTCTTCGGGACCAGTGGCGCCAGCCTCGGCATTCAGAGCGACTGGAAGAAGCGAGCAGCCCTCTCCACTGTGGCGGCTATTGAGCTGCAGGCGCGCTGGACGGACTCCGAGCTGACGGCCGTAGGCGTCTCGGCCGAGGTGAGCTTCATCTGTAACTTCCAGGATAACCCCTACCGCCTCTCCTATATCCTGCTGGCCGACGACCTGACCGGGTCGGGCCGCGGATGGAGCCAAGTCAATGCCTACTCGGGCCAGAGCACCAACGACACCTATCTGAAGGAGTGGGCCCAGAGGCCCAGCACCGTAGTGGGACTCCACTTCAACGATGTGGCTATTCAGACCTCCTGCAGTGGCGCTGCCACCTTAGAGGAGAGTCTGCCTGCCAGCGTCAAAGGCGGTGAGCCTTATGAGCATCACTACGTCTTCTCCACCGCCGACAACGACTTGGTGCAGAACCCCACAAAACTGCGAGTGGTGGCAGTGCTTGTGGACACCCGCACCGGTGAGGTCGTGAATGCCGAGCAGACGTCGGTGGAAATGCCCCTTGGCTTGCGGCCCACCGTGCGGGGGACTGCTTCGCGCACCTTCACTGACCTCTCGGGGCGTCCCCTCGTCCAACCCCGAAAAGGGATTTTCCTCCAGACGGAAATGGGAACAGATGGCAAGCGACGCAGCACAAAGGTCTGCAGATAAGCAACCCACAAGCTGCAGGAAATAAACTCCTACCATCACTTCCGGCAATCCCGACGATAGACTGTATAAGAGGATTGGAGAACCTAAAAGCCTGTTTATCAGACACGATAGCTGCAGACAGAAGGTGATTCTCCCATCGCCGTAGGGATTTTCCCACAAACGATTAGGAATATTTAGTTGTTCAATCGGAGAAAACAAGTTACCTTTGCAGTGTCAAATCAATAAAAATGCTACGACTATGAAGACTTTTACCAAAAACATCTGGACGCTTTCGCTCCTGCTTATGACTTCTGTGGCCCTTACTTCCTGCATGGATGACGACGACCGCATTGGATATAATATCAGCGGCCACTGGTTCGGTGATATGGACATGTACTATGACGGCGAACGTGCGCGGGGTTCGGAACTCGAGTTCCGTACGGGCTGGGGCTACGACCATGGAACCGGCGTGGAAATCGACTACTATCTTTATCATGCCGTCACGAGTTATTTCGACTGGAAGGTGCGCAATGGCATCCTCTACTTCACCTTCGATGACCCCAAGCTGGACTGCGCCATCGTGGACTATACACTCGGTCCGGATTACTTCCGCGGCTACATCGCCGATTCCTACACTCTGGAGAACCAAACCTACTTCAGCCTGCGCAACTACGACCGCTATTGGGAACAGTACGGCTACGGCGACTACGATTACTATTATGTGAAAGGCACCCGTGCCGCACAGGACAGCACCGCTGCTGACAGCTGTTACCACGGAGTGAGAGGTGTCAACATGAAATAAAGACATGGAGGGGGAACCTGGGAAACCAGACCCCCTCTTTTTTCCCGCTGCAGGTACTTGCCGGGCAGCCCTTGGTCGCCTCTCTTTCAGCACATTAACGAAGATGATACAGATAAATGTTTCCCAGGAAATCAGACAGCGTTGCCCCTACTTTGTGGGCGCTGCTGTCTTAGCGCCTGTGCACAACAGCGCGTCCAGTGCCGCTCTCTGGCAGGAAATCGACCGCTCCATAGCGGACTACAGGGCTCGCTACACCCCCGACAGCATCAAGGAAATGCCCGCCATACAAGCAACGCGCGAAGCCTACCGCAGGTGCGGCAAGGACCCCAGTCGCTATCGTCCGAGCGGAGAGGCACTTGTGCGGCGTACCCTGCAAGGCCACGACTTGTATCGGGTGAGCACCCTCGTGGATCTCATCAACCTGGCATCCATCAACTTTGGATATAGTATCGGCGGTTTTGATGCCGACAAGATTCAGGGGACGAGCGCCCCGGCAGCTCAAGATGAGCCGGCCGATGATTCACGCGTGCTAACCTTGGGAATCGGACGGGAAGGAGAGCCCTACGAGGGCATCGGCAGAGGACCCTTGAATATAGCGGGGCTTCCCGTCTACCGGGATGCAATAGGTGGGATAGGCACTCCTACCAGTGACCACGAGCGCACAAAACTCACCTTGCAGACGACGCATCTGCTGACGATTGTCAACGGTTACGATGGCAATCGCGAAAACACCCTCTCTTGCGCTACTTTCCTCCAGGACCTCCTGCGCCGTTATGCTGACAGCGATGGCGGACAGCTACTCCTCTTCTGAAGTCCAATGAAAGCTGGGAAACACTCGTGATTCCCGATTGTCCCCTTCTATAACCCCAGCCTCGAAGAAGAATCGGCATACAGCACGGACTACCCTTATGAATGAAACGATCTCCAGTGATTATTCATTCATCAACCGCCCCCATTTCTTCCGTTCCCCAGTCGGACTCTTCCACACGACTATACATTTCCTGTCACATGTATATACGTCTTCGTCCACACGTATATACATCTTCGTCCACACGTATATACATCTTTGTCCACACGTATATACATATCCGCCAACACGTATGTACATATCCGCCAACACGTATGTACATATCCGCCAACACGTACGTACGTATCCGCCAACACGTACGTACGTATCCGCCAACACGTACGTACGTATCCGCCAACACGTATGTACGTATCCGCCAACACGTATGTACATTACATATCCCTAATTAATGGTCATTCGTGTAAAAGAAGAGTTCCTTCAACTTCGAGGGCTTGTCGAAAACATGAGTGTATTCCTACTTTTGCGTTACAAGGACTGAGGATAATGACTTATATGTTTATCGGACAGCATTATTTTGGTTAATTAATTCTTGGTAACCGGTTCTTGGTATCTGGTACTTGGTAAATGGCAGATGTAAGGTTTTTTCTCTTTCCACTTTCGTCTGTTCTTCTGCCCTCGGGGGATGGGTGGAATTAGTTGTCGGGAAGGGAGAAGTGGTGGGTTCCTTGATGAAGTTGGAGGGTGTCAGAAGGAAGGTAGATAGTGGCAGTACTGCCCACGGGGACCGTTACTTCCAGTTGACGGAGTTTGCCGTCGTGGCAGATAACGTGGGACGAGAGCAAGCCCAACGGAGTGTCTACATCGTAGTAGACGCTGTCGATAGCTTGTGTGGGAATGGGGCTGACCTCAAAATGGCGGTAGCCCGGTTCCGTGAGCTTCACACCTGCCAGATGTCGGGCAAACCAGGTCAGTCCGCCGCCGAACATCGGATGATTGTGGGAGTTCTGGCCGTCCCATTGCTCCCAGGTCACAGTGGCTCCTTGCGCCAGCCAGTGGCCATAGCTGGGGTAGTCGGTCTTCAGCATTGCGGCAGCTGCCACCTCATGCAGGCCACAGTCACTTAGTGTCTCGAAGAAGAAACGTGAGGTCACAAAGCCCGTGTTAATGTGCCCATTGTGCTCTTCCATGATTTCGCGGCGCAGGGTCTGGATGACCGCAGCTCTTCGTTCCTGGGGAACACCCATGTATAAGGCCAGAATGTTTGGACCATAGTCGCCGTAGGATGCACTCTCGGCATCGTAGAATTTGCGATGAAAAGCCCGCCAGGTCTGCTGGGCGAGAGCTCTGCAGCTGTCGTAACCTTCGGTGTCGCCCAGTACTTGCGCTGCTTGTGCGGTGTTCTGCGCGCAGAGCCAGAGATAGAAGGTATGGACGATTTCATCTGCGGGCATAGCGAATGGCGGCACCCAGTCGCCCAGGTTCAGCCAGTAGCAGACGTCGCCTGTTTCAAAGTTCTTCATCTGTTGGTGCATAGTGCTGTCTGGGGTCAGCCAAGTAGTCATGTGCCGCAACTGAGCACGCATGGGCTGGTAGCACTCTTCGAGCAACTTGCGGTCGCCGTAGTAGAGGTAGTACTCCCAAGGCATTATGTTCATGGCAGCTCCCCATGCCACTCCTCCGCCGCAGGTGGGCTGCCAGGGAGCTCCGTTGGGAACATATCCCGTCTCGGGGTTCTGTGCATCCCGGATATCACGTATCCATTTCTGATAGAAGGCTGCTGCGTCGAAATGCTGCATGACCATGGAGGAGGCTATCTGTCCGTCGCCTGTGTAGGGCAAGCGTTCGCGGTGGGGACAGTCGCTGGCAATGCATCCATGCATATTGTCGAGCTGAGAGCGTTTCCAGATGGAATATATGGAGTTGATGAGGGGATTGCTGGTGTGGAACGTGGCGCAGGTGGGCACATCGGTGTTTACTGCTTCGGCCTGAATTTGTGCGCTGGTGAGTTCAGTAAGTCCGCTGACGACTACTTGCGAGAAGACAAACCAGGTGAAGCGAGGGGCATAGGTGGAGGTGCTGTTGGGCCCATTGCCGCGCCCTTTGAAGAACAGCTGCTGACCCAGGGGAGATTCGGAGAGATATCTCACTTCCACTCGTTGGCCCTCCGGTGCCGAGATATCCTTGAGCCGCACCCAACCGGCTATCTCCTTGTCGAAGGTTACAAGGAAGTCGCTGTCTCGCCGCTGGATACTCTGGGGTTGCAGTATTTCTGTTATCTTGTCGGTGGGGGAGGTGTGGGCGGTCAGTGTGCCGCAGGGTGGGATGGCGAGTGAGGCGTGTTGCCACTCCTGCTCGTTGCAGGCTGTTTCTGCCCAATGGGGTGTCTCCAGCCGTTCGTCGTAGATCTCGCCTTCGTAGATACCATTTCTGGTGATGGCAGAGGGACGGGTGAGCCAGGATGCATCGGTGGTGATGATGTCCCGCGAACCATCGTCGTAGGTTATCTCTAACTGGCAGAGCAAACAAGGTTGGCCGAAGGAAGTCACCCGATGGCTGCTGGAGCGGTAGAAGCCATCGCCGAGGATGGCTCCTACGGCGTTGCGCCCCTGGTGGAGCAGTGGCGTGACGTCGTAGGCGAGGTACAATATTCTGTAGCCAGCGAAGCGCGGGTCCAGAGCGATACCTCCTTTGTCCAGTCCCGTACGGGTGGTGTAGTTGGTGAAATTAGGAACGAGGTAGTCATCGCCTGCACGGGTGCCGTTGACGTAGAGTTCGAAGAAGCCGCCAGCCGTAGCGAAAACCTTGGCCTTCAGAGGCCGTCGTCTGACCTCGAAGCTTTTTCGGAAGAGGGGAGCTGCTTGTCGTTGGTCTGAGGTAATCCATAGTGCTTTCCAGTCGGACGCCTCAAGGCCCATTCCCCAATAGCCTGTGGGGCTCCAGGCGGAGCGTCTGTTGCGGCTGTTCCATGTCCGCACTTTCCAGTAGCAGTCTTCTCCGGAACGGAGAGGACGACCGCCATAGGGCACCAGCACAGAGGCGTCTGAACCAACGCGACCGCTGTCCCAGAGGTCATAGTCGCCTCGCTCCAGCTTCTGGAGGGAGGAGGAAACGACGATGCGGTAGGCCGTCTGCCGGTCCTCCCGAACGCGTTTGTCCTTCGGCTCGTTGATCCACGACAGTCGCGGAATGGCTACATCCACTGCCGACGGGTTGGAGAGGTGTTCCACCGTGAGGCTTCTGACTCGGAACTGACCACTGGCCAGTTGCGGGACGACCAGAAGCAGGGCCGAACACAGGAGGACGAGGGCGGAATGAGCTGCGGAGGTGCTGATAGAGGAGAAGGCCGGATGGAGGGACATGTTCGATAGGGGGAAGAGCGAGGGGGGCTGCCGAGGGGGAGTGGGCGGGACAGGGTTACAACTGATCAATGACCTTCAGGAGTTGACCTCCGAGTCCGATCGTGTAGCCTTGCTGGACGAAGACGACGCGGTTGAAGCTGTCGCAGATGAGGAAAATGGGCATTGCAGCAGAGGTGAGATGCAGCTGTTCCATGATCTCTGCCTTGATGGTTCCTTGAAGGTCATGACCCCAGACGACAGTGGACGGGAGTCGTTTGTTGTCGGCTGTAGTCGGCGAGGTGAACAACGCGAAGTTGAATCGTCTGGCTGCCTCGGCGTCGTCGAAGAGCAGAACGATCTTGCGTCGCCAGCCCTTGAGTTCGTCGCGCACTAAGGCGAGGTCGAGCAGGGCGTGGGTCGTGGGCTCCTGGTTGGGAGCTATCAGTCCGAGGACGTAGTAGCCTCGTCCGCAGGTGGCCAGAAGGGAGGTGGGGGAGCCGGAGACGAACACGGAATCTTCCTCCAGGGACAGAGGCTGGTAGAGGTTCTCGGCGTTGAGCGAACCGATGACTGCTACTGCGTCTGTTGCCTCTCGCAGTTCAAGCGGCAGGGTGGTGATGCTGTCCGGCGCGATGGTGAAAGTGCGGAGCAGGGAGCGGACGCTGCCGTTGGCCATTCGGACACCGGTGGTGAGCAGATAGGTGCCTGCGTCCAGGGGCGTTCCTGTGGCAAACGTGTTCTTGAAGGTAGCTTCCTCGGGAAAGGTGAGGAGTTGTGGCTGCTGGTGCTCGTTGATTTGCGAGAGGGTGAAATGAGTGTAGTATTTGACATCAGGCAGACGAGGAGTCGGGACAAAGGTCAGGCGCAAAGTACCTTGTTGACTGCTGGGCTGAGCAGTGTTTTTTCTCGGCTTGACAGGTTCGAAAGAGACGTCGTGCCAATAATAAATGCTGTCTGTGGCGCCATAGTACTGCACTTTTCCGTTGATTTCGTGGATGCGGGCAGGAATATCCAGTGCCCTGCAGGCTGCTACGAAGAAGATGTCGCGGCCGAGTGCATCGGCGACGCGGTTGCGATAGACGCCCAGTGGCTGCATGCGCAGATTTCGTGGGTTCTGGTCGTCCACGAGTTGTATGTTGTCGCGTGTCCAGGCTATGAGTTTCTCCACCGTGTAATTCTTGAAGGCTCGGCGCAGAGGCTGCTTGAAAGCAGTGAGGCGTTCGCGCTCGATGCGTGGCGAGAGCTGGTAGGGCAGACGAATATCAGCAGGTATTCCCTCGGTGGTTCCGCTGTCGGCGTAGTGGGTTTGCCCGACTGGCAGGTTGTCCAGCAGAACGTCAAGTGTGGCGTCTTGGAGGTCCTTGTCTGGCAGAATAGTGATAAGGTCCTCCGCGGCCTCACTCTTCCCGAGGCACGCTGCGCTGTCGCGGAAGGCTTTGATGGTCTGATAGTTACCTCTGCTGCGCGAGTCGTGCATTGTCGCTTCGTAGGCACGGCGGATACTGTCCTCCAGCGCCAGCTGTCGGTTGTTCTCGGCGCGCAGTTTAGTGTTGATGATGGGTGCAGACGCTTTTGCCTTGGGCGGCGTGACGTCGATGGGAAGTCCTTGGGCGAGAGAGTCTGGAAGCGTAGGGGAGAGGTGTAGTCTGACGAGGCTGTCTGTGGCGAAGGACACTTGCTGGAAGGCCACTCCTCCTTTCCTGGTGGAGGAGGATGATGTTGCAGAAGGTGCTGTGGCCCAGACGAGCATGTCACCCAGTCCGGCGGTGAGCCGGGCCCGGCCCAGGGAGTCGGTGGACTTGCGGGCTACGGTGTAGTACTCGGCATAGTTGTAGAGTTTGAACTCCACGTCGGCACCTGAAACGGGGCGCCCTTTCTCGTCTAGTACTTCTACGATGATTTTGCGCGTGGGAGCGTAGTTCTTTGTCACATTGATTTCCGTCTGGGAATATTCTCGTCCTACCACTTCTTCCGGACCTTGGTAATCTCCGAAGACACGAGTGTGCATGAGCATTCCGCGGGAAGCACTCTCGTTGAACCAACCCATATCCAGAACGGGTTCTGGCTCACAGGCTCCCAGGAAATGCCACTGTCCGTCGGCCCAGGCTTCCACCCATGCGTGGTTGTCGTCTGTGTGGGCCCAGCGCGGAGTGTAGACTTGGCGGGCAGGAATACCAACGCTCCGGAGTGCCGCCACGGTGAACACCGATTCCTCTCCGCAACGTCCGTAGGCCGTCTTCATTGTGGCGAGAGGACTGAGGGTGCGCGCACTGGTGGGGCGATAGGTGACGTGCTCGTGGCACCAGTGATTCACCTCGAGGATGGCTTGGGCCATGGTCATGCCTTGGAGGCGTGGGCAGAGTTCGCGAAAGAAGACGGCACGGCAGGTGTCCAGGTCTTCGTTGTTCACGCGGGGCGGCAGCACGAAATGCCGGAATTCGCGTTCGGGAACGGTAGAGCCCCAGGGCATGGAATCGCGTGCTTCCAGTGCCAGGCGTACTTGCTCCGCATAGTAGGCGCGGGAATAATCTGTGCGGTCGGGCAAGGAGAGGTTGTCGCAGAGGAAATCGACATACCCCTTGAAGTCCAGACGTTCGAAGGGCTGCAGGCAAGAAGTGAACAGAAGAATGGGAAGCAGCAGACGACAGAAGATTTTCATAGTAGAGCGAAGATAAGAAGAAAAGAAAAATGCAGGAACGGATTAGGGTTCCTGCACTTGATTTGTTCGAAAGAAAAGAGGTCGCTTTTATGAGTCAGGATTTACCCTTTCTGCAGCCATTGATCGGCCTCTTCGTAGAGCGTCTTGAGATAATCTGGCCGGGTCTTTCCAGGCAGCTCTTCCAAGATGGTTGTGCAGCTGTTGATGTACCATTCTCCGTTGACACGCGAGAGCCGGTAGATATACTGGGAATCACCTGTCTGATTGAAGACGGCGCCTGCCACCTCTGTCTTCACAGGGAAGGTGGTCTCGACGATGGCTACGGCGCGATTGCCATAGGTCCAGACGAGGCATGCATGGACGTGATAAGGAATGTGGTCGGTGCGCTTGGACAATGCATCGGCAAAGTCTTTCGCCGAACCTTGGAACCAGGAAGCCTGCACTTGAGCATCGGGCTGGTAGCAGGCCAGCATCTCTTTCCACAGTTGATTGTCACGAGCAAAACGTTCGAAGGTTAGTAGACGGCGGACGGACTCCTTCTCACGTCGTGATTCCAGAGCGACGTGTACGGGACGTTTAAGGATTATTTTTGTGTTCATAAGGCTTGTTGTTTTGCTATCTTCAGTTTGCATCCGCAAAGATAATGGTAAATACGTTTCGATAAAAGGATTTCAGTTAAGTTTTAACTTTTTTAACGTAAAGACGGCCTAAAAAAGCATCTCCCCTGCCTATTTTGTAAGCAAGGGAGAAAAAATAACTCAACTTTCGCAAGCTCTGTTGAGGTGCGAAGCCCGCTCCGTCTCCCCATGAAGGGGGAGAGGAGCGGGCTTAATTATCTTTCTGCAGTTTTGCGTCGATTAGTAGAAGATGTAGCGGTTGTCCACGACACCTGCGCGCTCGTAGAGTTCCTGCATGAAGCGGGATGCAGAGCGCATTTGCATATTGGCCACCTGCTCGCCGGTGGACTTCTTTGTCTCGTCGGTCATCTTGATATCTGACTTACGCTCGTTGATAACCTGGAAAGCATAGACAGCAGCCTGACCTTTCACGTTGTTGACGAACTGGCCGTTGGCAGAGCGGGTGACGGCTCCGGCAAGGCTGGCTTCGCTGGCGCCTACATTGCTGACGAAGACGGGTGCGTTGAAGGTGATGTGTCTGATAGTGTCTACGGGCAGGGCGCCAGTAATCTTGGAAGCTGCGGCGATGTCCTTAGCGGCAGACAGACGTTCGAGCAGGACGTCGGCTTTCTTGTCGCGCAGTACTTCTCCCTGAACCATATCCTTGACGGATTCCAGAGTGCTGAACTTACCGTCGTTCTTGCCTTCGAGAATCACCACGAGCAGATGGTCGTTGTTGCCGCAGGCATATATTTCCGAAATCTCACCGACCTCTGTGTCGTCGTTGAAGATCCAGCGCAGAGCTTCGCGGGTGGAAGCGATGCCAGCCACTTGATGCTCGTTGGAGAACATGCCCTTACGCTCCTTGACCATATAGCCTGCCTTCATGGCGTTGGCCTCGATTTCCTCGGCTGTCTTGTTGGAAGCAACGAACTGGGAGAAATCATTATACGTCTTATTATAGGTGTCGTTGGAGAAGTCGTAGGGGCGCTTGACGATTGCCACGTCGTACTTCTCGACCATGTTGCGACGTTCTGCCACGTGGGTGATGAGGATAGCAGTGGGCAGTTTCACCTGCTGGGTAGTGCCTGCAGGTTGTACGCTGATGGCTTTGATAAGTTGCTGATTAGCCTCGTCGAGGGTGGCACCTTCATATTGAGCGGAAGTGAGCCATGTCTCTTGTCCGGTCTGGTTGTATTTCTTGGCGATGCTGTCGAAGGGGACACCGGCGTTCAACGCTGTCATAATGCTGTCGGCTGTCTTCTGCGCTGCCTCGTCTATGCCTGGAATACCGATCTGGCTGAACTTGATGGAGTCTGGCTGAGAGGTCTTGGCGAGCAGACGGACGATGTTCTGGGTATTGTCTGCGGCATTGAGGTAGGGGCCCTTCTGGGTGCCTGCTGCCATGGAGTCGACCTGGGCGGCGATGTCGCTGGGCAGAGCGGAACGGCGCAGGGGCACTGCGCTGTAGCTGACGATGCTGCCGCTCTTGCGAACGACGTTGGCGATATCTGCACCCTCTGCCTGCAGCTGAGCTGCTACTTCAGCCATTTCGGCATCAATCTGCTGACGGTCGGCCTTGCTGGCAGTGATCGTCACATCAATGTATTTGATGTCGCGGGTGGGCTCGTCGAGGCGGAAGATATCTTTGAGTTCTTCGTACTTGGCTCTGAGGTCCTTGTCTTCGACCTTCACCTCGTCGTCCTTGACGCTGCTGTAGGGCAGTGCCACCAGGCAAATCTCCTTCTCGTTGTGGGTGGCCTCGAAAGCCTGCTGGGTGGTTACAGGGTTAGCGATGAAGGACTTGCCGATGAGGTTCTGGAACTTCTGGGCCAGTTGCTGGCTGCGGATATTCTTCTCGATGAACTTCCAGTAGTTGTAGATCTGCTCGTAGTATTCCAGGGCCTCTGCAGGCTGTCCGGGCTGATCCTTCATGGCTTTGTAGTTGGTCAGGAACTGGTTCAGCGTCTGGACATCGAAAGCACCCGTCTGGGGGTTGCTGAAGGGAGTCTGGGCGAGCAGGGGGCTCTGGCCATTGTTGATGATGTCTTGCACTTCAGCGTCCGTCACGGTGAGTCCCAACTCCTCTGCTTCGTGCTGGATAAGTTGGTTCTGAACGTAGGTCTGCCAGACTTGGTCGCGAATGGATTGTGTCTGCTCCTCGGTGAGGTTCTCCAGACCGGAGGAGAACTTCACGACACTCGTGTACTCGTCTACGAGGTCGTTGTACTCCTGAATGTTGATTTTCTCGCCGTACACTTCGCCTACAGCCTGACGGCTCTCGGTGCGAGAGGAGGATAGGGCACGAACGACTTCTTCAGCGATGAAAGCAAAAAGAGCAAGACCCACTACAAGAAGTAGGATGGCGCCTTTGCTTCGGATTTTTTGTAATGCTGCCATGATGTTTTTTTTTATGATTTTTTTTAATAATTACTCAAAAAGCGCACGAAGGTACAAAGAATTTGTCAAACCGCCACGAGTTTGGACGGAATTTTGCTGAAATAAATGCTTAAGATTGCAAAAAAGACCTTATTCGTCCAAAATTCGAAGTCTGACGAGTTCAATTTTGGTGCTGGTATTCTTTGTAATCTTGAATTCGTAGTTCCCCACCTTTACCACTTCATTCAGCTTCGGGAAACGTTGTATCTCATGAAGGATGTAGCCCCCTACAGTGATGTAGTCGTCGCTCTCGGGAAGATGGATGTCCAGCAGTTCGTTGGCTTTCTCCACCTCGAGCCGGCCGGAGAGTTCTATCTCGCCATTGGGCAGTCGCTTGGCCGTGTAGGATTGCTGGTCGTGTTCGTCCTCGATATCTCCGAAGATTTCTTCCACGAGGTCTTCGAGAGTGCAGATGCCGCTGGTGCCTCCAAATTCATCGACGACCACGGCCAGGGAGATCTTCTGCTGCATCAGGGTCTTCATCAGTTTCTGTGCGTTCATGCTTTCGGGCACTATGGGAACTTCGTGAATATGTTTCTCCCAGCTGTCGCCTTCCTTCAGCCGGAACATTTCGGAAGAATGGATGAAGCCCAGGATATTGTCGACATCATCTTCGTACACGATAATCTTGGAGCATCCGCTTTCTATGAACTTGGTCTTCAGTTGCGCCAGACTCTCGGTGACGCTGACGGCCACGATTTCGGTGCGAGGAACAATGCAGTCGCGGACTTTGCAGTTGCTGAAGTCCAGTGCGTTCTGGAATATCTTCACTTCGTCGTCAATGTTCTCCTCATTGTCGGTTTGATCGATGGTCGATTGTATGAGGAAGTCCAGATCCACCTTCGTGAAGGCCGTGTCGCCCCCGTCTGGGGGCATCTTCAATCCCAGCAGGCGCAAAAGCAGCTTGGCCAGTCCGCTGGTGAATTTGGATATGGGATAAAGTATGATATAAAAAAGGTATGCCAGAGGAGCAAAGAAGGTCATCGTTCGGTTGGGGTTCAGCTTGAAGAGGGTCTTGGGAATAAATTCGCCGGTGACCAACACGATGAGCGTGGAGATGATTGTTTGCACCAACAGGGCCAGCCAGTCGTTGGTGATTCCCAGTGGCTGGATGACCAGCGGGTCCAACAAACGAGCGATAAGGATTCCATAGATGACTAAGGCGATGTTGTTGCCTACTAACAGCGTG
This sequence comes from Bacteroidaceae bacterium, assembly GCA_024697285.1. Classification (GTDB taxonomy): domain Bacteria; phylum Bacteroidota; class Bacteroidia; order Bacteroidales; family Bacteroidaceae; genus Physcousia. Next base: position 31,075 of record JAILFY010000023.1, read on the forward strand.
GATATAAAGCTGTTGGGGTGCTCATAGAAGGTTTTGGCCAGACGAGCGCTGAAACTGCTCTTCTCGCGCTCCATCTCAAAGCGAAGCTTGTTGCTCGAGACGAAAGCTATCTCCAACCCCGAGAAGAAGGCAGAGAGAGCCAGAATCAGAACAATATTTATAATAAGGTTAGTGGTCATTGTCGTTGGATGGAAGAGGGGATAGGTTTATTCGGGGCCCTCACTACGGCCGTGTCCTGACGGGGTCCCTGGGAGGGTGTCTGCACCGGAGCCTCGGCGGGAGAAGAGGAGTCGGAGACGGGAGTGAAACCAGAGGAAGAAGTGATATGGTAGTCGGTCATCTCCTCGTTGGAGCGGAAGCAATCGCCTTCGAGTTGCTGGTCGTTGTCGGGTCGGGTGACCCGCACAAACATATTGCTCCACATCGTATGAGCATTCATGTCCCAGAAGAGTTCCTCGGAGCGGAAGAGGGTGCCTTCGCGGTTGAGCATCACCACACGTCCCCGCAACTCCCACAGGCGGTTGTCGTGACAATAGGCGGTATCGGCCTGCAGGTGCCATTCCACATGGAAGGTGGTGTCGAATTTCTCCAGGAACAAGCCCTTGAGGAAGGTCCATTTCTGGGGCTGAGTGGTGTATATATTCCAGTCCTCTGCCACTATCTTATAGCTGATGACGCCGGAGTCGGAGATGAGGTTGGAGATTCCGTGGGACGTCATGAAAGGCAAGGAGTCCTCTGGGCTCACTGCAGGAGCTATGTGCTCGTGTTTTTCGTCGCATCCAACGAGTCCGGCAATGAACAAGAGGACGAGACAGCACTTCTGGCAGAGTAGTAGCTGTTTCAAGGGCGCAACGTTTATTGGAACTTCCATTTTGCGAACCAGCCTTCGTTGAAGGTCAGTCCGATGTTGATACGGAAGATGTTTTCGGTGATGAGGGCAGAAGAGGAGGGCTTGCGCTGGGTCCATTGTACACCGATATTGAGGATGGAACGGCCGTTCCACCTATTGGATATGGGCAGTCCCAGTCCTGCTGTCAGTCCCAGTTCCCGGGGACCTTCCAGTCCATTTACTTTCAGGTTCGGTGTGGCGTAGTAGATGCCTGCCCGATAGTTAATGCGATGGAGGTAAGACCTGTCAAAACGTGCCGGAACATATTCTGCACCAGCGTTGAATCTATAGCGGTCGGAATAAGCTCCGGTAGCGGACTTGTAGGTGGTGCTGGAAGCGTCGGTGCCGACGTTGGACAGCCGGGGCGCCACGCAGTTTCCCCATTGCTCGAGTGTCAGGTCAGCTGCCACCGTGAGTTTCTCGTCGTGTTGCCAGGCGGCGCCAAGGCTATAGGTCATGGGGATTTCAAAGGCTTTGTTGGAAGTGCGCTGAATGGTATCTCCACTTTGGGAAATGCGCATCATTCCAGCATCGCCGCCTATGCGATGTCCCAGCCCTATGGTTGCTCCGATGGTGAGGTCGTTCTTCTTGTTGAGGTGCAGTTGGTATTGTGCACCTAAGTCCAGTTTCCAGGAACTCAGCTCAGCGGAATAGGCAGTCGTGAGACTGCTGTAGCTGGAGGAGTTCGTGGTTCCGTTCTCGGCAAAGGACTGGAAGACGGTGTTGTTGATGTCGCCCCAAAGATAGCTTAAGTTAGCACCGATGGAGAGGTCTTTCCAGATGTTCCATCCGGCACCTATGTATGCTTGATGAAGTCCACCGTTGCCGTAGTACGAGAGGTTCTGTGTCACCGTCTGGTTAGAGAGGTCGTCCTTCATCACAAAATGATCCTGAGAGAAGTTGTAGCCAATGCTGGTGTAAGGCACGAACCCCATGCTCATACCCAGTCCCGGAAGGACGCGGAAGGCGGCGTTGACATAATCAAAAGAGGTATTGTTGGCGCTCTGATGGCTGCCGCCAACGGCATACAGGGAGCGCTGTAGCCCCATTCCCACATCGAAGATAAAGGTCAGGGAGTCTGTGGCAGAATAGCTTGCGGGGTTCAGCATATTCACACGACTGCCGTCGCGCAACCCCTGAGCCACACCTCCCATGGAACGGTTGTAGCCCTGCGACTGGTCGTTCTGAAGTCCCAGCCCAAAACGGGAATAGGAAGAGTTGGAACCATCGGTCTGGGCAGAGAGGGGGAAAGGGATAAGGCTGACGGCCGCTATGGCCAAGAGAAGGGGATATCTCAGTTTCATTCTTGCTCTAATTTAAGTTTCCTTACGTGGCGGAGGATGCAGTTGAGGCCGCGTGGCACGAGGAAATGGTCTGCAAAGATAGTATTTTTAATTGTGGTGGCAAAATTTATGTCGTCTCCACCCGTTAAAAAAACCAAAAGGTCGGGATATTTTGCTTTAAAATGTCGTACGTAGCCTTCTATCTCGTGTTGCATCCCGACAATGACGCCCGAACGTATTGCCGTTTCCGTGTCATATCCCATGTCGGGTGTGGCCCCTTCTGCCTCCACCAGCGGCAGGCGGGGGAAGTAGTCGTCTATGGCCCGCAAACGAGCGTGCAAGCCGGGAGATATGTTGCCTCCTGAGTAAGCGCCCTCCGACGAGACGAGGTCGAAGGTGATGCAACTGCCTGCATCGATGATGAGCAGGTTGTGGTCGGGGTGCTGGGACCAGGCGCCTACGGCAGCTGCCAGGCGGTCGGAACCCAGAGTCTGTGGAGTGCGGTAGTTGTTTTGAATAGGAATGGGCGTCTCGGAAGTGAACCTGATGAGGGGGCACGAGAAGAGCCGGAGGTGCTCCTCGGCTTCTTCCGGGAGATCCACCACGGAACTGACGATGGCGGCCTCGAAGGTGACACCTTTCCACGACGATGAGGAGTCGGACAATAAACGAGGAATGATTTCCAAGGAGTGTCCGACTTCGCTTTTGTGGTCCTTCAAAATGTCACCATCAAACAGAAAAAGCTTGCTGATGGTGTTTCCTATATCGATAATAACGTTCATTTTCGGCTGCAAAGATACAGAAAAATGAAAAAATAGAAGAAGGAAGAAGTAAAAATAAAATTAAATGTGTAACTTTGCACCCGTTTATGAGATATTTCACCTCTTTCGTCCTTCTTCTGGCTACCTTTATGTTTCCTTCTGCGCTTGTCGCACAGGCGGAGACAGAGGGTGGAGTTGCCGTTGTTGCTTCGGACGTGCTGGCAGAAGTTGTCCCGGAGGTTGCGGCGCCCAAGCGACTGATCGATTCCACACTTACTGTCAGTCTGCTCACTTGCTCACCCGGTCAGGAGACCTACGAGCTCTATGGCCATACAGCTATTCGCCTGACCACCAGCCAGGACACTCTCGGTGTCGTATATAATTATGGTGTCTTCGACTTCCATGCCCCTCATTTCGTGTGGCGCTTTGTCTTGGGCGAGTGTGATTATTTGCTTTGGGGGGAGCCCTTGATTTCCTTCCTGAACCAGTATTATGTCCGAGGCTCATGGGTAAGGGAACAAGTGCTGAACCTCACGCCCGAGGAGGCCAACAGGCTCAGGGACTCCTTGCAGCACGAGAGTATGCCCGAAAACAGAGTCTATCGCTACAACATCTTCAGGAACAACTGCACTACGCGTGCGCGCGATATTATAGAAAGGTGTATTGATGGCCAAGTAGAGTACCCCGTTCGTGCTCCCAGAAACACGTTCCGGACCATCCTCCATCAGTTCACTCGAGGCCATGAGTGGTCCGAGGAAGGCAACGACCTCCTCCTGGGCACAGAAGTGGATACTTTGATAACAGAACGCGACGAGATGTTTTCGCCCATCTATCTGATGTGGTATGTCGACAGCGCATTCATCTATGCAGGCCGCGACAGATATCGTAATCTGGTGCGCGAGTCCCGGTTGTTGTTGCCCGCCAATGATACTCTTCGTCAGCGCGCCTTCGATGCTTTGCCCTCATTCCCCCTTTCGCCTCGGGTGCTGGGGTGGCTCTTGTTCGCTCTCGGGTGCGGTGTCGCATACCTGGAATGGCGCCGCCGCCGCATCTGCTGGCCTGTGGATGCCGTCTTGATGACCCTTCAGGGGGTGGCGGGACTACTGTTGGTCTTCATGGCACTTTTCTCTGTGCATCCTGGTGTGGCGTCAAATTGGCAGGTGTGGGTGTTGAACCCCCTTCCCCTTCTTTTCGTATATTCTGTGGTTCGGGCTGATTGCAGAGGCCAACGTCATGTCTATCATGCATTTGCGGCCACTTTCCTCGCCTTGTTCCTCATCTTTTATTTTATAATTCCCCAGGACTTCAGTCAGTTGATTCTTCCTCTGGCACTCCTTTTGCTGAGTCGTGCTGTAGTTCATCTGTTAGTCTATAGAAAGTAAATGAAGTCTCCTTCTTCCATAAATAAGACCTGTTTG
>JAILFY010000059.1 GCA_024697285.1 Bacteroidaceae bacterium
GCACTCCCACGCCATTGTCTGCAAAGGTGAACTCACGTTGGTGGTAGGATAACATGATCTTCGTGGCATTAGTGGCATAGGCTATGCTGTTGTCGAAGAGGTTTCGGAAGAGGCTGTAGAAGGATTCTTCGGGTTCGGCCAGGGGCGAGGAGAGGCAGATGGTCTTTGGTAGATCCAACTCCACCTGAAGACCTTTCTCCTGAAGTTGCAGGAGGGTGTCCTCAATGACATTGTGGATTATGGGAACGACATCTGTCTGCTTCCGTTCGGTGTTGCCATCCGAGCGCGCAGGCTCTGATGCGGTGTCTTCCAGTTGGGCCAGTTGGGACATATCGCTGAGCAGCTTTGACATCCTTTCGCTTTGGGCAAAACAACGTTCGAGGAAATGCTGGCGTTTCTCTTGCGGCATGTCGGGATTATCCAGAATACTTTCCAGGAAACCGTGGATGCTCGCATTGGGAGTCTTCAGTTCGTGCGCCGCATTCTGGGTGAGCTGTCGCTTGAAGCGTTCCTTGTCTTCTTCGCTGTGACGCAGCTTCCAGTAGAGGGTGATGATGGTGTGGGAGATTTCTCCCAGCTCGTCATCGGGTAACCGACGTTCCAACTCGTGGTCCAGTTCCTCGCCTTGTTCGGCTTTTACGGCAAATTCACGCAGATACCGAATATGACGACTGATTCGGCGGGTGTTCAGGTAAAGCACCACTCCTAATGACAAGGTAAGTGCGATGGTGAAATAAATATAGGTGTTGTCTGCCTTCAGGGATTCGGTCAGTTCGGCTGAATAAGGTATGGCCGAACGGATGATAATCCCTTGCGTGGGGCTGTTGGGCAGTTTAGTGTCTTTGAAGAGGGTGGCGGAGTAGAAGTAGGTCTCCTTGGTGGACTCGGAATGGCGTCGTTTGTCGAAACCGTTGCCTTGGGACAAGGCCATCTGGATCTCAGGACGTTCCAAGTGATTCTCCAGGGACGTCACGTCTGACTGGTAGGAGTCCTGAAGCACTTGGCCACGAGTATCGAGAACCGTGATACGCAGTCCCTTGATATTCATCGACTGGATGTAGTCGTCCACGGCGAGCTCCACTTTCGTGGTGTCGTTTATCGACTGCATAACCTCGTAGTTGAACATCTGCAGTCGGGAGTGAAGGATATCTACCTTGTAGTCCTTCTCCCGTTGGTATTGGTAGAAACTGAAGCAGGCGGCAAACAAGAGGAATATACTGCCGATGCTGAGAAACAGGTTCTTCTGAAACGATTTACTTCTCAAGGTAGTATCCATAGCCTACTCGTGTCTTTATCTGTTTGCCATAGGGTCCCATCTTCTTGCGCAAGCGGGTGATGTTCACATCTACCGTGCGGTCCAGGACCAGCACGTCTTTGGGCCAGCAGCGATATAAGATTTCTTCTCGAGAGAATACTCTATTGGGGTTTTGGACAAAGAGAAGCAGTAACTCGAATTCCAATTTAGTCAAGAGCATGGGGACTTGATCGATAGCAGCAACCTTCGTCTCGAGGTCAATGGTTATGCCTTCGAAAATCAATGTCTTGGAACTGCGATTCGTAGGGGTATTGGTGTAGGTCGGTTGGTGCGCAGAGGTCCTACGGAGGACGGCCGCTACCCGGGCCTTCACTTCCTTCATGCTCAGCGGTTTGGAAATGTAGTCGTCGGCTCCGATGTTCAATCCCTTAATCATATTGTCCTCACCCTCGAGGGCAGTGATGAAGATGATGGGGATCTGAGCCGTGGCGGGATTCTCCCTCAGACGGCGGGCCAACTGGAAACCCGACATCTCTCCCATCATCACATCCAGCAGCAACATGGAATAGTTCTGCAGAGGCAGTTCCAAGGCCTCTTCTGCTGAATTGGCCGTGTACACCTCGTAACCTTCTGTCTCTAAGTTGTATTGCAGGATCTCACAGACGTCTTGTTCGTCGTCCACCACAAGGATTCTCATAAATAAGCGCTTTTGTTGGCGGCAAAGTTACGATATATATTTCACTTTAAGAAGATAATGAGTATTACAATTTTATGAAAATTGCTATTTTATGAAAAAAAAGTCTTACCTTTGCACTTGTAAACCTGCAGCAGATGAATATTGAAGATTATCGCAACTATTGCCTTTCATTGGGCTCAGATGTCGAGGAGCAACTGCCTTTCACTGCCTTCCGCTACGCCCAAGGGGTGCTGGTGTTCTATGTCCATGGCCACATGTTCTCGTTTCTGGACTGCGACAACTATAGTGTCATCACGCTCAAGTGTCAGCCCGAACGCATTGGCGAACTGCAAG
>JAILFY010000046.1 GCA_024697285.1 Bacteroidaceae bacterium
AACATCACGAAGCCGCCTCCGGAGAGCAGGCGGTAGAGGGTCATCACCTTCGTGCTGGAAGTGAGGAAACGGACGTTGGCCTCGCCGTAGTAGTAGTTCCCGATGATGCTGGAGAAGGCGAAGAGGAGGATGGCAGCTGCCACGAAATAGGTGGCCCACGGCCCTACCTCGTGCTGCAGGGCTGTCTGCGTCAGGGCGATACCATTCAGACCGGGTGTCTCATAGAGTCCGCTCAGCAGGATGATGAAGGCTGTGCAGGAACAGACGATGAGGGTGTCGGTGAAGACTCCCAGAGCCTGCACGAGTCCTTGTTTCACGGGGTGCGAGACGTCGGCGGTGGCTGCCACATTGGGAGCACTGCCCTCGCCAGCCTCGTTGGAGAAGAGGCCTCGCTTGATACCTATCATCATCGTGGCACCGAGGCCGCCGCCCACCATCTGATTGGCTCCGAAGGCGTCGCTGATGATGAGTCGGAACATGTGGGGCACCTGCTCGAGGTTCATCCCGATGACGACGATGGCGAGGATGAAATAACCGATGGCCATGAGCGGTACGAGGACGGCGCTGACGCGGGCTATACGGTGGATGCCGCCGAAGACGATGAAGAGCGCCACGGCCGAGAGGACTACTCCCACCCACAGCGGCGACCACCCGAAGGCCTCGTTCATGGCGCTGCAGATGGTGTTGGACTGGATGGAGTTGTAGGAGAGACCGAAGGTGAGGGTGAGGAGGACGGCAAAGAGCACCGACATCCATCCGCCGCAACCGCGCAACCAGCGATGGTTGCTCAGCGGCAGGCCCCGGCGGATATAGTAGGCGGGGCCTCCGATGAAGGACTCTGCATGACGCTGCTTGAAGAGCTGGCCCAGCGTGGACTCCACGAAAGCCGTGGCAGAGCCGATGAGGGCTATCACCCACATCCAGAAGACGGCGCCAGGACCGCCTACGGCGATGGCTGTGGCGACGCCTGCCAGGTTGCCGGTGCCCACACGAGTGGCCACGGAGACGGCAAAGGCCTGGAAGGAGGAGACACGCTTGCGGCCGGAGCTACCGGAGGTGCCGCTGTCGACCAGCAGACGCACCATCTCGCCAATCATACGGAACTGCACGAAGCGGGTGCGCCAGGTGAAGTAGAGGCCGCAGGCGATGAGGGCAGCCACGAGGAAGTAGCCCCAGAGGGCGTCGTTGATGGTGGTGAGGAGTTCATTCATGGGCGATCAGACTTTCAGGAAGATGCGTTGGCGATAGAGGACATAGAGGAGGAGCCAGCAGACAGCGATGTAGGCGGCGCTGGAGAAGAAGGGTTGTGCGGATTCCGGTAGGAGTTGGATGAGGCCGCCGAAGAGCCTGTCGGCGGTGAACTGGAAGTTGATGAACTTCTGAGCCAGGTAGATGGTGATGCTGTTGAGGCCGATGACCGTGAAGAAAGGTGTCCAGCGGCGCCACCCACGTACATCTATTATATAATAGAAGAGGGCGAACATCAGCAGGGAGTAGGCCCCGACGACGAGTACGAAGCTGCTGGTCCACAACTTCTTGTTGATGGGGAAGTCCAGGCTCCACAGCAATCCGAGCGCCAAGAGTGCCACGCCTGCCACAGCCATCCATGCAGCTTTCTTACTGGGAGTGAGGGAGGGGCGTTCCAGCTTCACCCACTCGCCGGTGAACATACCGAGCAGGGCGGTGGCGATGGCGGGGAAGGTGCTGAGGATGCCTTCCGGGTCGAGGTGGGTACAGGCAAAGGAGCCGGGGAGCAGGAGGCGGTCGATGTATCCGGCGATGTTACCCTGTTCGCTGAAGATGTCGGCGCCCGGCGCGTCGGGGGCTGGGACGAAACGAAGGACGAGCCAGTAGCCCACGAGCAGGGCGGCTATGATAATGGCGCGGGAGCGCCAACGGGTATGCAGGAAGATGAGTGCCGCAAACATCCAGGCCAGACCGATGCGGCCGAGGACGCTGGCATAACGGGCGTTGGCGAAGTCCCAGCTGCTGAGCAGACCGTTGTAGATGATGCCGAGGAGTACGAGGGTGAGTCCGCGGCGGACGATCTTCCAGTGGATGGCAGACTCGCTGCGGCCGCTGGCGCGTTGCTTGGCCATGGAGAAGGGGAAAGAGATGCCGGCGATGAACAGGAAGAGCGGGAAGATGGTGTCGTGGTGCACGAGGCCGTGCCAGTCCACGTGGGTCATCTGCAGGGCCAGAGCTGAGGTGAAGTCACAAGGGAACCAGGTTGCGAGGGCGGCCAGTAAGGCGGAACCGCCCATGATGAAAAACATGTCGAAGCCGCGAAGGGCATCAAGAGATTGGAGGCGCATAGGGGGGGCGAGCGGGGTGAGAGTTTAGAGTTTAGAGTTTAGAGTAGTTGTAGAGTTTAGAGTTTAGAGTTGAGAGTTTAGGGTTTCAGGGCGCTGAGGCGCGGTTTGAGGGGAGCGAGCCGGAGGTGCACGTTTGCGCTGCAAAGATAATCATTTTATGGGGAAAAGGAGAAGATTTGGTCTATAAAATAAGGTGGAGGGGTCCCTTTTTGCTTATTTGCAACAAAATAAGAAAAAAAGGAAACGTTGGTGGAAGGATATTCAAAAAAGAGTTGCGTATTTTGCAAAGCGATGTAGAAAGAAGAAGCGACTTAGCACTCTAAGTCTCCTTAAAATAAATTGAATCAAAGATATGAAGAAACGTTATTTCTGCCAAATGCTGTTTCTGCTTGGCGCAGCAATGGTCTGCGCCCAGAACCCCTATCTCCCTCTGTGGGAACATGTGCCCGACGGCGAGCCCCGTGTGTTCGAAGATCCCGACCGCCCCGGTCATCTGCGAGCCTATATCATTGGCTCCCACGACACCCACTACACTGAGTATTGCGGTAATGATGTCCGCTTGTGGTCGGCCCCCGTGGAAGACCTCTCGCAGTGGACCGACGAGGGTCCTATCTTCTCGTACTTCGTGGACGGTCGTTGGGACACGATGTTTGCTCCAGACCTCGTGGAGGTTAGTGACAAGCGGACGGGCAAGAAGACCTATTGGCTCTATCCCCACAGCCGCGGCTGGCGCCGAGTGGCCATGGTCTGCAAGAGCGATCGTCCCGACGGCCCCTTCACTCCGGTTAACCTCACTGCCGACGGCAGGGCCTGTGTGGAGGGCTCGCTCATTGACTTCGACCCGAGTGTCTTCGTAGAGACAATATCCGACAAGAAGGATCCCGACTTCGCCCGCGGCTATCGCGCTTACGTCTACTATGGTTTCCAGCACTCCACGGCCTATGAGCTGGACCCGGATAACATGTATGCAGTACGTCCAGGCACGCAGGTTCACGACTATTTCCTGCCCGCCAGCTCCAGCTATGGTCAGGTGCGCGACCCCGAAGGCACTCGGTACACCGCCCTTTGCGAAGGCCAGAACCCCGGAGACTTCAACTTCTTCGAGGCCAGCAGCATCCGCAAGGTGGGCAACAAATACGTGATGGTCTTCTCGGGCTACAGCGGTCCCGACTACGGACTCGGCAGCACCAACAGCGCCCTGCGCTATGCTTATGGCGACTCACCCTTGGGCCCCTGGCGCTCCGGTGGCGTCCTCGTGGACTCCCGTGGTGTTGTTCCCAATGAGGACGGCACTCACCTCACCACAACCAACGCGGCCCACAACACCCACGGCTCGCTGCAGCAGATCAATGGCCAGTGGTATGTCTTCTACCATCGTCCGCCGCGCGGTTTCGCCAACGCCCGTCAGTCTATGGTGGCGCCCGTGAAGATAGAGTGGGACAAGAAACCCGTGGCCAAGGGCGGGGGAGTACGTATTGTGGCTTACGACCCCTTTGCCAAGGACGAGAGCTGGACCGCCAGCGCTTCCGACGGCACCTGCTACACGGGAGCGGAGGTCACCAGCGAGGGCTTCCAGATATATGGTCTGCCGCCTTATGCCTACTACAGCGCAGGCGTCGCCTGCTACATGTCGGGCCCTGGCAGCAACAACTGGTTGCAGGACAACCACGATGTATGGTGCAATCACATGGATCTGGCAGGTCTGAAGAACGGAGGTGTCGTGGGATTCAAGTACTTCGGGTTTGGTGGACTGGCAGCCGACGCGAAGGGCGTACGTGCCTTCGGAGGTATCAAGAAAGGTGACCATGCTCTTCTGAACCTGCATCTCACTCCCAGCGGTCGTGGAGCTTTCAGGATTCATGTGATGCTCGACGGCCCCTATGCAAATGCAGTGTGGAACGGGCGTGAGGTGGCGGTGCTGACTGTTCCCGCCGACGCCCCACGAGAGCCCCGCATGTATTCGGTTGAGACAAATGCGTTGGAAGGTCTTGCGGGCAAGCACGCCATATATCTTGTTGTGGAAGGCCCCGAAGTGGAGGAGCCCCAGCCGCAGCGCCCGCAATTCGGCCGGCGTCAGCAACCGCAACGTCCGCAGGGCCTCTGTGACCTCCACGGAATAGGCTTCAGCAAGGACGGGTCGTTGTCTGTGCCCATAGAACTGCAGAGAGGAATGAGGACCGTGAGCATTACTGCAGACGGAAGGCCTCTGAATGTCCCTGAGACGCCCATCTATACCACTAATGAGAATGGCTACACGAAAGCCAACCACTATCAACTGTATGCGCCTCTGAAAGAGGGCTCTGTATTGAAGGCCACCTCCCCACTTCCAGGGGTGGAATTTGAGGTCAGCGCCATCAATGCCGGGCGGGCTGTGGTCCGCGCCACCTATCGGGGGCAGGAGAAGATATACCTTATTAATTAAGGAGAAACAAAGCAAGTCTCAAGAAACGAGCTATGGAAAGGAGATGCACAGACGAGAAACTGCGTGTCTCCTTTTAAACCATTGGTGCCGGAAGATGTCTATCATAAAAAGCTCTCGGCTGAGAGTATCGTAAGTCCCTCTCATTCACTCTGTTTGTTTCCTCTGAAAAATATTCACTCTGTTTGTTTCCTCTGAAAAATATTTAATATGAAGCACTATCTCCTTTCGGCCCTGTTGTTTTTTACTGTGGCTTCCCTGAGCGCTCAGGATGGTGGCGGAAACCGGCGCCAGCGTCGTCCCTCCCTACGTCCGCGTAATTATCTGCAGCGACCGCCATCGGATCCAGCCACGGCAGACACAGAAGGCAATCATGTCAATGCCCATGGTGGTTGTATCATCGCTTATGGCGACGAGTGGTTGTGGTATGGCGAGGCGCGTCCGGCCCGCGGATTCACCTCGGAAGGGGTGGGGCTCTATGTGGCCCGGCGCAGCAGCGAGCAGGGCAAGTCCCTGGAGCAAGGACCACAGACGCAACACGCTTTGGACTCCCTCGAGTGGGAAAACAAGGGCATCGTGCTGGCAGTGGTGGACTCCGCTGGTTCGCCCATAGAACGAGGCTGCATCATCGAGCGGCCCAAGGTGCTGTGGAACGAACGCACCCAACAGTTCGTGATGATCTTCCACTCCGAACTGAAAGGCCGTGGCTACGAAGCCGCACAGACGGGCTTTGCCACCAGCAGCTCGCCCTATGGACCTTTCCAATTCCATCACGCCCAACGGCCGAATGCCAATATCTGGCCGGCCGACTTCAAGAAAAAAGATGTCCGCAAGGCTCAGTCCCTGAAGGAGAGTGACTTCCCCAAATCCTGGACTCCCGAATGGATAGAAGCCGTGGCACGAGGTATGTATCTGAAGCGAGACCTGGAGGCCGGGCAGATGAGCCGCGACATGACGCTGTTCGTGGACGACGACGGTACGGCCTGGCACATCTATTCCTCCGAAGAGAACATGACGTTGCAAGCTGCCGAGCTCACGCCCGACTACTTGGGTTATACCGGAAGGTACTACCGTATTGCAGCCGCCGGACAAAACGAAGCCCCCTGCATCCTGAAACGCGACGGCCGCTACTGGCTCATCTGCAGCGGGTGCACCGGCTGGACTCCCAATGAGGCCCGTATGTTTTCGGCAGAGCACATCGAAGGACCCTGGACCCAGCACCCCTCGCCCATGCGTGGCGAGAACGCCGAGAAGACCTTCGGCGGACAAGGTACCTGGATCTGGCAACCCTCTCCCGGGAAGTATTTCTTCATGGCTGATGTGTGGAACCCTCGTAACCTCCTCACGAGTCGTCACCTCTGTATCCCCATCACCTTCGATGCCGATGGAACTCCCATTGTGGAGCGCAAGTAGAGGCCGATGAAGGTGCAGCCTTCGGCTGCGGTTTAAGGGGTTTAAGGTGCAGCCTTCGGCTGCGGTTTAAGAGTTTAAGGGGTTTAAGGTGCGCCAAGGCGCGGTTTAAGGGGTTTAAGGTGCAGCCTTCGGCTGCGGTTTAAGAGTTTAAGGGGTTTAAGGTGCAGCCAAGGCGCGGTTTAAATTCCTGTTTGCCAAGTGTCTTATATCTGTCACGACTTTTTTTATCAAGTCATCGAGCTTGCTTGGATCTTGTATTCGCTCCGCCAGGCGTTTTCTGCCTCTGTAGGGGCAGGCCCCCGTGCCAGCCCGAACAGCCGGAACGGCTGTACGTGTGCACCCAGGTTTGTTGTTCGCAAATCGTTTTCTGCCTGTTATCTTACCGCCTGTCGGCGGTGCGGGCTGGCACGGGGGCCTGCCCCTACAGCGGGTGCATACAGCGGGTGAAAACCTTAAACCGCGCCTTGGCGCACCTTAAACCGCGAGCTTGCTCGCCTCTTAAACTGAGCTTGCGAAAGTTGAGGTTATGCACCGCGGAATGTACAAAAATGAGGAGACAAGCTAAAAAGAAGAACAAATATTGCTTTTTTTTAGAAAAAAACAAGACAAATGATTTGCATATCAAAAAAAACATTTATCTTTGCAGCAGAAATGAAAAGCCATTAACTACACATTATAATTGACTATGAGAATACTAACGACGTTGAGTGCTGTCCTTCTGACAGCTGTTATGACCCTAAGTGCCCAACGCCCCATGAAGGCTCCCAAGGGAGGCAAGGCCATCAGCGATGAGTTGATCGGAATCTTCTTCGAGGACATCAGTTCGTCTGCCGATGGCGGACTCTTTGCTGAACTGGTGCAGAACGGATCCTTCGAGTATAGTCCCACCGACCACGATGGTTGGGGCCCCGGCACAGCCTGGCGCCTCATTCGTCCCGGTCATTCTTTGGGATACATGCAAGTGCAGATGCAGCAGCCCATCCATCCCAATAACCCCACCTATATGCGTCTGCATGTGGAGCGAGTGGGGCACTACTACGACTACGACGGTTGGACCGGTTGCGGCCTGGAGAACCAAGGCTTCGAGGGTATTTCTGTGAAGGCCGGTGCGCGTTATGACTTCTCTGCTTTCCTGCGCAACCTGGGTCCTGAGGCCAAGGAGGTGCGCGTGGCGCTGGTGGTGGGACAAGGGCGCGGCAAGGGCCCCAAGAGTCTGGGCGAGGCCACACTCTCCCTGCCTGCCGCAAACGGCGAGGTCGAGTGGACGAAGATGACGGCCCAGCTGACAGCTTCCGAGGACGCCACTAACGCACGGCTGCAGGTATTGGTGCTCAACACTGGAGAGCTGGATATCGACGAGATTTCGCTGATGCCCGTAGATACCTATAAAGGACATGGCCTGCGCAAAGACTTGGTGCAGGCGCTGGCTCACTTGCACCCCGCGTTTATGCGTTTCCCTGGTGGCTGCGTGGTTCACGGCGGCGGCGACGGCTTCTGGAACACCTATCGATGGAAGACGACGGTGGGGCCCCGCGAACAGCGTCGACATCTGAAGAACACCTGGGGTTATCACCAGTCCATGGGGCTCGGTTACTACGAATATTTCCAGCTCTGCGAAGACCTGCAGATGCAACCGCTGCCCATCCTGCCTTGCGGCGTCAGCTGTCAGGGCACAAACGGCGGTTGGAGCATGAAGGGACAGGCACAGGATGTGGTGCCGATGAGCGAAATGGATGAATGGGTGGAGGACGCGCTGGACCTCATCGAATGGGCCAACGGCGACCCCGCCACCTCAGAATGGGCCAAGTTGCGGGCCGAGGCCGGACACCCCGCACCCTTCAATCTGAAGTACCTGGGACTGGGCAACGAGGAGAAGATAACGCCCGAGTTCGAGGAACGATTCAAGTACGTATATAATAAGGTACGCGCAGCGCACCCTGAGATCGTTATCGTGGGAACGGCAGGTCCTGGTTCCCACAAAGGCAACTCCGACTTCGAGAACGGATGGCGACTGGCCGAGGAGACGCAGGTGCCCATCCTGGACGAGCACTACTACGAGCCCAATCGCTACTTCCTCTCCTCGCGGCAGTACGACGACTACCCCCGTACGCGGCAGACGAAAGTCTATCTGGGAGAATACGCGTCGAAGGACCGTAAACTCCTCGACGCCCTGGCCGAGGGCCTCTACCTCCTCCATGTGGAGCGCAATGGTGATGTGGTGAGTATGACCAGCTACGCCCCCCTCTTCGCCCGCAAGGGAACCCATAACTGGAACCCCAACCTCATCTATTTCGACAACGAACGGCCCTACCTGACCTGCAGCTACTATGTTCAGCAGTTCTTCGGACAGTCGGCCGGACAATATTTCTACGGCGACTGTGTCCGCTTCGAGGGAGATCCCGCTGGTGTCGTTCAGCCGCAGAAAGATGTCCACTACGGACAAAGTGTGGTGCTAAACATCCAGAAGCGCAAACTCTATGTGAAACTCTGCAACGCCACAGCCGAGACGAAGGTGGCACACCTGAACCTCAGCCGATTCCCCCTGAAGAAGACCGCCACGAAGAGCCTGCTGACCGGACAACCCGAGCAGGAAAACTATTTCGACGCACAACCTATTGCCCCCACCCAAGAGACCATCAAGGCACAGAAGAAATGCGATGTGGAGCTGCAGCCCTATAGCTTCGTGATGATAGAATATTCCTTATAAGATTGATATGAAGAGAATTATCTTGGTGCTCGCTCTCTGCGCAGGTGCCCTGAGTGCTATGGCTCAACAGACGAGTCCCGAAGAGAGTCCCCTGAAAGGGAAGGTCATCTGCGTGATTGGCGACAGCTATGTACGCAACCACCGCCGTCCCGTCTCCGAGACTTGGCACAGCAAGGTGGCAGAACGGCTGGGGATGACCTACCGCAACTACGGTCGCAACGGAGGTTGCATCGCTTTCGACCGCTCCCGCGAAGGATTCGGCAAGTCTATCCTGCAACGGTACAAGGAGATGACAGACACGGCCGACTATGTGCTGGTGATTGCCGGACACAATGATGCCGAGAAAATCAAGACGAGCAGCGACTCGTTGCAGTTGCTGCGCGACTCGTTGGACGCCCTCTGCCGGGGCCTCATTCAGAAATATCCTCGTGCCAAGATCGCTTTCGTCACCCCATGGAACGTGCCGCGACCCGGGTTCCAGGAGACCATCAGGACCATCCTCGAGGTGTGCGCGGAACATAGCATTCCGGTGCTCAACGCAGCTGCCACGAGTGGTATACATGTGCGTGACGAGCAGTTCCGCCGCATCTATTTCCAGGCCCCCAACGACACGGCCCACCTCAACGCCGAAGGGCACGACCTCCTCCTGCGATGGGGAGAATCTTTCCTGTTGGGGCTGTGAGGAGGGAGCGAGTCCTAGATTAGTTTAGAGTTTAGAGTTTAGAGTTTAGAGTAGTTGTAGAGTTTAGAGTTTAGAGTTTAGAGTAGTTATAAAGTTTATAGTTTAAAGACAGTGGTCGCTTCGCTCTAGTTTAGAGTTTAGAGATTGAAGACGCCCAAGCGCCTTGAGACCTGAAACTTGAAACTTGAAACCTGAAACTTCTTGAAGGGTCAAGCGACCAAAGGTCGAGCGGAAACCGGAAACCTGAAACTTGATACTTGAAACACGTCAACCAAGATAAATTAACTAAGACTACATATAAAACGCAATGATGGAAACATTCAATGACGTAATCTCTGGCGAGGGCTTGGTCCTCGTAGATTTCTTTGCCACCTGGTGCGGCCCGTGCAAAGCCATGCATCCCATCCTGGAAGCTTTGAAGGAGCGTCTGGGCAAGCAGATACGCATCATCAAAATTGACATCGACCGAAACGGCGCTGTAGCCGAACAATATGATATCCGGGCGGTGCCCACCCTGTTGCTTTTCCGCAATGGACAACAGGTGTGGCGACAGAGCGGCGCCCTTCCACTGAACAACCTCGAAGCGGTGATTAAACAGTATCTTGAATGAAACGCCTACTGATTCCGATTCTCTCCGTAGCTGGCCTGGCGCTCGCGGGTACTGTTGGGAGCAGCTATTATCTGCTGGACTATGCGTTGAAACCCGACGAGGCTCGAGCCGATACGGCAACGCGATATTCTTTGCTGTTTGCAGAGTACCCCGAGGTGAAACCGTGGGTAGACAGTCTGCGAGCAGAGGACGCCCTGCGCGATACGTTTGTCGTAATGCCCTCTGGCGAGCGGCATCATGCTTTCTATATTCCCGCTCCTCGTCGCAAGGCAAGTGCCGCGACAACGGATAATCAGCCTTCCGCCTCCTCAGAGAAACCATCGGGAGAGGCAACCAGCAATCAGCCTTCCGCCTCCATAGAGAAACCATCGGGAGAGGCAATCAGCAATCAGCCTTCCGCCTCCATAGAGAAGCAGTCGGGAGAGGCAATCAGCAATCAGCCGTCCGCCTCCTCAGAGAAACAGACGAAAAGAAGAAACGAGGATGAACTTCGGAACAACAGCGAGCCAAGGGTGGCTGTTTGCATCCACGGCTGGCGCCAGCAGGCAATAAGCATCTTACATATCGCACGAATCTATCACCAGCAGTTGGGGTGTGATGTGTTGTTGCCAGACCTTCACGCCCATGGCCTCAGCGAAGGCGAGACGATAGGTATGGGCTGGAAAGAGAGAGAAGATGTGTTGCATTGGATGAAGGTGGCGGCAGAACTCTTCGACGCTCACGACTTCATTGTGCATGGCATCTCCATGGGCGCTGCCACGACCATGAACGTCGCTGGCGAACCTTTGCCCGATGAGGTGAAGAAGATTCGTTTCGTGGAAGACTGCGGATATACCAGCGTGTGGGATGAGTTCCGCCATGAACTGAAAGCAGACTTCGGAATGTCGCCCTTCCCCCTCCTCTACACCTCCTCTTGGCTCTGTTGGCTGAGGTATGGCTGGAGCTTCTCGCAGGCTGCACCCCTCGATCAGGTGGCCAAATGTCCTTATCCCATGCTCCTCATACATGGAGACAACGACACCTTCGTCCCCTCGTGGATGATACACCCCCTCTACGAAGCCAAGCCACAGCCCAAGAAGTTGTGGATTACGGCCGGAAGTGAGCACGACCGCTCCTACAACGATTATACCGAAGAGTATGTACGAAGAGTCGTCGAGTTCGTGGAAAAGTAAGAATTTCAAGTTTCGCAGGTAGGTAAATTCCTGTCTGCCAAGTGTTTTATATCAGTCATGAATCTTTTTTTTCGAGTCATCGAGCTTGCTCGGATCTTGTATTCGCTCCGCCAGGCGTTTTCTGCCTCTGTAGGGGCAGGCCCCCGTGCCAGCCCGAACAGCCGGAACGGCTGTACGTGTGCACCCAGGTTTGTTGTTCGCAAATCGTTTCTGCCTGTTATCTTACCGCCTGTCGGCGGTGCGGGCTGGCACGGGGGCCTGCCCCTACAGCGGGTGCATACAGCGGGTGAAAACCTTAAACCGCGAGCTTGCTCGCACCTTAAACCTACGAAACTGAGCTTGCGAAAGTTGAGTAAATATAATATGGTGTGTTTGTGTTGTTATTTACCATATGCTGCGACTCATCTGCATCAGCTCACGGTCGTGATGCTGCACAGGGTAGCACTCGTTGTCGAGAATCATCGTGACACCCGTCTCCTCGTTGTAGGGTTGCCAGGTCGGAACGCCCTCCACATTTGGATTACCCGTCTTGATGAACGCAAGCCAGATGCTGCTTATCTTTTTCTCGAAAGCGTAGGCAGCGGGGGAGGCACCCGTCATCTCGCGCTGCAGGCTTACGTTATGCAACATGAAGGGAAGCTCCATGCCGTGGGAGGCTCCCAGGGCGTTGCTCTCGGGTTTCCACGTGAAGAGGTAGAGGTAAGCAGGAGCGCCGCCCTGGGCGCTCTTGGCAGCAGCCTGCTTCACGGCTCCTGCACGGAAACCGGTGTCCACATAGGTCATCTCCTTGGGTTCGGCCTTGGGATAAGCCTTACGGAATGCTTCCACGAAACGGGCTCCACGCTCCTCGCCCATCCGCTGTTTCACGGAGGCCTCGGCCTCAGCCCAGGTCATGTTACGACTGATGTCGAAGGTGAACTCATTGAAGTCGGTGCCGATGAGCATTGGCACATCTTTTGATACGGGTGAAGCGGGGTCGAAGGGGTGCTGTGGCAAGATGGTGCCATCCACCACAGGCGAGAAACCGCCGCGTGTACCTTTCTGAGCCAGACGACCTACGGCTGCGTTCAGTTCTTCATAGGTGTATTTGCTGAAATCAGCGGCCTCGGTGGCCGGTTGTCCCAGTTCCTCGGCAAGGGCAATACCATACTTACGGGTACCCTCGGGGTCGGCCTGACGAAGGGTGGAACCGCTCTGTACGATGGCGCGCTTGAACAGTCCCTTGGCGCTAGGCATGGCAAGCAGGGTGGAGACCTTGCCGCCGCCACCGCTCTGACCGCCTATGGTGACCTCGTTCGGGTCGCCACCAAAACGCTCGATGTTGTCGCGAACCCACTCGAGGGCTTTCACGATATCTTGCTGTCCGAGGTTAACGCTCTGTGCGTATTTTCCGCCGAGACCCGTAAGGTCGATATATCCAAGGATATTCAAGCGGTGGTTCAGGTTCACTACCACGATATCACCGGCCTCTGCCAATGCGCGTCCTTCGTAGCAAGGCAGGTCGTGACCGGAGCCTCCTGCATAACCGCCGCCGTGGATCCACACAAATACGGGACGTTTCTTCTGGTCACTGATGCTGGGAGTCCATACGTTCAGGACCAGACAGGCAGCCTCGTCCATCGGCTCGATGACAAACTGATTGCCAAAACCGTAGTCGGTCTGGCTGTTGCGACCGTTCCACCTCAGCGACTCGTCCTGCGGAGCCTGAGGACCATAGAGTTTGCACTGACGTAACTCCGTGAACGTATCAGGCTTCTGAGGAGCCATGAAACGCTCGGCCTTGGCGTAAGGAATACCCTTGAAAGTAAAGATGGTTCCGTCCTGATAGCCTTCGATGGGACCATAAACGGTTTGTACACGAGTGTGCTCACCGGCTGTGATGGGCTGAGCAGTACCTTGGGTGGCCACGAGAAGGAAGGCCACAACGGGAAAAAGAAAGCGTTTTAATGACATAGTGAGTTATAATATGAGGTGTTGTCGGGCACAAAGTTACGATGTTTTTTTGCTGTTTATATTGAAAAATGTGTTCAAAGAGTTGTACTATTGTAACATTTCGTACAGAAATGAGGTGTTATTTCAGAAAAAATGTATCTTTGCAGCATCGAAAGCATTTCCCTCTTATGAAATCTCATATTTATCCCCTCTTGCTGTGCGTGCTCATCCCATTCTGGGTGAATGCTCAAAGCCGAAAATGGTTGGAGTTGCCCAATCTGGATCAGTTGCCATCGAAACGCGTGCTATGCCTGATGCAGGACAACGAAGGTGCCTTGTGGTACGGCACCGAGGGAGGGGGCGTTTGCCGCGACGACGGCCGACAACTGTACATCTTCCGCAACGACGCTCAGCAACCGGACTTGCTGGGCAGCAACAATGTAGCGTGTTTGGCCGAGACGGAAAGACATGTAATTATAGGTACTTTCCACGGGGCTTATGTGCTCAACAAACAGGATTTCCGGATCCGACGCATAGAGGAAGTGGATGATCATAAGGTAGATGACATCCTCGTGAAACGCAATGGTGAATTCCTGCTGACCACCAACTACAAGATTTACGAATTCTCCAGCGCCGTGGAGCTGCTGCACATCTACAACTCCGTATGGAAGAATCAAGAGAAGTACGTGGCACACCTCTACGAGGACCGCAACGGACGAGTTTGGGCAACGCAATGGAACGGAGGATTGCTCCGCCTGGAAGACAACAAACTGACAGAAGCACCTTGGCCACTGCCAGTTGCGCCCACGGACCTCATCGACTCGAAAGAAGAGGGGTATTTGTGGATTGGCACTGTGGGACAAGGCATTGTACGCTACCGAGTTGCCGACGGACAAGTGGAACCGCAAGCTGCCACGGCCGGTAGCGTGTGCATTGATTTGCAGACCTCTACCGACGGGAACTGGCTCTGGAGTGCTACGATGAACGACTTACTGTTTTTCCGAGCTGACAAGGTCCTCACTCCACAGCCTACTGCAGACTTGGTGCCAGAAGGTAATAAGGTGCTCCATCGGCTGTCGCTCGACCGACAGGGGCACCTGCTGGTAGCAGGAAGCGAGCCCGGACCGTTCGTAGTGCTGCAAGGGGAACAACGACTCTGGTTCGACAATATCATCCACGATGGCAATTACCGCTGGTTCTATCGCGAAAGACAAGGAGTGGTGATGCAAGATGACTCAGGAGAACGGGTGGTAAACGTGGGACATCAGTTGTTGCCAGCACTGACCAAACGCAGCGGAAAAGATGGAATATGGGCCACGGACGGACAGACGCTTTATGCTTGCAGCGCCGACAGCTGTCGGCCTCAAGCGACTTTCACCGCTCGCCCGTTGGCCATGATTGACGACGGACGAGGAGGACTCTGGTTCACCACAGGAAGAGATATCCGCAAACTCGACCTGAGCAGTGGCACCGAAGAAATGGTGCTGCAGCAGCCTGACATCTCAGCACTTACCTTCACTGCCGATACGACTTTGTGGCTTGCATCTATCTACGGAAAAATCTTTGCCTATCGCCACGGGCGACTCTCGCAAGACAACTATGCAAGCAACGAACAAGGCGACGCAATAACACATCTCTCCGTGGACAGCCAAGGACACTTACTCGTGGTGAGCAATAGGTATATCCATCGCTATGACCCCACTCTGTGCACCCTTCGCCAGCAGAGCCGTGAGGCCGCAGGGGTTTATGCAATAGAAATGCAAGAGACTGCACCGGGCGCCTACTGGAGCCGTCCACAAAGCAGGCCCACGGGGATGCTTTCGAAGTGGTTCTCCTCCCGCCACTCGTGGACACGCTTCGTTCTTCCCGTCCTCGTCATCGCTCTTTTCGTCCTTGGTGTCATTCTCTTCATGTTTCGGAAACGTCCTTCCAGCAAGCACAAAGCTGCAGAGCGCTTCCTTCGTCATGACACAGAGAAACCATCCGCAACCGAAGTTATAACGGAAGAAGGGGTACAGGCGACAGACAATAATTGTCTGGAAGGGGCATCGGTGAGTACATCCTCCACGGGAGAAGCGACAACTTCTGTGGTAAAGAAAGAAGCGGCCCCATTTGTGGTGAACGAAGAAGCGACAACTTCTGTGGTAAAGAAAGAAGCGGCGCCTTCTGTGGTGAACGAAGAAGCGATGCCTTCTGCGGTAAAGAAAGAAGCGACGTCATTTGTGGTGAACAAAGTAGCGATGACTTCTGTGGTGAACGAAGAAGCGGCGCCTTCGGTGGTAAAGAAAGAAGCGACGTCATCTGTAGAGAACAAAGTAGCGACGTCTTATGTGGTGAACGAAGAAGCGACGCCTCCCGTAGAGAACAATTTGCAAACAGTAAAAGCAAAGTTCATCCAAAGTGCCACAAGACAAGTTGAAGCACACCTCTCAGAGG
>JAILFY010000072.1 GCA_024697285.1 Bacteroidaceae bacterium
TAATATTTATTCCATTTATTCCCCCTTAAACCGCAGCCGCAGGCTGCCCCTTAACGCCCCTGCCCCCAAAAATCCCCTTTTTTTCCTCGCCAGACAAATAAAAACCGATAAAATGCTCTCGGTTATGAAATAAATCTGTACTTTTGCCACAAAATACATCGAAACGACACCCATAGGACGCCCCAAAACCACTAAAACTATTCACAAATGGCAACAGAAGAATTAACTCGCACCCGGAAAACCATCGTAGGCATACAATTTCTGTTTGTAGCCTTCGGTTCCACCGTTCTCGTCCCCCTGCTTGTGGGCCTCGACCCCGCCACAGCCCTGTTCACTGCTGGTATCGGCACCTTCATTTTCCACTTCGTCACCAAGGGTCAGGTACCTATATTCCTGGGCTCCAGCTTCGCCTTCATCGCCCCCATTATCTCCGCGTCCCAGCAATGGGGAATATCCGGCACTCTGGCCGCCATCTCCGGCGTGGCCCTTGTGTATTTCGTCATGTCGGCCCTGATAAAATGGAGAGGTCGCAAGCTGCTGGACCGCCTGTTCCCCCCCGTGGTCATCGGTCCGGTGATCATCCTCATCGGCCTCTCCCTCTCCCCTGCCGCCGTGAACATGGCTAAGGAGAACTGGCTGCTGGCCTTCATCTCCCTCATCACCGCCATCCTCGTCCTGTCCTTCGGTCGTGGTCTGGTGAAACTCGTCCCCGTCGTTTTCGGCATCATCGCCGGCTACATCGCCGCCCTCTGCATGGGACTTGTGGACCTCTCCGCCGTGGCCAGTGCGCCCTGGTTCTCGTTGCCCTCCAGCCTCTCCGACTTCCATCTGCCGGAGTTCGCCTGGGAGCCCTTCCTTTTTATGATTCCCGTGGCCATAGCCCCTGTTATCGAGCACATCGGCGACGTGTATGTCGTCAGTGCCGTGGCCAACAAAGACTTCGTGAAGGACCCCGGTCTGCATCGCACGATGCTCGGCGATGGTCTTGCCTGCCTCTTCGCCTCCTTCTTCGGCGGCCCTCCAGTGACCACCTACAGCGAGGTCACCGGTGCCATGCAGATCACGCGCGTCACCCATCCTCAGGTTATCCGCATCGCCGCCTTCACGGCCATCGTCTTTTCCGTCATCGGCAAGCTGTCGGCCTTGCTGCAGTCCATCCCCTCAGCCGTTCTGGGCGGCATAATGCTGTTGCTCTTCGGCACCATCGCCTCCGTGGGCATTCAGAACCTGCTGCAGCACAAGGTAGACCTCAACTCCACCCGCAACATCATCATCGTCTCCGTGACGCTCACCATGGGCATCGGCGGCGCCATCCTCACCTTCGGCACCTTCTCCATCAGCGGCATCGGTCTCTCTGCCGTCGTCGGAGTGCTGCTGAACCTCCTCCTTCCGGCCGACAAGCCCGCCGCTGCGGCGCAGTGACTCCTGCGGAGCTCTTAGGAGATATGCTGGTTGTCCACCACCTCAATCCCCGCCCTCTTCATCTCCTCCTCCGTGGTCACGTTGTAGTACAGACTCATCTCGTCGAAAGCCAGATAGGTGGCGTTGGCGAAGCGCATCACCCCCACGCTGTCGCCGAAGTGAATATCCGTCAGCACGTCATTCAGCGCCTTCGGCACCTTGTACAGGCTTTTCTCGTCGCGCTGCAGATAGATATAGTTTTGTGTTATTGCCGTCATGTCGCTATGTAGCTCATATTCGTCCTCGGCAAACTCATTCACCTTCTTCCATGCCCGGTCCTCCCTCATCATCTCGAAGGACCGGGCATGTTTACTTCGTCTGAATCGTCGCACGCGGAACCATTCGCTGCCCTTGTCGCGAGGCTCGAAGAGCATACAGTCGGCCGACTGCGTGAAGTCCAGATAAGCATACAGCCCCTGTGGCACCGGACGTCCGGCCACCACATGATGCATCGTTCTCGGGTGCACCACCATCGCCATCGGGTCCTCGTCCTTGGAGAAGAAGAAGATCGAATATTTCGTGTAGCACAGCTCCTTCCGTTCGCTCTTCAGGATATAGTGGTACATGAAATATCCGTTGTCCAGCCTCTGGAAGTACCAGAAGGTCGTGGAGGCATCGTTTTCCGTCCACACCCCCTCTATCTCTGGAATAAAATGTTCCTTCATCAGCTCCCTGTTCGTCCCGCACAGCCGCTGGTGAGTGGAGATGGCCCCATAGGCCACCAGCACGTTCAACACCCGTGCTATCAGGTCCAGCCTGTTGAGCTCCTCGGGTTCCTCTCCCTCGAAGTCCTCTGCCACCCCCAGCGCCGGCAGCTTCTGCATCGTTGGCACCTGGCACACCTTGTTCAGGAATTTCATGGTGCGGTCATACAGAGCCTTGATGTCCTTCACATCGCCGTTGCGGGCCGACAGTCTGGGCAGACAGCCCAGCATCATCAGCACCAGCAGCGGCACATGTCCCGCCTCCAGTTTCTTCTTCGCGAAGTCCAGGTCCTCTGTGTCCGCCTCGCCGCCGTAGAACAGATGTACGATGCGGGCCAGCGTCTCCTTGCCGCGCAGCAGCGACTGATATCGGTCCACGAAGCGGTCCACGTCCTGGTAGGCCTCCACCGTCTCCCGCAAGTTCAGTCCCGTCCGCTCTGCGCAGAGGTAGCACAACTGATGGAATATCGCCTCTTTCATGAACAACGACTGACCGCCCTTGCGCGCCAGCGAGTTCCGATTGCCCACGGAGAAGCCCACCAGTTGTCCCAGCTCCTCCATCGTGTTGCAGAACAGACGTGTCCGTTCCACCAGTCTCAGCCACTCTTCCATTTGCTGATGTCTTTGTTTCTCGTCCATTATATATGTAGCGCCTGCGGCGCGGTTTAAGAGTTTAAGGTGCAGCCTGCAGCTGCGGTTTAAGGGGTTTAAGAGTTTAAGGTGCGCACCCACTGTATGCATCCGCTGTAGGGGCGGGCCCCCGTGCCAGCCCGAACAGCCGGAACGGCTGTACGAGTGCACCCTCTTTTCCGCCGCAGGCTCTCCCCACTCCCACGGGTGGCTGCGACGGAAACACCTGAGTGTTGTTTCCGAACTGACTTCACAGTGCCCAGAGTGTGCAAGGCAAGCTTGCTTAGCCGCAGCAACCGACGTTAAGCGCGTAGAGACCGGGGATGGGGGTGAGACCCCGCAGCAACCGACGTTAAGCGCGTAGAGGCCGGGGCGGGGGGTGAGGCTTGGGGTGTCTCTCTGCCCGTGACTCTCTTCTCTCCCCTTTCTTTCGTTGCAAAGGTACCAAAATCTTCCTTATCCACAAAAAAAACGACCACTTTCGGCATGCAGGAACCTGCATTTCGTTTCTCTTTTCGTAACATTCTACGCTACGCCCCACTTTCTTCACCTTCCCCGCACTTAAGTTCTTGCGCCGTTTGGCCGAACCAAAAAAAATTCAGACCTTTGCCATAACAATCATCGTTGCACCCCTCGCCAGAACGACATTTGCAACCACGGAGATGAGCGTTAAAGAAACCCATATAGTATAACAACCCTAAAAAAAAGAACCTGAATTATGAATGTAATCAACGAAAAGATTGTAGACACCACCATGGAGCAACTGAGCACCTTGGTGGAAGACGCCGTCAACTGCGTGAAGGAGTATGGCAGCAAACTCCTCTCCAAGGCCCAGAAAGAGTTCCTCCCCCTGATGGAAGACTTCATCAAGAACATCAAGGGCGACATCAAGGGAACGGCACTTGGCAAGGAAGTAGAGACCCTGGACCTGGCCACGCTGGTGGCCTTCGCCAAGAAATACATCGTGCCCGGCTGCAACGAGATAGTGGCCATGAAGATGCAGGAAACCGATGCCACCATCATCTACCTCTCCTACTCCAAGGACCGCCAGCTCCTGCCCGCAGACCAAAACAGATATCTCATCATCAAAGCCAAACAGCTTGCAGCAGATATCAGCGAATTGTTCAACGAATCAGAAATAGTCATTTTAAAATAAAAATATCCTATGTTAGACTTTATCTTTAATGCGATAGGCGCCTTGTTCGATGCCATAGG
>JAILFY010000060.1 GCA_024697285.1 Bacteroidaceae bacterium
GTCGAGGTAAAGGAGCTGGGCTTGCAGGGTGTTGGACGTGTAGTCGTTCACCTCTGTTCCGAGGAAAATGATGCGATCCATCATCAGACGGGAGAAAACATCCATCTGAGTCACATTCAGCTGACGTTCCTCCAGGATGTATGGATTCAAGTAGTTGTCCTGGGTCCGGATAACATCATCCAGCATCTGACCATTGAGGCCAAGATGTCCGGTTGCATATTTATAGAAATCTGTTTTTCTCATTTCTTTTCAAAGAGTTTGTTGAAATTCTCGATAGATATAGTCTTAGCCTGCAGCTTCACTATATCCTTCAGTGCTACGCGCAGTTTGCGTTCTACGGTGCGTGCTACGATAGCTTCTGCCTGATCCTGCTTCTTCAGCTGTTCCATGGCGTACTTAGCAATAAGTTCGTCGGGAACGTTACCCATTCCATACTGAGCGAACTGAGCACGAGTCTGTGCTTTGGCCGTTTCCATTACATCCTCTTGTTCTACTTTGATGCCAAGTTGGTCGGACAGCTGCTCCTTGATCAGGTGCCATTCCAGTTCCTTGATGCTGCCGGCATAGTTCTCTTCTACGTAGCTTTCTTCCTTGTCGGGGTTGTTGGCGCGCATAATGCGCTTGAGCAGGGCATCTGGCCATTCCAGTTCTCCGATACGTTTCTCCAGATACTCTCTTACGTCGATGAGGAAGCGGTACTCGGAGTCCTCAGCGAACTGAGCTTCCAGCTGTGCCTTCACACGGGCGCGGAACTCCTCTTCGCTCTTCACTTCGCCCTCACCGAAGACGCTGTCGAAGAACTCTTGTGTGAGTTCGGCTGCTTTGTAGCGGGTAATCTCGGTGATTTGATAGCTGAAGTCGCTGCGGACATTCTCTGCTTCTTCCTTGCTGATACCCAGGAGTGTGGACAGCTCAATGGCGCTGTTCTCGTAGGCTTTGGCAGGATTGATGGTGATGACGGTGTTGACAGCGACGCCATCAAACTTCTTCTTCTGGTCGTCGTTCTTGAAATATCCGGGAAGGATCACAGCGTCTTCCTTCTGAATGCCGCCTTCCTTGATGTTGCCGTCGGCGTCCAGCTCGGCAATATGTCCTTTTGTCATGTCGCCTTCCTCGAAAGTCTCTACTTGGTCATAGTGACCACCCCGTTGGGTGTAGGCCTTCACTTGTCCGTCCACCATCTCGTCGGTGATTTCAATGGTGTAGTAAGGAATCTTGTCTTTATTAGTCAGCTGGGCGTCGAATTGGGGAGCCAAAGCGATGTCGAAGACAAATTCCAACGTCTCGGCTTCGAAATCTATGGCTTGCTGCTTCTCGCTCGCCAGGGGTTCCCCCAGCATGTCAACTTTCTCTTCGCGAAGGTAGCCATACAGCTTCTCAGAGAGCAGTTTCTGCACTTCCTCAGCCGTAATCTCATTGCCAAAACGTTTCTTCAGGATGGACATCGGAACCTGACCTGGGCGGAATCCCGGCATATTGGCTTTCTTGCGGTAGTCCTTGAGTGCTTTGTCAACTCGTTCTTGATAATCTGCTTTCACCATGCTGATGGTCAACTCTGCTGCCACCGCGCTTGTCTTTTCAAATTTAATTTCCATTCTATTATAACTATTTATGATTTGCTTGATATAATATTAGTTTTGTGATTTCTCCTCTTCGCGTGCTTTGTCAATAGCCTCGAAGTCTTTCATACGCAACTCAAAACTGTTGGTCAGATATTTCTCTCTCACGATGGGGTTTCCAGCCAGCTCTTGTGGCTTGCCCTTAAAGAGTATGTGTCCCTCGAACAGCATGTAGGCCCGATCAGTTATGCACAGAGTCTCTTCCACGTTGTGGTCGGTGATGAGCACACCGATGTTCATCTGTTTCAGTTTCCATACAATCAGCTGAATATCTTCCACAGCAATGGGGTCGACGCCGGCAAACGGTTCGTCGAGCATGACGAAGGCAGGGTCGATGGCCAGGCAGCGAGCTATCTCTGTGCGTCGGCGTTCGCCACCAGAGAGGCGGTCGCCCAGATTCTTGCGCACCTTTTGCAGTCGGAACTCGGATATCAGGCGTTCCAATTTATCTTTCTTGTAGGCCTCGTCGCAGTCCTTGCGTAGTTCCAGGACACTGGCGATGTTGTCCTCCACCGACATCTTGCGGAAGACACTGGCCTCTTGTGCCAGGTAACCGATACCTTTGTTGGCCCGTTTGTACACAGGTAAATCTGTTACCTCCTCCTCGCCGATGAACACTCTTCCCTCGTTGGGAATCACCAGCCCCGTGGTCATATAGAACGACGTCGTCTTGCCAGCCCCATTGGGACCAAGCAGACCTACAATCTCTCCCCTGTCCACGAAGAAGTTAACGTCGTCGGCCACCGTACGCTTACCATATATCTTCTGCAGGCCTTCAGCGCACAGGCGGTCGGGCCGATGTGATGCCTTCCAGCGGGTGCTATGGGGGTCGTCAGGAGGTAACTTCCAGGGGGCTATTTGCTCGTTCTGTTCTGCCATCGTTGCGTTTTGAGTGCGCAAAATTACATAAAACTTGTTACTTTCTTCCATTTTCCTCAAAAAAACTGCTACTTGACATCCTCGTTTTAGGCTTTTTTCATTACTTTTGCAGCCAAATACACATAAGTTATCTTTTATAGAACCCTTTCAGAGAGACTTTTCAGTTATGCAAATTATATTCAAACCTCTTGCCACATTTGGCCGTTATATGCAACTCATGGCCAAAGTTTTCAGCAGGCCTGAGCGCATACGTATGTACCTTAAACAATATGTGAAGGAGATGCAGCAGTTGGGCGTCGACAGTATTGGTATAGTGCTGATGATCTCGTTCTTTATCGGTGCCGTTATCTGCATTCAGATGAAAGTGAACATCCAGAGTCCGTGGATGCCCCGTTTCACCACAGGCTATACCACTCGAGAGATCCTGTTGCTGGAATTTTCTTCCAGTATCATGTGTCTTATTCTTGCAGGCAAGGTGGGCTCCAACATCGCTTCGGAACTTGGAACAATGCGAGTGACCCAGCAGATTGATGCCTTGGAGATCATGGGTGTCAACTCGGCCTCGTTCCTTATCCTTCCAAAGATAATGGGCTTATTGACGATGATACCGGTTCTCGTCACTTTTTCTATGGCGGCCGGTTTTGGCGGGGCCTACGCTATCAGTCTGGCAGGTATCTTGACACCGGAAGACCTCACCTACGGTTTACAACACTCGTTTAATCAGTGGTTTGTTTGGATGTCTATTATCAAGTCGTTCTTCTTCGCCTTTATTATAGCTTCCGTTTCCGCTTTCTACGGCTACACGGTGGAGGGTGGCAGTGTGGAGGTCGGCAAGGCTTCCACAGACAGTGTGGTGCATTGCTCTATGCTCATCCTTTTCGCTGATATCTTCCTCACTCAAATCCTTTCGTAGCTGCCATGATAGAAATACATTCGCTTTACAAATCCTTCGAGGACAAGGATGTACTCAAAGATATCAATGCCTGTTTTGTAGAGGGCCAGACGAACCTCATCATCGGACAGTCCGGTTCGGGCAAGACGGTGCTGATGAAATGTATCGTTGGCCTTTTGACCCCCACCTGTGGTCAGATTCTCTACGATGGTCGCGACTTCGTCGCTATGGGAAAGAAAGAGAAGGCTCTTATCCGCAGGGAAATGGGCATGATTTTTCAGTCGGCCGCACTCTTCGACTCCATGTCCGTATTGGAGAATGTCATGTTCCCGCTTGATATGTTTTCCAGTATGACACTTCGGGAACGAAAGAAGCGGGCACAGCAATGTCTGGACCGAGTGAACCTCACAGACGCTGGCCGTAAATACCCTGGCGAGATTTCCGGTGGTATGCAGAAACGTGTTGCCATAGCACGTGCCATTGCCATGAACCCCAAGTATCTTTTCTGCGATGAGCCCAATAGCGGACTGGATCCAAAGACATCTCTGGTCATCGATGCTCTCATCCATGACATTACCGTGGAGTATCAGATGACCACCATTATCAACACCCACGACATGAATTCTGTGATGGGTATTGGTGACAGTATATTATTTATTAAGGAGGGGCGGGAAGAATGGAAAGGAGATAAGACACAGGTTGCCATTTCCACGAATCAAGCTCTTACCGATTTTATTTTCGCTTCCGACCTCCTGAAGAAGGCGCGGCAAGCTTTTGCGTAAATCCATTATTTCATGCTATCCATAGAACATCTCAGCATAGAATTCAGTGCCCGACCTCTCTTTTCTGACGTCAGTTTCGTAGTAGGGGACCGTGATAGAATAGCTCTCACAGGAAAGAACGGTGCAGGCAAATCCACACTGATGAAGATCATGGCAGGACAGATGCCGCCCACCTCGGGCCTTGTCTCCTCGCCTCGCGGCACCACGGTAGGCTACCTCCCTCAGGTGATGGATCTGGCTGGTGAGCGCACCGTGATGGAAGAGACGTTGCTGGCCTTCGACCATATCCGTGAACTGCAAACGGAAATCGAGCAGATGAAACAGGAAATGGCCCGCCGGACCGACTACGAGAGTGAGGAATATATGCAGCTGGTGGAACGCTACACCCGATTCGAAGAACATTTCCAGATTATGGGCGGACTCAATTTCCACGCGGAGGTGGAGCGCACCTTGATGGGCCTGGGCTTCGAAAGGAAGGAGTTCGACCGTCCCACCCGGGAGCTCAGTGGCGGATGGCGAATGCGAATAGAGTTGGCTAAGTTGCTGTTGCGCCAGCCCGACATCCTTTTGCTGGACGAGCCTACGAACCATCTGGATATCCAGAGCATTCAGTGGCTGGAACAGTATTTACAGCAGCGGGTGGGGGCGCTGGTTCTTGTGAGCCACGACCGCGCTTTCATGAATAATGTCACCACTCGTACTATCGAGATTACTTGTGGACGCATTTGGGATTATAAGGTAAAGTACGATGAGTACGTCCGGCTTCGGGTGGAACGCCGTGAACAACAACTTCGAGCCTATGAGAACCAGCAGAAAGAAATCGCTGATCTCAAAGACTTCATCGAGCGTTTTCGCTATAAACCCACCAAGGCCGTGCAGGTGCAGGAACGTATCAAACAACTGTCGCGCATAGTGCCGATAGAAGTCGATGAGGTCGACAATAGTGCGCTTCACCTGAAGTTCCCTCCCTGCGAACGCAGTGGTGACTTCCCTCTTATTGTGGAAGAACTGCGCAAGGCCTACGACCATGAAGTCATCGCCCACGTCAACCTCACTATTCGTCGGGGCGAGAAGGTGGCTTTCGTCGGACGCAATGGCGAGGGTAAGTCCACTTTGGTGAAATGCATCCTTGGCGAGATTCCTTTTGAGGGAACTCTTAAAGTGGGACATAATGCGCAGATAGGTTATTTCGCCCAAAACCAGGCACAACTGCTCGACCCAGAACTTACTGTCTTCGAGACCATTGATCATGTGGCACGTGGTGATATCCGCACCCGCATCCGAGATATCCTTGGTGCCTTCATGTTTGGCGGCGATGCTTCGGACAAGAAGGTGAAGGTGCTCAGTGGGGGCGAACGAAGCCGCCTGGCAATGATAAGGTTACTGCTGGAGCCCGTTAACTTCCTTATTCTCGACGAGCCCACCAACCACCTGGACCTCCGTTCCAAGGACGTGCTGAAAGAGGCCATTGCGGCCTTCACGGGAACAGTGATCATTGTCAGCCACGACCGAGAGTTCCTCGACGGGCTGGCTCAGAAAGTATATGCCTTCTCTGGTGGCCGGGTGCGCGAACATCTTGGTGGTATCTATGACTGGATTCGCAGCCAGCAAGACGCACCTTCTGTCATTGCACCTGCTGCTTCTGCTCGTACTCAGAGTCGTGCTGCAGAACCTCAGGCAGCCGCGGAGAGTTCGTCGTCCGAAAAGAAAAACGCCTCTCGCCTGACCTACGAAGAACAAAAAGCGTTGGCCCGGCAGCGCAAGAAGTTGGAACGGACTATTGCCGATACAGAAAGCGAAACGGCAGAACTGGAAGCAGCTATAAAGATACTCGAGGTCAAGATGTCGACTCCTGAGGGAGCTGCGGACCCGTCTCTCTACGAGCGTCATTCCCGGTTGAAATCCCAGTTGGACGCTGCCGAGGCCCGTTGGCTTGAGGCTTCAGAAGAACTGGCAGCCCTCTGAACAGACTTGCTTAGTCCTTGGCCAACCCGTTTCGCTCCTTCATGGAACAAGCCAGAGGCGATGGCTGAGGAATGATATAGACACCTATTATTATATATAGCATCATGAAACTTAAAAACTTTTTCCCTCTCATGGCCATAACTCTTCTTTCGGCCTGTGGCGGTAGCACCGCATCCCTCACAACTGGCATCGATCTTGCCAATCTCGACACAACGGCCGCTCCAGGCACGGATTTCTATCGTTTTGCCACTGGCGGTTGGTCCGACAGCCATCCACTCACCGCTGAATATGCTCGCTACGGCAGTTTCGATCAATTGGCGGAAAACAACCAGAAGCAGTTGCGCGAACTCATCGAAGAAGTTGCAGCTGCACAGAATGAGCCAGGCAGCATCGCAGATAAGATTGCACAGATGTACAATAGCGCTATGGATTCTGTCAGTCTGAATGCACAGGGCATAGAACCTATCCGGAAAGACCTCCAACGGATTGAAGAATGTTTTGACAAGGCTGAACTCTCCCGTCTTTATGCCGGCTTGCAGGCTGAGGGCGTCGGTGGCCTCTATGGATTCTATATCGATGCCGACATCAAGAATAGCATCATGAATCTCGTGCAAGTGGTTCAGTCGGGACTGATGATGGGACAAAAAGAATACTATCTTGATACGGATTCCGCCACGACTGCCATCCGTGAGGCTTACAAGGATTATATGTCCAACCTCTTCCGCTATTGCAAGGTGGCTACTGATGGCGATGTCAACGACCGCGTGGCCAGTGTCCTTGCTTTCGAAACCGAGTTGGCCAAGGCTTCACGCAACCGCACCGAGTTGCGCGACGATGAGCTGAACTACAATAAGATGTCCTTCGACTCCCTGTTGGTTGCTTTCCCGGGAATCGACTGGAACTTCTATTTCTCCATCCATGGCGCCAAGGGTGTCAAGGAAGTGAGTGTTGGTCAGCCTGAGTTCATCCACGCCGTGGAGACACTCTGGAGTCAGGCGGACCTCGCCGTGCTAAAGGATTATATTCGTTGGCAACTTATCAACGCCGCATCCAACTATCTCGACGACGAGATGCGTGCTGAGAGTTTCAAGTTCTTCGGAACCGTCATGTCCGGCCGCCAGGAGGATCGTCCTCGCT
>JAILFY010000125.1 GCA_024697285.1 Bacteroidaceae bacterium
AAGTGGCAAAAGTACGTTTCACTGGAGGGAGGAGAATCGCCGCGGACGGACCGCAGCGCACTCGACCCAAGGGAGATGGGGAAGGGAATAATTTTACATATAATATCCATGAATGTATACATGTAATTATCATGAATATCATTCAATGAGGTTTCGCAGGCAACAATAGTTCTTGCTATTGCTTTTGCAATCCTGTTATGATGCGGCGGGTGGCCTCTATCATGCGGATGCGCTGCGTGGCCAAGTTCACACGTAGGAATCCGGAGCGTCCATACATGGCTCCGCCGTTTATCCAAACGTGGTTCTCGCGTTGCAGTCGTTCTGCAATGTCCTCGGAACTCTCTTCGAGCGAGCGAACGTCCACCCATGCGAGGTAGGTTCCCTCGAGACGCGCAATGGGCAGCGATGGCAGCGCCGACTGCATCATCTGGAGGAAGATGCGGTAGTTCTCGTAGATGTAAGCCACGAGCTGGTCCAACCATTCCGCCCCCTCTGGCGTGTAGGCTGCCTGCAACGCTACATAGCTGAAGATATTGATGTCGCAAGTCTCGTTGTCGTTGAGGGCCCGGTCTATTTGCTGTCTCATGGCGGCATCGGGTGCTACGATGTATGCCGTCTGCAGTCCGGCGATGTTGAATGCCTTGTTGGGTGCGTTGGCTACGACCCATGAGCACCCCACCTCTTGTGCGATGCAAGCAAAGGGAACGTAGGGTCGTCCCAACTGTGGGTCTACGAACTCACAATGAATCTCGTCTGCCACGACGATGACGTCGTGCGACTTGCATATCTGTGCCATCTTCCGAAGTTCGTCTTCAGTCCATACGCGTCCCGACGGGTTGTGGGGGTTGCAGAGGAGGAAGACGTGGACGCCGCGGCTCGAAATAGCTTGCTCGAAAGCCTGGAAGTCGATGGTGTGGAGGGCAGTGGAAGGGTCCCAACTGAGGGGCAGGTCCACGAGCGGACAGTGGGCGTTTCTGATGCTGCTGAAGAAGCAGTTATAGGCCGGCGTCAGCGTAAGTACGGGTTCCCCTTTTCGACAGAGTCCCTGGATGATGGCAGAGAAAGCCGCTACGACGCCACTGGTGTAGAGCACCCATTGGCGCTGGGGTGTCCATCCGTGGCGCGAAGTGTTCCACCAGCTGATGGCCTCATAGAATCCGTCGGGCACATGACCATAGCCGTAGATGGGGTGTGCGGCGCGCCGCTGTATAGCTTCTGCCACGCATGGTGCCGTTTCGAAATCCATATCTGCCACCCACATGGGAAGCATATCGGGGTCTGTGGTTTCGTCCCACTTCACGCAGTCGGTGCCGCGACGCTGTGTGATCTTGTCGAAATCGTAGTTCATAGGGAGGGGTCGTTTTTTGATGGATATTTGAATTAATCTTTCAACAGAAGAGTCTCAAGGAGTCATTTCAAAAGTCCCAAAGAGTCATTTCATGAGAGTAAAACTATCGTCGGAGGTGATTCAAGCTTCGCCGGAGTTGAGTCAATTACTCACTTTACCCCTTCCTCACAACGATTTCGCAGTTAGCTGGCTGTTTGATATGTTCGTCTATAGTCAGTTTACCGACGGAGTCTGCCTCTATTCGTCCGCTGATGGGGTTCTTGATTTCGGCGATGTGTCCGCGAATGGATGCTTGCAGCACACTGTCCTCGAAAGCACGGTCGCATGCCGCATCGAAGGTGCAGTCCTCCAGGGTCAGTCCGTCGACGTAGCAGAGAGGTTGTTCGCCAGCGATGTGGCAACGCACCAGCCGCAGGTTCTTGGAGTGCCAACCCAGATACTCGCCGTCGAGGTGAGAGTCGTAGATGGTCACGTTCTCTGTTTCCCAGAAGGCGTCCTTCGTCACGATATGTGCGTTGCGAATGATGGCATTCCGTACATATTGAAAGACATACTTCGAGTCGCTCTCCAGTCCGTCGACATCGATATTCTCGCAGAACATGAAGGGGTAGGTGCCTTCGTGCAGTTTCACGTTACGCACTGTCAGGTCGCGCACTCTCCAAAAGGTCTCATCGGCATCGTTGAGTTGTACGTTCTCCAGAGTGAGTCCTCGCATCTCGCGGAAGAACTTGGGAGCATCGATGATGGTGTCGCGCATAACCATGTCGTTGCTGTACCAGATGGCGGAGCGCGAACCCACTTCGAAGTAGCAGTTGGTGATGAGCGACCCATCGACGTGCCACCAGGGATATTTCCCGATGAACCGGCAGCGGTCGGCCTCCAGCCGCTGGCAGCACTTGATGCCGCTCTCGCCTTCGGTGATGGTTACGTTTTCGAGTCGGGTATCATGAATGGCGAAGAGAGGGCGTTCGCCACCGAATGATTTGTCTTTGATAATATCCATGAGATAAGAATAATCTGTTTTCTGTTATGATTACTTGTGTTGTTTGATTCTTGAAAGCCAATGGCCGTATTTGAGTCTCACGAGGAAGATGGCGCCACGGAAGGTGAGCTCGATAGCCATGCCGAGCCACACGCCATGCAGTCCGTAGCGCGGAGCGAGCAAGGCCGCCAGAGTGACTCTCACGGCCCACATGGAGAAGAGGTTCATGAGCGCGGGTTTGCGCGTGTCGCCAGCTCCCACGAAGACGCTCATGGCCACGATGCTGGCAGCGAAGCCCGGTTCGGCCCATGCCTCTATGCGCAAACATTCCGTTCCCAGCTGCCGCACCGCCTCGTCGGGGGTGAGCGACGCCATCATCAGTGGGGCTGCCATGTACATGACGATGCCCATAAGTGTCATCACGGCAATGCCCAGGAGGGTGGTCATCCATGCGAAACGTTCGGTCAGTCGGCGTCGTCCGGCCCCGAAGCTCTGTCCCACGAGTGTGGTGGCGGCTTCTCCGATACCATAGCCCGGCATATAGCAGAGGCTTTCGGCGGTGATGCCCAGGGCATTGGCGGCAATGGCCACGGCGCCGAGGGGGGCCACGATAATGGTGATGGTGATTTGTGCCACGTTCATCAGTACCCGTTGCAGGAAGATGGGTCCAGCAATGGTGCCTGCCTCGCCCAGCACCTTACGTTCGGGAACGAAGGAACCGCTGTGGCCCAACAGACGGAGTTCGGGACACCGGGTGCAGGCAAACCAGATGAGATAGAGGGCGATGATGCCCTCGGCAGTGACGGTTCCCAAGGCAGCTCCGGCTACGCCCAGACCTGCTCCGGGGACAAAGAGGGAGTGTCCCAGAACGCTGATGGTGCGAGAGGGGAAAATGAGGAAGAAGTTGAAGACCACGTCCAACACACACGAGACGACGTTGGCCAGCGAGGGCACCTTGATGTTCCCGGCACAGCGGAGCATGGAGCTGGCCAGCATGTTGGTCATAGCCAGTGGAGCGCCAAGGGTGAAGATGAGAAAATAGGTGGAGGCATCGGGACAGATGTCTTCCTGACCTCCCAGCCAACCTGGCAGCGGACCGGAGAGCAGGGCGCCTGCCACGCCGGTGACTACGGCCAGGAGCATAGAAGCCATGAGGCTTTGGCGAAACACGCTACGGGCGCCATCGAGGTCGTTGGCACCCACACGATGTGCCACCTGCACCGAGAATCCCGTGGCCGCACAGGAGATGATGCTCCAGAACAGCCACATCGAGGTGGCTACGATGCCGATGCTGGCAGAGGCACGGGCTCCCAGGGAGCCCACCATGGCATCATCGATGTAGAACATCAGGATACTGGAGACCTGTGCCAGGATGGCCGGAATACTCAGCAGGGCTGTCAGCCGGAGCTGTTCGGACGTAGATAGTTTCCCTCCTTGGCGGATGCGCAGAAGAAGTTCGTCTTTCGTTGACACTGAGATGAGGAAGATAGAGGGTTTGTATTCGGGGGAACGGGCTTACTCAGAAGGGGAACCACACGAAGGCAGCTGCGTCCCACAGGGCATGGCTGACGACGATGGCCGTGAAATGCTGGGGGAAGAGGCGAAACAGTCCGCCCCAGATGATGCCGCAGACCATGGCCGCCATCACCAGTATGAAGTTCAGCGAAGGGATGTGGATGAGCGTGTAGGCTGCTGTGGCTACCAGGAAACCGATGTCAGGCGACCAACGGGCAGAGAGACGCCGCTGGATATAGCCGCGCCAGAACAGCTCCTCGCCCGGCCCAATAATGAACAGAAGGAGCAACGCTATCAGCGAGGGAGGGGTGTCGCCCTTGATTCCATAGATAAGGTCCACCTGCGGACGAGCGAAGTCAAACAGCCACTGCGACACCTTGTCGCCTACCCAGAACACCCCCCAAAGCACGATGGCAATGATGATGCCGGCGAGGAGCTCGCCGAGGGAAATGTGCACATCGGGGCGTCCGCCCAGGAACAGGGCGATGAGGGTGAGACAGAGGGAGGAGATGGTCATCAGCAACCAGAAGTTGAAGGTCAGACCCAGATGCGGGAAGAACATTATGAACCAGAAGATGGCCGCGAGCAGGATGGGCAGCAGAATCTGAAGCTGTCCGGATGCAGATGCTCCTCGAGAGGGCGAGGCTACAGAGGAAGAAGCGCAGCGCTTCGAAGAAAAAATGTCTGCGAGACGATTGAAGATAGGCATGAGGGATTATGTGGTGTTTTAAGTGGGGTGGGGTAGGGCGCTGTCTCTGGAGAAGTAGTCAATATGCTGTCGGGCACATCTCCTGTATCTCAGGTCCCAGGCGAGGGCCGCACGGAAATGCCTACAAGAACTTGCTGAGTATCAGGCCCACCACCAGCAAGAGGCTGAACAGCAGTTGCAGTTTGGCTGTGCGCTCGTCCAGAGTGGCGTAGTAGGCTTTGCCTTCGCGTTCCCATGCCAGGATGGTGCGGGCGTTGCCTACGGCTATGGGCATTGCCAGGAAGGCCGTTCCCAACCACCAGGGCTCCACGCGGCAAATCATCAGTCCCAACAACCATAGGAAGGGTACCAGTACCTCGAAGGCATAGAGCCATGCTCCGAAGCGGCGACCGGTGAGCATCGGGAAGGTGTGGATGTGGGCGCGCTGGTCGGTCTCGATATCACGCACATTGTTGGCATGCAGGATGGCCACAGTGATGAGGCCGATGGGCACTGCCAGCCACAGCACTTCCCAGTGGATGGCTCCGGACACGATGAACGAGGTTCCGGTCATGGGCAGCAGCGAGTAGCAGAGAATGATGACGACATCACCCAAAGCAGCATACTTCAGTCGGGGATAGAGCAAGGATAGTGCGATGCCCGCCATACCTATATATAATAAGGTGGGCCCGGTGAGCCCCACCAGCAGCAATCCTCCCACGACTGCAATGATGTTCAGTGTTACGGAGAGCCGGCGGAATTCCTGGATGGTGAACTGCCCATCTACCAACTGGCGCACGCCGTACGTGTCGTCGGCGTCCACTCCGCTGCGGTAGTCTGCGATATCGCTCCAGACGTTGCCTGCAGCGTGTACGAAGATGATGTTAATCAGTGTCCAGAGGGCGAAAAACCAGTTGACATCGTAGCCGCGGCTCCAAAGCCATGTAATGGTGACAACCACAGGCATCGTAGATGCGGGAAAGGACCAGGGACGGGTGGCGAGCACCCAGTCTTTAAAGCTATGTTTCATTTTTCTATAGAGGGATAAAACCACAAATTGTTTATAGATGATTGATAATAGTATCCTAGAGAAGGGCGATGGCGTCAGAAACCTAGAAGTCAAACTGCATGCATGCCCTGAAGCCATGTTTCTTCACACCCGGATAGTCGAGGTAGTTCAGTCGACGAACGTAGTCTATGCGAATGCATTTCAGGATGTTGTGGAGTCCCACACTCAGCTCCATATAGGGAGTGTGGCTCATCGGATGCACGATACTCTGTCCTGCGGACGACGGCATATAGAAGAGGTCGTGGTCGCCTGGGTGCAGGGTTGGGTCGTTCTTGGAGGACAAGTGTCCGCACAGCGTCTTGAAGCCTATGACTTCGCGCAACTTCAGCGCCTTCAGCAGCGGGATGCGATTCAGCAGTTTGCCCGAGAGGTCCCACTCCACTTGCAGCGAGGCGTAGCGGTCGTTGATGAACTCCAGGTTCTGTATCATATTGAACATGTCGCGCGTGATGAGGTATGAGTTGTTGGCCACCGGCATCAGCAGCAGGGGGAAGGGTGCTTTGTTCCAGGCGATGGCTCCGCGGACGTTGATATCGATGCGTCCATAGGACTTCAGCCATACTCGCTCGTAGAAGGTCAGCTCCGAGGTGTTGTAGCGGTAGTCTCCTCCGAGAACGTCTTTCAAGCCAAACGTGTGGGCAAAGCCCAGCACTGGGTTGTTGTGGTTCACGTATTGCCGTCGCTGCTTGGAGTTGATGATCTCTTCGCCGGGAGCCCAGCGCAGCGAGAGGGTGAGCTCGGTGGTGTGGAGGTGGCGCACAGCGTCTGTGCCTAGTGTGTAGGCCGGCAACGGGCTGTCGAGCCGTTGGTAGAAGAGATCTCCGCAGGGGGTAATGCGGCTGTTCTTCCCTGTTATCTTCAGGTCCAGATGATCGTTGGTCTCCACTTCGTAGGTGAGTTGTCCCAAACGTTGGTACATCATGTGGTCCACGGCGGTCCACTTGAAGGAGGTCCAGGCGTTGTCCTTAGCACGACCATGTTGCCACATGACATCTGCCGGACTGAAAACGTCGTTCTGCCACTGCAGGGTCAGGCTGTGCTTGGGAAACTCCAGAGGGGTGTACTGCTTGCGCAGGAAGGAGTATTCCACTTCGCCCAGCCCGTACCAGTTCTTGCTGCGGGTGCCGTAGGCGACATATCCCTTGAAGAACAGATGGGGGGAGATGCGCGCTGTGGTCTGACCGCCGAAGCGGAAGCGCCAACCGTCGATGGTGTTCTTCGAGACCATGGACATGATGGGACCTATATCCACCAGACTTTGGTTGTTGCGGTTGCTGGTCTCGAAGTAGTTCGAGACGGCGGAGCGGGCTATGTACAGCAGAGCGCTGTTGCCAGCCACGTCGTATATCTGCTCGGACATCTGCTTGAGGCCGCTTTCGCCCCACGACAGGGTGTCCACTCGGTGGCTGGCCCAGAAACTGGAGTCCTCCACGTTGGTGATGCCCTCCCGCCGCTTGTCCGAGGGGAGGAAATAGACATCCGGAATGGAATCTATCGAGAGTTGTGTGTAGTTCGTGGAGCGATGTAGCACCAACTGCCGTTGTTTCTTCAGAATACCTAACTCTGCGAAGAGGTCATCGGTCTGAAGCACGCGCTGCCCGTTGGGCAGGTCCGTGAACTTCTGCTCTATCACGAGCGTGTTGACCCAGTTGACACTGGAACGCAGGGGCAGGTTGAGCAGGCATTTGTGCACGCGGTAGCTGCCGTCGTGCAGCACCCAGATGCGACCGCTGAAACCGAAGTCCTGCGGGTTCTGCGGGACGAAATTCAGCTGAATCACCGGCTGATTATCCACCTGTATGGTATCTTCAATGAAGAATTGGAAAAAGGAGATGGCCGCACGAGAGGAGAGGGGACTGGTGAACTCGCGTTCG
The DNA here is from genome assembly GCA_024697285.1 of Bacteroidaceae bacterium. Lineage (GTDB taxonomy): Bacteria > Bacteroidota > Bacteroidia > Bacteroidales > Bacteroidaceae > Physcousia. The sequence goes on from JAILFY010000125.1 coordinate 7,477, forward strand.
AAGAGGGTCAGCACGTCATCATAGATATTCACGTCCGTGAAGACGCTCTGCAGCACCGTGTTGACGTTATCGCCCAGCGAGAACAGGTCTGTGATGCCCTCGCTGTTGGTGCCCAGGATGTAGTTCCTCTCCAACTCGGGTTCCCGCCGCCAGAGATACTGGCTTACGGTCTCGCTGTAGTTGAAAGGCAGGATGTACTTCCCCGTCTGCGGACAGAATTCTATCTGGCGACGTATCAGCGGCCGCTGTAGCAGGGCCACGCTGTCTATCATCTCCTGTGTGATGTTGTCCAGAGCCGTGGTGATGCGTTGGTATTTATTGTAGCGTACGTAGTCGTTGCGCTTCAGCTGATGTTCGCCCTTCGCCGCGATGACCTTGCGCATCAGTTCCACTGCGGGGTTGTTCTTCCTGCGGTAGCGTTGTCGCTTGGGTTTCACCAGCACTTCCTTCAGTTCCCGCTCTTCGTAGACGCTACGTTTCTTCTTCTGGCCCCAAGCCTCGGGGCTCAGTGTCAGCATCATCACCAGAAAAAGTAGCAGCGGGCGCATCAGCAAGCTTTGAAACTCATGTCCAGACCTTTGACACTATGGGTGAGTGCTCCCACCGAGATGAAATCCACTCCGCACTCCGCGTAGTCGCGCAGGGTGTCGAAGGTGATGCCGCCGCTGGATTCTGTCTCATAGCGTCCGCCTATGAGTTCCACTGCCTTGCGGGTGTCGGCCGGGGTGAAGTTGTCGAGCATGATGCGGTCCACGCCTCCGATGGCCAGCACTTGGTTCAGCTCGTCGAAGTTGCGCACCTCTATTTCTATCTTCAGCTTCTTGCCTTTCTCCTGCAGGTATTCGTGGCAGCGGTTGATGGCGTTGGCGATGCCGCCGGCGAAGTCCACGTGGTTGTCCTTCAGTAGAATCATATCGAAGAGTCCGATGCGGTGGTTCACGCCGCCTCCAATCTTCACGGCGGCTTTCTCCAGCATCCTCATCCCGGGGGTGGTCTTGCGGGTGTCCAGCACTCGGGTCTTGGTGCCCTTCAGTCGCTCTACATACTTATGGGTCATGGTGGCAATTCCGGACATCCTTTGCATGATGTTGAGCATCAGGCGTTCCGTCTGTAGCAGGCTCTGCACCTTGCCCGTCACGATCATCGCCACGTCGCCGGGCTTCACGGGTGTTCCGTCTTCGATGAACACTTCCACCTGCATGGTGGGGTCGAAGCGTCGGAACACCTCTTTGGCGATCTCCACTCCTGCCAGGATGCCTTCTTCCTTGATCAGAAGTTTGCTCTTGCCCATGGCATCGGCGGGTATGCAACATAGTGTCGTGTGGTCTCCATCGCCAATATCCTCGGCAAAGGCCAAGTCGATTAGGCGGTCATTAAGTTCTTCTACTGTCAGCATAGTCTATTTTTCTTATTATTTGTTGTTTCTTTTTATCATTGTTGCCGGTACATATTATATATAGGTATAGGCGCTTGCCGGCTAAAGGTGTCTTCTTCTTTTTCTGCAGTTCCTTCTATTCTTGCTTCGTCGCTTCCTACTCGAATCTCATCACCCTTGCGGGTTCAATGTGCGACACCAGCAGCGAGGGCAGCACGAGGACTACCACGGTAATCACCAGCGTGCCTGCATTCAGCAGCACTACCAGTGGCCAAGATATCTCTATCGGAACGACATCCACATAGTAGGTGGCAGGGTCCAGGTGTACCAGCCCCGTATACTTCTGCAGCAGCGCCAGGCCCAGTCCCAGACAGTTGCCCAGCAGCAGACCTCGTCCCACCAGGATGGCACCAAAGTGGAGGAAGATACCTTGTAGCTGTAGGTTGGTGGCTCCCAGACTCTTCATGATGGCGATGAAGGAGGTCCGTTCCAGAATGATGATCAGGAGGCCGGCCGTCATCGTGAACAGAGAGAGGCCTATCATCAGAGCGAGTATCACGTACACATTGGTGTCCAGCAGCGAGAGCCACGAGAAGATGCCAGGATAGAGTTCCATGATGTTGTGGGTGGAGTAGGTGGAGGAATAGTGGTCCTTACTACGGTTCATCACGGCGGCCACCTCCTGCGTGCGTCCGTCCAACTGAGAGAAATCAGTCACCAGCAGTTCTGCGCCCGTACATTGATCGGGTTCCCAACCCGCCAACCTTTGTACGGCAAAGAGGTCGGTGAAGACCCACGTGTTGTCGAACTCTGTCAGGTAGGTCTCATAGATTCCTACGACGTGGAACCGTCGGGCCTTCACGTTCTCCGAGAAGAAGTACGCATAGACCTTGTCGCCCAACTTCAGCCCCAGCTGCGTGGCTGTCTGTCGGGACAGCGCCACCTCCATTCGTGTGGTGTCGGAGCGGAACTGAGGCAGTCTGCCTTCCACCAGATGTCGGTGGAGGAAAGTCGTGTCGAACTCCTCGGCCATTCCGCGGAGCATAATGCCCTTGAAGGCATCTTCGGTCTTCAGCATCCCTGTCTTGGTGGCGAAGCGCTGCACGTGCTGCACGCCCTCCATCCGGGAGAGGCTGTGCTGCAGCGGACCGTCGACCACAATGGGCTGTGGTTCGGCGGAATAGAGGCTCTGGTAGTTGATGACCTGAATATGTCCACCGAAGCCTGTCACTTTCTGCCGTATCTCACCCTTGAAGCCCAGAATGATACACACCGAGAGGATCATCACAGCCAAACCCACAGCCACCCCCCACTGTGCTATCACCACAGCGGGGCGGGAGATGCGCCG
>JAILFY010000148.1 GCA_024697285.1 Bacteroidaceae bacterium
GTGCGCAGCATGTTCACATAGCTGTCGAAGAGGGTGAGGTTATAAGTACTTGTGGTGGCACAAACGTTCATCTTGGCAGCCTCCTTGTCGTCGGTATATTGCTTGACGATTTCGGCCCACAGCATGCGAGCGGCACGGAACTTGGCAATCTCCATGAAGTAGACACCGCTGATGCCGAAATTGAACTTGATGCGGCTTGCGGCTTCTGCGGCAGGTACGCCGGCCTCCACGAGTTCATCGAGATACTCGCCACCCCAAGCGAGGGCGTAGCCGAGTTCCTGATACACAAAAGCACCGGCGTTGTTGAGCAGGTCGGCGTTGACGTTGATGCAACGGTACTGCGGCAGTTTGGCCAGTGCTTCGATGAGGGGTTTTGCAAAGGCAAGGGCGGGAGTGGTGTCCTTACCTTTCTTAAGCATCTTCGAGATGGGGTCGAAGTTGATGCTTCCCTGCAGTTTGGCGAGGTCGTAGCCCTTCTCGGTGAAGTAAGCCACAAGAGCCTCAGCCAGTTCCACACTGTGGCGCTGGCATGTACGGAAGTTCAGTTCCACGCATTCTGCGCAGATGCCGTCGAGCAGCGCAGCCAGATATTCCTTGTTGCACTGGTCTTTGGGAATGCGGAAACCGAGGGAGTTAACACCCTTGTTCAGAATGTCCAGAGCCTTGGCATTGGCAGCCTTGGCATCTGTCTCATCGATGTTCTGACGAACAAACCATTGGTTGTTGTCTTTCTTGTTTCCTCTCACGTAAGGGAACTCGCCCGGCAGGGCATTCACTGTGGCCAATTGATCCACATCTTCCTTACGGTAGAAGGGCTGCATGGAGAAACCTTCGTTGGTTCGCCATACCATTTTCTTCTGGAAATCAGCGCCCTTGAGGTCTACCTCAATCTTGTCCAGCCATTCCTGGCGGCTCGGGGCGGTAAAGTCCGCGAAGAGTTTTTCTTTACTATCTGCCATAAAAAAATAAATAAATTAAGGATATAAGGTTATGTTATGATTGTATAATCCTTTGCTTCTTCAAGAAATTTGCTTCTTCCGTTTCAAGAAAGTAGTAGCAAATAGACTCAAAAGACACCTTGTGTAAGGGCCTAATGAGGGCTATTTACTTGAAAAAGCGAACAAAAGTAGTAAAGTTTGTCGGAGCAGCCAAATTTATTTTGCAAAATCGTGCTAAAAGCATTGCTTTCTTAAAGGAATTTGGCAGAAAAGGCTACTTCGTCCGAAAAAATGTGTACCTTTGTGCCCGATTATGATTGTTTGTATAGCAGAGAAACCTTCCGTGGCACGGGATATCGCTCATGTGCTGGGTGCTAATCATGACTGCGGAGGTTATATAGAAGGTAATGGTTACCAAGTCACGTGGACTTTTGGTCACCTGTGTGAGCTGAAGGAGCCTCAGGACTACAGCGCCATGTGGCGTTCCTGGAATCTCTCTCAACTTCCCATGATACCTGTCCGTTTTGGTATCAAGCTGAAGAACGACAAAGGTGTAGAGCGTCAGTTCGCTATCATCGAGAAACTGATGCAGGCAGCCGACAGCATCATCAACTGCGGTGATGCTGGGCAGGAGGGCGAGCTCATCCAGCGTTGGGTGATGCAGAAGGCGGGTGCCAAGTGCCCGGTGCAGCGCCTGTGGATCAGTTCCCTGACAGAAGAAGCTATCCGCGAGGGCTTCCAGACTCTGAAGGATCAGCGAGACTATCAGAGTCTCTATGAGGCTGGACTCTGTCGGGCTATCGGCGACTGGACTCTCGGGATGAATGCTACTCGCCTCTATACTGTTAAATATGGTACAGACCGCCAGGTCCTCTCCATAGGAAGAGTGCAGACGCCCACCTTGGCACTTATCGTGAAGCGGCAGTATGAGATAGACCATTTCACTCCCGAGACCTATTGGGTGCTGACCACGCTCTACCGCGACACCACCTTCACGGCCGTTATGGAAGAAGGCGACCGCGGCTTCCGTAGTCAGGAAGAAGGACAGAAAGCCCTGGATGCCATCCGCAGTCTCCCCTTTGAGATCACCAGTGTGGAGAAGAAGGCTGGGCGCGAGGCGCCGCCGCGACTCTTCGACCTGACGTCCTTGCAGGTGGAGTGCAACAAGAGATATGGTTATTCCGCCGACCTCACACTTCAGCTTATCCAGAGCCTCTACGAGAAGAAGGTGGCCACCTATCCACGTGTGGATACCACTTTTCTCCCCGATGATGTGTTTCCCAAGTGTCCCCAGATACTTGCTGCATTGACACCCTATGCCGGTTTCATCCAACCTCTGTTCGAGGGCGGCAAGAAACTGGAGAAGAGCAAGAAGGTATTCGACAATTCCAAGGTCACTGATCACCATGCTATTATCCCGACGCCGACTCCCGTGACTTCTGTGGCTCTCACGGATATGGAGAAGCGTGTCTACGACCTCATCGCTCGCCGTTTCATCGGAGCTTTCTATCCCGATTGCAAGTATGAACAAACCACCGTATTGGGCGAAGTCCGGTGTCAGGGCTTGCGTGCTGGTACTTTTGATGATTTCATACCTTTCAAGGCTACGGGGAAACGTATCGTAGATCCTTCTTGGCACGTGCTTTGGGAGAAAAAGAAGAAAGAGACGGCCCCCGCAGATTCAGCTGAGCAAGGCGAGAATCCCGAGAATGCAGATGCTGCCGAGCACACCCTGCCCGCTTTCACAAAAGGAGAGAGCGGACCCCATCAGCCAAACCTGGCTGAGAAGCAGACCACACCGCCAAAGCCATACACCGAGGCAACGCTGTTGCGGGCTATGGAGACGGCGGGCAAATTAGTGGAGGACGAGGAACTGCGCGATGCCCTCAAAGAGAATGGTATCGGACGCCCGTCCACCCGTGCTGCTATCATCGAAACGCTGTTCAAACGCAAGTACATCAAGCGAGTACGCAAGAACCTGGCACCTACAGAGACGGGGGTGGAACTTATCGGACTCATCCACGAGGAACTCCTCAAGAGTGCGGAACTCACCGGTATATGGGAGAAGAAGCTACGGCAGATAGAACGCCATGAGTACGATGCACAGACGTTCATCCAGGAACTGAAGCAGATGGTATCTGACCTCGTGCTGACTGTAATGCGTGATAGTTCCAACCGTCATGTGCCGGCGTCACAATAAATTCTCTTCTCTGGCGTTATTATATCAGTCATAATTAAGAACCGTTTCCTATGCAGTCGTGTCAGCAGAATGTTAGATGCCCCTGCGTCAATTGTCCGGATTGCTTTCATCCCCAGTCCACCCTCATAAGTTGATTCTTCCTAAAATCCATATCCCAACCAGTTTTCCCCACCAGACGGCTTCACGCAGTCTGGCGGGTTGTTTGTTTCTTTTCCTTTGTTTGTCCCTTACCACGTTGCTCACCTCATGCAACGCCGAGAGTAACTTGAAGAAAGGCGATCAGTTCTTTGCCTTAGGAGAATACTACGACGCAGCTGCTGAGTACCGAACGGCCTATTCCAAAACAAAGACCCGCGAACGGGGCAAACGAGGAGAACGAGCGCTGAAGATGGCCGATTGCTATAGACGTATCAACTATACCGCCAAGGCCATCGGAGCATACCAGAATGGGATACGATATCTCGAAAAATCCAAGGCCGACCGCCAGAAGATACGGGATGCCGTGCTGGAGGTTGCGCCTGACGGCTATGAGAACAGCACTCCTTACATGGATATCCAGGATTCTATTGATGAAGAAGCTATTCTCGATGCAACACTTAAGTTGGCTCGGCTGCAGCACAAGAACGGGGACTACAAGGAGGCCATCAAGAACTACCAATATTATATGGAACTCTGTAGGGACCTGGCCCCTGCCCACACTTCAGTCTGCACCACGCAAAACGACACTCTTGCCACCAACGGACTCATTGGTGCTCGGCAGGCCCAGATCATGAAGCAGAAGCCCACCTTGCATACTATAAAGAAAGAGCCGCTGCTGAACTCCCGCCGTTCTGATTTTTCTCCGGTCTTGTTTGGCGACGATTGGGATCAACTTTACTGGACGACAACTCGCCCCCAGGCTACTGGTGAGGATTTCAGCGGAATCACGGGCACTAAGTATGCCGATATCTTCTTCTCCAAGAAAGACGACCAGGGTAAGTGGAGTACCCCCGAACCGGTGGAAGGCGAGCTCAACACCGAGTCCGACGAGGGCGTGTGTGCCTTCTCGCCCGACGGCAAGACCATGTACCTCACCCGCTGTGTTACCGACCCCGAATATCCTCGCTATGCTCATATCTACTCCTCTCAGCGCAGCGACGCCTCTTGGTCCTCGCCGCAGGAAGTGAAGATTTCCAAGGACACTCTCTCCTGTTTCGCACATCCAGCCGTGTCGCCCGATGGCCTGTGGCTCTATTTCGTCAGTGATATGCCTGGTGGTCATGGCGGCAAGGACATCTGGCGCATCTCCATTGAGGGCAAGACATTGGGCGGTGCCGAATGTCTGCCAGCTCCCATCAACACCCCAGGCGACGAACTCTTTCCCGCCTTCCGCTACAATGGTGAACTCTATTTCTCCAGCGACGGCCATCCAGGTATGGGCGGACTGGACCTCTTTGTGGCCAAGGAAGACAGCGCCACACATGAGTGGACGCTTCAGAACATGGGCTATCCCATGAACTCTGCTGGCGATGACTTCGGAATAACCTTTGAAGGCGTACACAACCGAGGGTTCTTTTCCACCAGCCGAGGAGATGCTCGCGGTTGGGACCACCTGATGAGTTTCGAGTGCCCCGAAGTGCTGCAGACGGTGCGGGGATGGGTGTATGAGCGTGACGGCTATGAACTGCCTTCCGGCCTCGTGTACATGATCGGTGATGATGGAACAAATCAGAAGATAAGCGTCCGTGGCGACGGCTCTTTCGAAGTCGTCGTTCAGCCTCGGGTGCAGTATATGTTCTTGGGCACCTGCAAGGGATACCTGAACCATGCAGAGCAATTGAAGGTCGACACCAGCAGCGTCAGTCGGGAGTACACTCTTCAGTTCCCTCTGGCGAGCATCACCGCCCCGGTGCTGGTTCGCAACGTGTTCTATGAGTTCGACAGTGCAGAACTCACCGACAACAGCACCGCAGCCCTCGACAGCCTTGTCACTCTTCTCGAGGAGAACCCCAACATTACCATAGAGCTGAGCAGTCATTGCGACTATCGCGGCAACGATCAGTACAACGAACGACTCTCCCAACGCAGAGCAGAGAGTGTCGTCAACTACCTTATAGAACATGGAGTGTCGGCGGACCGCCTCACCCCCAAGGGCTATGGCGAGAGTCATCCGAAGGTTGTCAAGCGACGCATAGCCGAGAAGTATGACTTCCTCGCACTCGGCGACACCCTCACGGAATCCTATATCCGTGCCCTGCCCGACGAGGAGAAGCAGGAGGTCTGCAATGCCCTCAACCGTCGTACGGAGTTCCGAGTACTTAGAACGACCTATGGTCTCTTTGACAACCCCGCTGCTGGCACTTCTCAACAGCCAGCAGACGGCCCGGCCGACTCCGCCGCAGAACCTTCAGAGGGGGAAGCCTCTACCACACCTTCCGAGTCCTTGGACGACGATTTCTTACCTTAGTGAAATTGTCTTCGGACGCCAGACAGGAAGAAATTACCAACTATTTTACACCTCTAAGCAAAAAAGATGCCTTTTTCTTGTGCGTTTCTCACAAGAAAAACGTACCTTTGCCGCCGTTAAAACCATCCTTTATTCTTTAAATGGACGATTATTATCAACGTAACACTGATTAAGGGACGGAGGTTCGCATCGCATATCGGGCCTCTGCAGCCCGCTTAACCCCCCGAGAAACGATTTCGGAAAAACATCTTTCAGACTATGCGAACCTATTGGAACACTCGTAGCGGACTGCACACCTTGGAGCAGTGGCAGCCTAATTGCTGGGTACAAGTGACCTGCCCAACAAGCGATGATGCAGATTACCTGCAGAAAGATCTCAAGATTCCCGACTACTTCCTTGATGACATCGCGGATGCGGATGAGCGTGCCCGCTATGACTACGACGAGGGATGGATACTCATTATCTTGCGTATCCCCTATGTCAAGGAGGTTAAGTCGCGCACTCCTTATACTACTATCCCATTGGGTATCATAATCAAAGGTGATGTCTGCATAACGGTTTGCAACTATGAGACGAATCTGATGATAGACTTCGTAACCTACCAGCAGAAACGTGGTTTGGGCTTCACCGACTCCGTGGATCTCGTCTTTCGCTTGTTCCTCAGTTCTGCCGTGTGGTATCTGAAGCGGCTGAAGCAAATCAACACACGCATAGAAGCTGCCAAGCAGCACCTCGACCGCAAGATAGATAATGCCGACCTGATTAACCTCAGTCGTCTGCAAGACAGCCTCACATACTTCGCCACATCCATTCGTGGCAACGAGACGTTGCTCTCGAAACTGAAGTTCAAGTTGCCCGTAGACGAACTCGATGCAGACCTCATCGAGGATGTCACCATCGAGATGAACCAGGCCCGAGAAACAACTGGCATCTATGCTAATATCCTGGATTCGATGATGGACACTTATGCCAGCATCATCAATAATAACATGTCCACGGTGATGAAGACCCTCACCATCATCACCATGTTTATGATGGTTCCTACCTTGGTGGCCAGCTTCTTTGGCATGAATCTCGTGAATGGGATGGAGACTTGGCCCTATGGTTTTCTTATCGTAATAATCATTTCAGTAGTCCTCACAGCCATGTTCTGGTGGTATTCTAAACGTGAATCTTGGCTCTGAAACGAAAAAAACGCCAAAAAGTTAGGTCATTCCAATTTTTTTATGTTAATTTGTCGCGCCTTTGGGCGTAAATGAACCATAACAGCTACTTAATCCGTACGCAAAATGACTGAAACCAACGAACTGCAGTCTGTTCCTGAGAACGAAGCACAGGCAGCAGAAGTACAGACAACCCCTGCGCCCGAAACTCTGACGCAGGCCGAAGAGACAGTAAATCAAGAAGAAACCCCTACTTCCGTCGAAGAACCTGTGGCAGCGGAAACTCCCGCCGAGGAAACTCCTGCAGAGGAACCTGCAGCCGTGGAAACTCCTGCTGAGGCACCGGCTGCAGAGGAAGCTCCTGCTGAAGAACCTGCAGCCGTGGAAGCTCCTGCTGAGGCACCGGCTGCCGAGGAAGCTCCTGCTGAGGAACCTGCAGCCGTGGAAACTCCTACCGAGGAACCTGCGGCAGAGGAGGCTCCTGCTCGGCCCGTGTATGAAACCAAGGAACAGGTGGTTGAACGTCTGCGTGAGATTCAAGAAGAGAATCAAGGTGGCGACAAGAATGAGCTGGATATGCTCAAGCAAGTCTTCTACAAGCTCCATAAAGCGGCTCAGATGGCTGCTCGCAATGCCTTCATTGAAGAAGGGGGACAACCAGAAGACTGGCATGCCGAAATCGATGGGGCGGAGGAGAACTTCAAACTCATCATGTCGAGCATCCGTCAGCGCCGTGCTGAGATTGCTGAAGAACTGGAGAAGCAGAAGGCTGCCAATCTCGAGAGAAAACAAGCTATCATAGATCGCATTAAGGAACTTGTCACTTCGCCCGAACAGGTTAGCCAGAACTTCGATGAATTCAAGCAACTGCAGGCAGAGTGGAAAGAAGTGGGCGCAGTGCCTGCCGAGAATGCCACAGAAATATGGAAGACCTATCAGCATTATGTGGAGCAGTACTACGACCTGCTGAAACTCAATAGCGAGGCTCGCGAATATGATTTCCGCAAGAACCTCTCTGCTAAGGAGCGTCTCATCGAGCTGGCAGAACAGCTGGCCGATGAGGAGGACATCATTGTAGCTTTCAACAAGTTGCAGGGCTTGCATGCAGAATATAAGGAGATAGGTCCTGTTGCTAAGGAGTTGCGTGATCAGATATGGGAGCGCTTCAAGGCCGCTTCCACGGTTATCAACAAGCGTCATCAGGAGCACTTCGAGACCATCAAGGCCCGCGAGGAAGAGAACCTCCAGAAGAAGACAGCCCTCTGCGAGAAAGTGGAGGATATCAAACTGGAAGAACTCACCACCTTCCCGCAGTGGGAAGAGAAGACACGCGAGGTGATCGACCTGCAGGCCGAGTGGAAAACCATAGGCTTTGCCAGCCACAAGCAGAACAATATTATCTTCGACCGCTTCCGCGCCGCCTGCGACCGTTTCTTCACCGCCAAGGCTGAGTTCTATCGTGGTATCAAGGACGAGCAGAACGAGAACCTCGAGGCCAAGCGCAAACTGGTGGAAGAAGCCGAATCCCTGCAGGACAGCACCGAATGGCGCCGCACGGCTGATCGCCTCATCGAACTTCAGAAGAAATGGAAGGAGATAGGTGCCGTACCTCGTAAGTACAGCGAGCAACTTTGGAAGCGCTTCACGGCTGCCTGCGATAAGTTCTTCGAGGCACGTCAGGCCGCCACTGCTGATCAGCGTGCCGAGGAGCGCGACAACCTCGCAGCCAAGAAGAGCATCATTGAGCAGTTGCAGGCGCTCGTGGACGATGCTGCCGATGCCACTCTTGATAAGGTGAAGGAACTCCAGGCACAATGGAATGAGATTGGTCACGTGCCCTTCCGCGACAAGGATCGCATCTTCAAGGAATATCGCGCCCTGGCCGACGAACTCTACAAGCGCTTTGGCGCCACACAAGCCCGCCGTCGTCTCGAGGGATTCCAGAAGAGTGTACGGCAGGCCGTGGCCAAAGGAGAGAGCACGCTGGCTCGTGAGCGCGAACGCCTCCTCCGTGTCTTCGAGGCACGTAAGGCTGAGTTCCAGACCTATGAGAACAACCTCAACTTCCTCAATGCAACGTCCAAGAGCGGCAATAGCCTCGTGGCTGAGATGAACCGCAAGGTGGAGAAGCTGCGTGAAGAACTGGATCTGCTTGCCAGCAAGATTAAGGCTTTAGAGGTAGAGATGCGCGCTCCGAAGACCGACGCGTCTGCCGAAGAGGCCGCTGAGACGACTTCTGAGCCCGAAGCATAAGTTTCTGTACACCTTAATTATATTATATAGAAAGCCTCCTGCAAGGGAGGCTTTCTTAGTTTTGGGCCAATGGTTGGCAGGGGATTATTGGGGGGAGAGGAGAATCGCCGAGGACGGACCGCGGCGCACTCGACCTACGACAAGATGAAGAGAGGGAAGAGAGGGGAAAGGAAGATTAGAAAGAAGAAGGAAGAGAGAGGGGAGGAAGGGAGAGAGGGGGGAAGAGATAGAGGGGAGGAAGAGGGAGGGGATTCGAAGAGGAAAGAAGAGGGAGGGGGAAAGGAAGAGGGCGAGGAGGGGAGCTGGGAGGGCTGATTATGGCCATAGCTCTGTAGGAACAATATGTCCGCTGCGGATGCGCCATTCTTTGGGATAGAGGTTGTTGGCGCGGGAACCGAGGTTCTTCATCAAGCCGAGCCGATGGCCGCGGAAACAGACTTGGACAATGCCCAGCGGGGAGTCGGGAGGCAGGATAAGGGATTCGTGTTGTAGATAACGGATGGCGTCGGAGAGGGATAGTTCCACTTGTGCCTCCCTGATCGATTTCTCATCTCCCTGTGGCAGGTCGAGTTGATTGGTGGGCAAGATATTCAGAGACGGCAGTTGCGTGCGGCGTTCTTTCTTCTTGTCCTTGCCTTTTGTAGCGGAGGGGCGGGGACCTTTTTTGGTCGCGCTTTTTCCGGTGGAGATATCTTCTGAAGAATGAGACTGAACGTCGAACAGAGCATGAAGGGGCGAGAGAGGTTGTGTCCTGCTCTTTTCGGAACAAGAGGTGTCCTCGTCATCGGTGGCTGGAACTTTCCGCAGCACGGCTATGAAGAACCCTTCGCCACGGACCAGGCCGGGAAGGAAGTGGTAGCAAGGAATCTGTGTGTCGCCCTCTTTATGGTCTGCCCTCAGATCTCCACGTATATTCCAGGATGGTTCCACGGGCACCCCCAGCACCTCGGCGCCCAACTCGTCGGCAATCCACTGAACATTCTTTTCATCCTCTTCCGGATTGAAGGTGCAAGTGCTGTAGATGAGGATTCCCCCTGGACGCAGTGCGGGCCAGATAGCTTCGATGATGCTGCGTTGTAGTTCCGCACACTGTGCCACGAAGGCGGGTGACCATTGCGTTGCCGCCGATTCTTCCTTTCGAAGCATCCCTTCACCCGAACAGGGGACGTCGGCAAGAATGAGGTCAAAGGGGCCATAGGAGGCCAACTCTTGTGCATAAGCTTGAGTGACGAGTACATGTGGATGTCCCCATTTGGCCAGATTTTCCGCCAGCACCTGGGCACGGGCTCGTAGC
>JAILFY010000153.1 GCA_024697285.1 Bacteroidaceae bacterium
ATCTTCATTCTGAATGGTCTGCAGGCGGGGATTCTGGCTCGCTTTCATGCTGACATTGGGAATCAGATAGATGGGGCCAGCAATAGGTCCGGAGGTGAAGTTATAGAGGTTGCGTCCGCTCTCCACGTCCGCCTCGCGGGAAGGACGGAGGAGGTAGTGCTGGTTGGCCTGCAGAACAACTTCGGAGGTGTGAAGCTCCATGGTCTGGAATTCAACGATCGTCTCGTTGGCTTCGCGCAGTCCACGCACGCCAGCCAGGGAAGCCTCGTCGCCAAAGGCATCCAGCAGCTGTTCGCCCGTGAGGTCGAAGGGGAAGATGACGCTGTTCCACTTGCCCACTACCAGCCCGCGGTTCAGGGCCAGTAGCGCGTGGTCCCAGGTCAAGGTCTTGTCGAAGGTGGTGCTGTCCTCACTCAGAATCATCCGGGGAAGGGAGCGGAAGCGCATGGACTGGATCTGACTGAAGTGGAAAGTGTCTGCGCCAATGCGAATGGAATCTCCAAGATACATCCTGGGATTCTGCTCGGAACTGACGAGGTAGTAGTACGTGGTGCCGTCGGTGGTCGTCAGCGTCAGGTTCTTGGCGCTGGTGAGCACATTCTGCCTGGCGCGCAGAGGTGCTGTGGCCGTCTCTTGTGACATCGCGCCTAATGTGCTATACATCAGAAGCGTACAAGTGGCCAGTTGTCTGAAAAGAAGTCTCATTAAATCGAGTTTTGTTATGTTTTTTACCTGTTTTGCGAGCAAAGGTAGTGAAAAAACGGACACGAAACTCGTTTTAATGAGACTTTTTGCGATTAGATATGTAGATTGATTCCTTTTTTTCGGTGTTGTGGCTGTCCTATTCTCTGATGTTCTTGCGGATATGTGTGAGATATTGAGTCATGGCAGTCTCGTCCCGTTTGTCGATAATCTCCAGCAGCTGTTTCAGTTCCGAGCGTATCATCTCCACTTTCGGTTTGGTGTGGGGGTTGAAGAGTATCTCTCGCAGGAGGGTGTCGTCCTCCGAGAGCACTCCGTGGGCAATGGCCATGTGGCGCTTGAAGGTGGTTCCGGGAGTGTCCTGGTGCTTCATGACAGCCGAGAAGACGAAGGTGGACACGAAGGGCACGGAGAGGGAGTAGGCCATGGTCTCGTCGTGCTCGGCAAATGTCAGTTCCTTCACATTGAGGCCCAGGCGGTTGTAGAGGTCCCGGAAGAAGATGCGCCCCATGTAGTCGCCCTCGGAGATGATGATGGCGTTCTCGCGCGAGAGGTCGCCCAGGTTGGCAAAGGTGGGACCGAACATCGGGTGGGAGCTGGCATAACGATGTCCGCTCTGGGTGTAGTATTCCTTGAAACCGGTCTTGACGCTGCTGATGTCCGAGAGGATGCAGTCCTTGGATATATGTGGCATCAGTTCATCGAAGACCTGAAGGGTGTATTTCAGAGACACAGCGTTGATGACGAGCTCTGGGTCGAAGGCATCCACCTCGTCGAGGGAGGTGAAGCGCTGGGTGTTGTAGAGGAAGCGCAGGCGATGGGGGTCGTTGTCGTAGACAGCTACTTCATGATCGAAGCTCAGGAGGTCCACGAAGAAGGAGCCCATCTTGCCTGCTCCAAGAATCAGGATTCGCATATGAAAAACGGGATTATTTGTTTATGATTTCCACTTGCTGGCGTACGCTCTCGGAGTGGATGGCCTCGTATACGGTCTTGACGAATTCGGGATTCATGCCGCAGAGAGCACCTTGTGCGCCTCGTTTGTCGAGAATCTCGCTGTAGCGGGTGGTCTGGACGACGGTCATGTTATGCAGTTTCTTGTACTCCGCAATCTCCCTGCTGATGCGCATGCGCTTGGTCAGCACGTCCATCAGGTGGTTGTCCAGTTCGTCGATTTGCTTTCGCAGCTGGTTCAGACTCTCGGTGACCTCGAGGGCGTCGCGAACGACGAGCCGGTCGAGGATGAAGTCCAGCACTTCTGGCAGCACCTGTTGTTTGGCGTCGCTCCAGGCGCAATCCGGATTGCAGTGGCTCTCGATCATCAGTCCGTCGAACCCCAGGTCCATGGCCTGTTGGGCGATGGGAGCTATGAGGTCCCTGCGTCCTCCCATGTGGCTGGGGTCTGTGATGATGGGCAGGGTGGGGAAGCGCCGTTTCAGTTCTATGGGCAGGTGCCACATGGGTGGATTGCGATAGAGCTTCTGGTCCACGCTGGAGAAGCCTCGGTGGATGGCACCTATGCGCTTGACGCCCGCATTGTTCAGGCGGAGGAGAGCGCCTGTCCACAGCTCAATATCGGGGTTTACGGGGTTCTTGACGAGGACCGGTACGTCCACACCCTGGAGAGCATCTGCAATAGCCTGCACGGAGAAGGGGTTGGCACTGGTGCGAGCTCCAATCCACAAGATGTCTATACCCGCTTCCAGGGCCGCCTCTACGTGCTCGGGCGTGGCCACTTCTGTGGAGGTGAGCATACCGGTTTCGGCTTTCACCTGCTTCATCCATTCGAGGGCAGGTTTGCCAATGCCCTCGAAGCCTCCGGGTTTTGTGCGGGGTTTCCAGATTCCGGCGCGGAAGATCTTGATGCCTCCGTTGGCCAGCTGGTGTGCGGTGGTCAGCACTTGTTCCTCGGTCTCGGCCGAGCAGGGACCGGCGATGACCAGTGGACGTCGTTGCTCGATGCCTGGGAGCTGCAGCTCCTTTATTTCCAAATCCATTTCCATTGTTGTATGATATTTTTTGTTGGTTTTTATTTCGATGTCATTTGCTGGATGCGTTCCAGAGCCGCCTGCATGATTTCTTCTTTTGCGCAAAGCGAGATGCGGATATATCGTTCGCCATTGCTGCCGAAGATGAAGCCTGGAGTGATGAAGACACGTGCCTCGTGGAGCACGCGTTCGGTCAGATCCTCCACGTTGGCGATATCCTCGGGAATACGCCCCCAGAGGAACATTCCCACCTGCGTGGGGTCGAAGCTGCAGCCGAGTGTCTGCATGATCTGTTCGGCCAGGACGCGGCGCCGCGCGTAGGTGTTGATGTTCATCTCCCGATGCCAATCTTCCGTGCTGCTGGAGAGTGCGTCGGCAGCAGCCAGTTGCATGGCGCGGAAGGTGCCGCTGTCGATGTTCGTCTTCACCTTCAGAATCCAGCTGATGAACTCTGCATTGGTGGCGATCATGCCAACACGCCATCCGGGCATATTGTGGCTCTTGGACATGGAGTTGAATTCTATGCAGCATTCTTTTGCGCCGGGAACCTGCAGCAGGCTCAGGCGCTCGCTGGTGTTGAGGATGAAGCTATAGGGGTTGTCGTTGACTACGACGATGTGGTGCCGACGTGCGAACTGCACCAGTCGCTCGTAGGTCTCGCGGCGGGCGGGAGCTCCGGTCGGCATGTGGGGATAATTGGTCCAGAGGAGTTTCACCTTGGAGAGGTCCATGGCTTCCAGCTGTTCGAAGTCGGGTTGCCATCCGTTGTCTTCCTTCAGGTCGTAGGTTACCACGTCGGCCCCGAGCAGTCGGGAGAGTGCGGTGTAGGTGGGATAGCCCGGATTGGGCACCAGCACCTGGTCGCCGGGGTTCACGAAAGCCAGGGTCACATGAAGGATACCTTCCTTGGAACCGATGAGCGGCTGGATCTCTGTTGCGGGATTCAGCGAGACGTTGTACCAACGCTGGTAGAAGGTGGCCATGGCTTGTCTCAACTCTGGTGTGCCTATTGTGGGCTGATAGCCATGTCCGTTGGCTTTCCGGGCTTCTGCGCACAGGACGTCAATCGTTCTCTCCGAGGGCGGCAGGTCGGGACTGCCGATAGCCAGGGAAATGATGTCTTTGCCCTGGGCATTCAGCTGGGCAACTTCCTTGAGTTTGCGGCTGAAATAGTATTCCTGCACGAGCGACAGGCGGTCTGCGGGTTTAAATGTGTTCTTTTCCATGTTTGTATTCTCCAAGAATTTTGAGGTCAGAAGTGAGGGGACGGATGGCATCGACGCCCTGGGAGTAGCGGGTGTAGTCGGTGAACTGCACATCAACATAGAAGAGGTACTCCCATTCGCGCCCTATGATAGGCAAGGATTGAATCTTGGTGAGGTTCAGCCGGTAGAACGAGAGCACGGAGAGCACCTGAGAGAGCGACCCTTCTTCGTGGGGTAGCGCGAAGACGATGCTGGCTTTGTCGGCTGTGCGTATATCTCTTAATAGGTTTGCGCGCGTGGGGGAGGCGAAGACGAGGAAGCGCGTGAAGTTATGTTTGTTCGTTTCGATGCCTTCTTCCAGCACCTTCAGTCCGTAGAGTTCTGCCACGTGCACCGAACCGATGGCTGCGTGTCCGTGCATCTGGTTTGCCATGACCATGCGAGCAGCGCCTGCCGTGTCTGTTGCCTCCACCACTTTCAGTTGTTCGTGGCGGCTGAGGAAGTCGCGGCATTGCATGAGAGCGACGGGGTGGGAGTGTACTTCCGTGATATCGCACCAGTCGTCGTCCGGCAGGCACATGAAGGAGTGTTTGATGCGAAGCTTGTGTTCGCCCACGATGGTCATACCAGATTCGCGCAGGAGCTCGTAGTTGTGGAGCAGCGAGCCGGCGATGGTGTTCTCGATGGCAACCATGCCAATGGTGGTGGGGTCTTCGTTCAGGGTAGTAAACACCTGTTCGAAGGTGGAACAGCAGATGAGCTGTATTTCTTCGTCCTCGAAGAACTGGTGGGCTGCAATATCGTGGAAGCTGCCCTCGATGCCTTGTATAGCAATTCGTTTCATTTATTACACTTTACTACAAAAAAATCCCGCTCCTGGTGGAAGCGGGACCTTGTTATTTTAACTTTCAATTAATGTTTCCGATTATCAATTGACACATGGCCTACCGCTTCACCTTTGTTGGGTAAAGTAAAAATAAAACCAATAATAGGCGTTGAGGTATTGCATGAGTGCCATTTTGTTTGTTTTGCGCTGCAAAGTAACACACTTTTCGTGAAATCTCCAACTATTTTGCTGTATTTTTCTACGGAAAAGTACATTTTGCCTATAAAAATTTGTGTGATTCGTACATATTGGCTACTTTTGCAGCCGAAATAAAGCAATCAGGTGACGGAATGTCGCTTGATGAAAGGGAATCCGGTGGAAATCCGGAGCTGTACCTGCAGCTGTAATCCCCCTTAGTTATGTCTGTTCGTATAACGCCACTGGCTTCATTGCTGGGAAGGCAGGACGGGCAGGGGAGAGCCAGAAGACCTGCTGAATTTCATTAGTATCCACGAAAAGCGTCCAGGAACAGGCGCGAGGAATATCATGCGAGTAACCTTCGGCGCACTCAAGCGCGCAATGGTGGCTGTAGGGGCATGCACTTGCCTCCTCTCCACCGCCCTATCACAAGACTCTCTGCAGACCAACCGTCTGGATGAAATAGTCGTCACCGGTACTGGAACCCAGCACCGGTTGAAGGACGTGCCCGTACAGACAGAGGTTATCACCCGCAGGGAGTTGCAGCAATACGGGGGAGGCAGTATTCAGGATATCCTCAGCGGCCTCACAGCCAGCTTCGCCTTCAGCGAGGATGACATGGGAGCTCAGATGCAGATGAATGGACTGGGAAACTCCTACATCCTTATATTGGTGGACGGCAAGCGCCTGCACGGCGACAATGGAGGGCAGAACGACCTCAATCTGATAGACCCTGCCCGCATAGAGCGCATAGAGATTGTCAAAGGTGCCGCCTCTGCCTTGTACGGGTCAGACGCCATAGCCGGGGTCGTCAATATCATCACCCGCAAGTATGATAAAGATGGTTTGTTCCTGGAGAATACTACTCGCGGAGGCAGCTATGGAGACTGGCGCCAGCACAATGGCGTAGGTTTCGCCATCGGCAAGTTCTCCTCCCTTACGAATTTCCAGTACCGGCACTCCGACGGATGGCAGAACACCTCCACGGAAGCTCCTTCACAGACGGAGTTCCCCATATACGACTCCAGGAATATGACGGTGAACCGCTATATGAACTGGCAGTTTGCCGAACGACTGACCTACGCCCTACGTCCCAATCTGGACCTCTATGCAGAAGGCAGCATCTATCGGAAACGCATCTATCGACCTTCCGGCAAATATGCCGCCGTGGATGTGAAGACCTATGACCTGCAGTATAAGAATGCGTCGGCTGCCGTAGGTGGCAAGTGGACTCCCTCGGACCGTGCCGTAGTCACCCTGGATATCGATTGGAACCGCCACGCCTACGAATACGTCTTCACGGACACCACGTTGGTAGACGGTTATGACCCCTATGGCAACTTCACCCACTATTTCCCTTATTTCCCCGGGCAGAGCAATCTGCAGAGCGACCAGCGCCGCACGATGGGACATCTGAAGGGCATCTTCGAACTGCCGGCTCAGAACCGATTGAGTGCCGGACTGGAGGTGCGACACGACTGGCTGAATGCCCCTATGCGAGTGGACAACGATGGTACTGTCAGCGACCACACAGAAGCCATTTACTTTCAAGATGAGTACTCGCCCTGGAAAGCCTTGCAACTGACGGGAGGCTTGCGGCTGGACCGCAACCAGCAGTTCGGCTACCATCTGACCCCGAAGATATCTTCGATGCTCTGTCCCGCCCCCTGGTTGAGGCTGCGCGCCGCTTGGTCCCAAGGTTTCAAGACCCCGACTCCCAAGGAGCAGCACTACCGCTATGTCCGTGAGATGAGTGGCACTTATCTCTACCTCGGCAACGCCGATCTGAAGCCCCAGACCAGCAACTACGGTTCGTTCAGCACCGAAGTAACCCTCGGAAAACTCTCGTTCAGCGTGACGGCATATATAAATAAGGTGAAAGATATGATTGCCCTCACGACCATCCCCAACTACAGGGCACCGGAGGAGTACCAGACGCTGTATGAATTGCACAAGACCCGTCAGTACCAGAATCTGGAGGACGCCCTCACCCTGGGCGTTGATTTCAATATCCATTATTCCGTCAGGGACTTCGCTTTCGGAGGCAGCTATAGCTATCTGGACACGGAGGCACATCAGTATGACACCGACCACGAGCGGATGAAGGAAGTCATCATAGATGGCATGGCTCATCACAAAGCCAGCTGTTTCGCCACTTGGAACCATCGCTTCGGGCGGCCCTATCGCCTGGGTTTAGGACTATATGGGCGCGCCTCGTCCAAGCGCTACTACCAGCTCAACGGCAACGGAAAGGCTTACCACCTCTGGCGCCTCACGTCCACCCACGACATAGAGTGCGCGTCCATCCAGAGAAGGGGATTCTCGCTTCGTGTGGAGGCAGGAATTGACAATATCTTCAACTACGTGGACCGGACTCCCCATGGGTTGCATTTAGGAACCACGTCGCCCGGCACCACGTTCTATGCGACTCTGCAGATACGTTTCAAGAAAGGAAATAACAGTTTTAATAAACCACTTAAAATCAACTCAAAACTAAACAACAATGAAGAAGATTAAAAATCTCCTGATGGCGCTCGTTGCCATCTCCCTCTCCGCAGGTTACGTCGCTTGCTCTGATGACGACGAATCCACAGAAAGCAACTGGCAGAAGTACCAGAGCGCCGTGACAGAGAATGTAAAGGCCAACAAGAAACAGGACAAAGCCATCCTGCTGGTGGCCTTCGGCAGCACCTGGCAGCAGGCCTATGACGCTTTCGACAGCACCGTGAAAGCCTATCAAGCGAAGTTCCCCGCTTATGATGTGTATCTCTCCTTCTCCTCTGCCATCTGCATCAATCGTGCTGCAGCAGGCGAGAACGTAGATCCCAAGAACTTCTACGCTCCTAACTTCTGGCTCAATGCGTTTGCCGAAGAGGGGGTGCGCTACAAGGAGATTGTCGTTCAGTCCCTGCAGGTGATTCCTGGCGAGGAGTACACCCGCGTCATCAACTACATCAAGGACTTTGCGAACAACAGCAATGGCGACCTGGACGACGAGTACCTCGCTGGCGTGACCTTGAAACTCGGTGTGCCCCTCTTGCAGGATGCCGATACGGATGTGCCCGAAGTGGCCAAGCAACTCAATGCCCTCTACAGTTCGAAGGCCGCTAAGGGTGTGGTCGCCTTCATGGGACACGGAAACCCCGACAGCTACGATACCTACAAGGCTAATGTGCGCTATACGCAGCTCGAAGAAGCCCTGCAGACCTACAACAAGAACTACTTCGTAGGCACCGTTGATATGATGGACAACTTCAAGACGGATGTCCTCGAGCGCATGAAGGCTGCCGGCATCACCAGCGGTACTGTTTATTGCCACCCCCTCATGTCCATCGATGGTGATCATGGTCACAACGACATGGCAGGTGACGACGATGCCTGGGACAACGGTTACGAGGAGAACGAAGACGGCGAGGTGGAAGACACCAGCTGGAAGAAGTACTTCGGACACATGGGCTACACCTGCAACGACGAGACGATGATCAATCTGGGTCTGCTGGAGCTGCCTACGATTCGTGGAATCTGGATGAATCACACCCAGGATGCCATCAATGGCGAAGCTCTCGACTACTATCACTCCAAGAATCCCGAGGAATAAGAAAAGAATTCCATGAAACACACCATAAATACTATCTGCTTTACGGCGGTGCTCTCCCTGATGGGGAGCACCGCTTTTTCCCAAACAGATGCCAGCGGCATTTCCCGTGCGAGAGGCGTGAGAAAAGATTCCGTAGCGTCTGAACGTCCTCATGAATTGAATCCAGTTGTTGTCACGGGAACAGGCACTTACCACCGAGCGGACAACTCCCCGGTTGCCGTGAAAGTCATCTCCGCAAAGGAACTCAGAGACACTCATGCTACTACTTTGGAAGGCGCCCTCACGCGCCTGACAACCAATGTAACCACTCACACCAGTGGAATGGGTACCTTCGTCAACTTCAATGGTGTGAGCGATGATTATATCGTCATTCTGGAGAACGGCAAGCGCATCAGTGGCGACGACCGCTGGAACCGCATAAGCTTGGACAACGTGAAGCGCATCGAGATCTTCAGCGGCGCAGCGTCGGCCCTGTATGGCTCCGACGCCATTGCCGGAGTCATAAATATCATCACGGAAGACAGCAAGGAACCCGTCTCTGCCTCCTCGTCCACGAAAGTCATGAACCGCGGCCGCCTGGATCAGGACGTGAACGTGGATTTCAATGTGGGCTCGTTCTCCAGCCAGACTTCCTATGCCCATCGTCAGGCCGACAGCTGGCAGGTAAACAACTACCAGGCCTTTGACGAAGATGGCACGGAAGTGCTGAAGCTTACGGGACGCCCCATGTCCGCCGGCTACCACAGCCAGAATATCAGCGAGAAGCTGAACTGGCAGATCAATGACCAATGGTCCGCATATATCCGTGGCTCCTACTACGACAATCTCTCTGATCGTCCGCAGTCGGCCACCTATTTCACCCAGAAGAAGTCATCCGGCACTTATTCCTATACGGAGAAACAGGCCTACACCTATGATCTCCATCACCGGTCCTACACCTATGGTTTCGGTTCCCGTTGGTCGCCGAACAGCCGCACCTTCGTCTATCTGGATGTCTATAGTGATAATTTCTCTTCGAAATACGATTATTGGCAGACCTCGGAGAAGGAAGGGCGCGAGGAGACCCGCAAGCGCACTCATTATGTCAACGAGACTTTGCGCGGAATCTTCCGTCTCTCCGCCTGGAACAAACTTTCTGCCGGAGCGGAGTTCGTGCAGGAGAGTCTTAGCAGCCAAAGTGACCATATTGACTTCGAAACGACGAACACGTATAATTTCTTTGCTCAGGACGAGGTGAAACTTCTGGAATCCCTGGAGGCCGTTGTAGGCCTGCGCTACACGCAGAACGACAATTTCGGTGCGGCCTTCACGCCCAATGCGGGACTCTTCTTCCACTATCGGGGGTTGCGTCTGCGTGCCAGCTACGCCGGTGGATATCGTACTCCCTCGTTGTCGCAGCTCTATGCCACGGACCAAGCCAAGACTACATCCCGCTACACGCTCTACAACACGTCTCTGGAACCCGAAAAGAACCATTTCTACAACCTCAACGCAGAGTATGGAACCAATTGGCTGAGCGTCAGCCTCTCGGGCTTCGTGAATCGCATTCAAGAAATGATAAACTACCGCACGCTGACCGACGCCGAAATCTCGGCGGACGCCTCCCTGACCGCTTTGGCCAACGATGGATGGACTACGATTCGCCAGCGCGACAACATCGACCGCGCCACGCTGAAGGGGTTCAGCGCGTCGGTGAAATTCCTCCTCCCTTATGGTTTTTCGCTCAGCGGCAGCTATACGTTCACCGACTCTGAGGCAGAGACGAAGAGCCTGGATAAGAAAAACCAGCAGTATGTCGTCACTAAGAGCGATGTCGACAAGAGCGTGCGTCATGTAGGAAGCGTTTTGGCGTCGTGGGACAAGACGTGGGGAAACTACAGCCTGAATGTAGCTCTGAACGGTCATCTGCAGGGGCGCCGTTATAGCAGTACGTATGGTTACGCTCCCGCCTACAGCCAATGGGACCTGACTACGCGCCACTCCTTTGCCCTGAAGAATGTCGCCCTCGAGCCAGGGCTCGGAATCGACAACCTCTTCAACAAGCGCGACAAATCCTATTGGAACTCCAATTTCTCCACCATCAATCCCGGACGTTCAATTATTTTGAGTTTGCGGATGAGGTATTGAGAATTTTTGCTACCTTTGTGCCCGAAACAACGTATATAATATGAAGAAGATCATTATAGCAGGCCTTGGACCAGGCAGCCCGGAGGATATGACACCGGCTGTGAAGTCGGCACTTGCGGAGGCCGATGTGGTGCTTGGCTACAAGTATTATTTTCAGTTCATCAAGCCCTATCTGCATCCGGGTTGCGAGTGCATCGATTCAGGCATGCGGCGTGAGCGCGAGCGTGCCGAACAGGCTTTTGCCCAGGCGGAGCAAGGGCGTAATGTTGTGGTGATTTCTTCCGGCGACGCGGGCATTTATGGAATGGCTCCATTGGTTTATGAGATGGCTCGTGCCAGCAACAACGATGTCACTATTCAGGTGCTTCCAGGTATCAGCGCCTTCCAGAAGGCCGCTTCCCTGCTGGGCGCTCCTATAGGACATGACCTCTGCATCATCTCCCTGAGCGATCTGATGACTCCGTGGGCTCTCATCGAACGACGGATTTGTGCCGCAGCCATGGGCGATTTCGTCACCGCCGTCTACAACCCCCGTTCCCACGAACGCTACTGGCAACTCAGTCGCCTGCAGGAGCTGTTTCTTCAGGAAGGTCGCAGCCCGGACACTCCCGTGGGTATCGTCCGCCAGGCAGGTCGTGCCGATCAGAGCGTAGAGCTCACCACCTTAGGTTCCTTGGAACCGGAGAAGGTGGATATGTTCACGGTCCTGCTCATCGGTAACTCCCAGAGCTATGTCTGGAAGGACCGTTTCATCACTCCGCGCGGCTATTTCCGCGAGGAGGCAACGGGCGAGGGAAAACCCGGTCAGCAGATCATGATGCAGAGTTTTCGCACCATCGCCCGCGAGTTGCAAGGACAA
>JAILFY010000154.1 GCA_024697285.1 Bacteroidaceae bacterium
AGAGACAGGGTGGAAGAAATTTGCTCTTAGGGGGAGATTCGCGCAAATATGCGCGACACAGAACCGAGGAAACTTTATGAGGAAGGAGAGGAGGGGGAAATAAAGAGAGAGAAGAGGAATAAAAAGAAGAGGAATAAAGAGAGATGAGGAATGAAGAGGAAGGGGGAATAAAGAGGGAGAAGAGGAATGAAGAGGGAGAAGTGGAATAAAGAGAGAATAGGAATAAAGAGATAAGAGGAATAAAGAAGGAGGGGGAGGTGAGTAGAGGGAGAGATGGGATTGGAGAAGGGAGGTGAGGGAGATGAATTGGGGAACGGAGAGTTGTTCGGGGCGGAGGGAGAAGAGGGGGTCGGAGAGGAAATCGGCGTGGTCGCGGGAAGGAGCGAGCTCGCTAAGCAGGGGACGCAAGTTGTTGCGGAGTGTCTTCCGGCGCTGGTTAAAGGTCGTACGTACGACCCTGCGGAACAGATCCTCGTCGCATCCCAGTTCCCTGACATCATTTCGCATGAGTCTGATGACAGCCGAGCGCACTTTGGGTGGCGGATTGAAGACGTTGGGCTCCACAGTGAAGAGGTATTCTGGTCGGTACCAGGCCTGGATGAGCACGCTCAGTATCCCATAAGCCTTCTTTCCGGGAGAAGCACAGATTCGTTCCGCAACCTCTTTCTGTATCATGCCCGTACAGCAAGGAATCAGATCCTTATAGTCCAGCATCTTGAAGAAAATCTGGCTACTTATATTATAAGGGTAGTTCCCGGTGAGTACAAACGGCTGTCCCTGGAAGGTATTTTCCAGGTGCATCTTCAGAAAATCGTCCTCAATAATATCCTGCTCCATCTGAGGCCACGTCTTTCTGAGGTATTCTACGGACTCGAAGTCCAGCTCCACCACTTTCAGTTGTCGTGGTTTCTGCATGAGGAACTGCGTCATCACCCCCATTCCGGGTCCAACCTCCAGAACTGGCAGCGTAGGAACAGCGTCCACGGAGTCCGCAATCTGTTGTGCGATGGTTAAATCCGTTAAGAAGTGTTGTCCGAGAAACTTTTTTGGCTTTACTGTACGCATCAATCAAATATAATTCATTAAATTTGCCGCAAAATTACGTAAAAGAATTGAAAACTTTTCACTCTCTCATAAAAATTCTCTTGCCTTTGGCCCTTGGTGCTGGCATTTTGTGGTGGATGTACCGCGGTTTCGACTGGCACACCCTGCATTCTGCGTTATCCTCGGAGATGAACTGGACGTGGATGTGGATTTCTTTTCCCTTCGGCATTCTTGCGCAGGTCTTCCGTGGCCTTAGATGGCGACAGCTGTTGAAGCCGTTGGGCGAACACGCCCGTCCATCTACCAGCATCAACGCCGTATTTATCAGTTATGCCAGTTCTTTGGTAGTCCCGCGTGTCGGAGAGGTCCTTCGTTGTGGCGTCTTGAAGAGGTACGATGGTTGCAACTTCACTCGTGGCGTGGGTACGGTGGTCACGGAACGAGTTGTGGACATGCTGATGATAGCTTTGTTGTCGTTGATAGTCTTCTTCCTTCAGATACCTGTTTTCCAGAGTTTCTTCCGCCAGACGGGTCTCACTCTGAGTGGCTTTCTCGGTCAGTTCACCACCACGGGGTGGTTCGTGACGATCCTGTCTTTGCTGCTCATCCTTCTGATGGTCTATCTGCTTCTCCGTCGTTTCAAGTTCATGACCAAGACACGTTCTCTGCTCTCCGAGCTCCTCGAGGGTCTTCTCTCCATCCGTCTCGTTGACGGGAAGTTGCGTTTTTGGTTCTACAGTTTTGCCATCTGGGCCTGCTATTTTCTCCATTTCTACCTCACCTTCTTCTGCTTTGGTTTCACCTCGGGTCTGGGCCTTTCTGTGGCCCTCGTGGCTTTCGTCGTTGGAACATTTGCCGTTTTAGTGCCCACTCCGAATGGTGCTGGTCCGTGGCATTTCGCTGTGAAGACTGTTCTGATGCTCTATGGGGTTCCCGGCGACTCCGGCGCCCTCTTTGCACTTATCGTTCACACTGTACAGACCCTCCTCGTGGCTGCCCTGGGCCTCATAGCTCTCGTCGCCCTCTCGTTTACTAAGCCCTTGTCCCCCAGCGAAGTCAGGAAAGCATAGGATGACTCACGCGGGAGCCTTAGTTGAGGTAAAAAAAGCACGTAATCCCCCAAATAATAACTCCAATAAAGCCAACCAACTATGACAACAATTCACGATCTGGAGCCGAAAGCCATTTTCGGCAATTTCTACAAACTGACGCAAGTCCCTCGTCCCAGCGGTCATCTGGAGAAGATTCAGCAGTTCCTTCTGGACTGGGCTAAAGAGCGTGGCATCGAAGCCTACAAGGACGGCGGTGACAACATCGTCATGCACAAGCCCGCTACTCCCGGTTTCGAGAACCGCAAGTGCTGTACCATGCAGGCCCACATGGACATGGTTCCCCAGAAGACCGACGAGAGCACCCATAACTTCGAGACCGACCCCATCGAGACCTGGATCGACGGCGAATGGCTGAAGGCCAAAGGTACTACTCTCGGTTCCGACGACGGCATCGGCGTGGCTGCTATCATGGCTGTCTTCGAGGATACTACCCTGCAACACGGTCCCCTGGAAGCCCTCATCACTTCCGACGAGGAGACCTGCATGTGGGGTGTCAATCACCTGGCAGCCGACACCTTGCATGGCGATATCCTCCTGAATATCGACAACGAGACCGAAGGCGAGTTCTGCATCGGCAGCGCAGGTGGTGTGAACGTAACCGCTACTCTGGGCTATCAGGAAGTCGACACTGACCCAGAGGACATCGCCGTGAAGGTAACCATCAGCGGACTCAAGGGCGGCCACAGTGGACTGGAGATCAACCAGGGTCGCGCCAATGCCAATAAACTCATGGCCCGGCTGGTGCGCCAGGCCATTCAGGACGACGATGCCCGTCTGTGCTGCTGGAAAGGTGGAAATATGCGCAATGCGATTCCCCGCACGGCCGAAGTCGTTCTCTCCATCCCCGCCGCCAACGAGGCCGACCTCAGCGAACTGGCTGCCTACTGCCAGGAGACCTTTGCCAATGAGTTCCGTGGAGTGGAAGAAGGAGTGGATATCAGTGTGGAGCGTGTGGAAGTACCTGCCAAGCAAGTGCCCGAAGAGGTGCAGGACAACCTCGTCAGCGCCATTCTCGCCTGCCACGACGGTGTGCTGCGCAATATCCCTTCCATCCCCCACGTTGTGGAGACCAGCAGCAACCTCGCCATCATCAACATCGGCGGTGGCAAGGCCGAGGTCCTCATTCTCGCCCGTTCCTCTTGCGACAGCCAGTTGGAGTACGAGCAGGAGATGTTCGAGAGCACCTTTGGCATGGCCGGAATGAAGATTGAGTACGGCGGCGAGTACGGCGCCTGGCAACCCAACTTCGACTCCCCTATTGCAGCTCAGATGGCTGCTCTCTACGAGCGCCTCGAGGGAAAACCTGCCCGCGTGGAAGTCGTTCATGCAGGTCTGGAGTGCAGCCTCATCGGTCAGGTATATCCGAAGATGGACCTCATCAGCTTCGGACCCACTCTGCGCTCGCCCCACACACCCAACGAGCGTTGCCTCATCCCCAGCGTAGGTCGTTTCTGGACTTTCCTGAAGACCTTGCTGGCTGAGATTCCCGAGAAATAGACAGTATTATCGGAATAGGCGGCATGGTCCGCCTATTCTTTTCTAACCATCCAACAATTATGAAATCCTTCTTTCTATCCTTTGCCATGGCTTTATTCCCTATTTTGTCCTTCGCCCAGTCTTACGATGCGTTGTGGAAAGCCGAACAACAGTTGGAGTCCGACGGCAAGCCGCAGTCGGCCTATGCCACTGTGCAGAAGATCTTGGAGAAAGCCCTCGCCGAGGGACATCGTGGACAAGCCCTCAGCGCCCGCCTTCGTGCGGCAGGCCTCCATCAGGAATGGGCTCCCGACAGTTTCTTCACGGATGTGGCCGAACTCGAGGCACTGCGCCGCCAGGAGCAGCAACCCGAGGCGCGGGCTGTGCTGGCTTCAGTGCTGGCAGAGATCTACGAGGGCAACAGTCGTCGCTCTCAGGCACATGACCTGGAGCTGACCAGCGAGGATATGAGAGAATGGACCCGCGAGCAGTATGACAGCGCCTCTCTCGACAACTGGCGACGCTCGTTGGAAGATATCCCCATGCTCGCAGCGGCCAGTAGCAAGGACTGGCTTCCTTTCGTCAGTCAGGCTGAGCACTCCTCTTATTTCCACCACGACCTCTTGCATCTGCTCTGGCAGCGGGTGCGCGACCATCGCCGTGGCATCTGGCGACTGTCCGGAGAGGTGGAATCCTATCAGTCCATGGCACTCCGACTGGGAAAGGCGGTACGGGCGGAGTATGACCGCCGAGGCAACCGTGAGGCATCGCTCCTCGTGGCCCTGGACCTGCTGGAGCTGGAGCCTGCTGATACCCCGTCAGCCTTGCTCGCACTGAAGGACACCTATTCCGACCTCCCGCTCTGCACCGAGGTCTATCTGCGACTGCTGGACACCACAGAGGAGGAGATATCAGTGGCGCAGAAGGTGGCTTTGGCCGAAGAAATCCTTCGGCGTTACCCTCGCTACGAGCGTAGCGGTGAAGTCCGCAACCGCCTCAATCAGTTGCGGCAACCCTCTGTCACCTGGGCAGGCAACGCAATGTACTATCCTGGAAAGACCTACACCTGGCGACTGACCTCGCAGAACGCCTCCTCCGTGGAGATCCTTGTCTACCGGTTGCGCGACGGCTTCCGGGAGGAGGAGGTGTCAGAAAGCAAACTGTCCGTAGGCGACTATTTCCGCAAGAATGCGTCTCTTGTAGAGCGTCTGACCCCCACTTTGCATCCGGGAAAAGCCCACGAGAGTCGCGACGACAGCCTCCAGTGGACAGCTCCCGCCGTGGGGCGCTACGCCCTTGTCTTCGTGGCCACTACCGATGAGCGCGAGGCCAGGAAGAAGGTTGTCTCCGATCATTTCAATACGTTCCGCGTGACCTCGCTGAAGACCATGACCCGCTTCCTGACCGAGCAGGAACTGGAGGTCGTAGTGGTCGACGCAGAGAGCGGACAGCCCCGACAAGGAGCCAACGTCGCACTTTATAGTGAAGACACGCGGCAGGACCACCGCTCCTTGATATCCAGTCAGCAAACTTCGGCAGAAGGTCGAGCGCGTTTCCGTGGTATTTCCAAGGAGGTCCGTCGGCTGCTCGTCACCGCTACGGCACCGGCACCAACCTCCCACAATGCTACCTCTGCCAAGACGGGCATTGTAGACAGCTATCTACCCGAAGAATATCTTTGGCGACATGGATCTTATTCTCCGGAGGAACAAACGTCCACAACTCTTCATCTCTACACCGATCGTGCCATCTATCGTCCCGGACAGACTGTTCACCTCAGTGGAGTAGCCTACAGCAAGAAGCACTGGGATGCAACGACTTTGGCGGAGAAGTCCTACGAGCTCACTCTCCGCGACGCCAACAGGAAAGTAGTCGCCACGCAGACGGTGAGCACCGATGCCATGGGCGTTCTCTCGGCAGATTTCCTGTTGCCCGAAGGAGGCTTGCCAGGACTTTATCGAATAGACTGCCATGGTGATGTCGTCTCGTTCCGCGTGGAGGAATACAAACGTCCTACCTTCGACGTGAAGATGGACGAGGCTCCCGCCCTGCAATGGCCGCAGGAACACATCACCCTGACGGGCAAAGCCGTGGGATACAACGGAGTGCCGGTGCGGGGAGCTCGTGTCGCAGGGCACTATCGATTCACCTATCCTTATTTCTGGTGGTACCGCCACGCCGACTCTCCCTCTTTGCCCACCGACACCGTGGAGACCGACGAGGAGGGGAAGTTCGCCATTGCCGTTCCCTTGAACGAGATACCATCCGAGGCACTGCGCCACGGGCTCGTGCTTCAGCTTGATGTTGAAGTACTCAGCATGGCTGGCGAGACCCGCGAAGGAGCACTCCGCGTGCCTCTCTGCATCACGCCGCTCCGACTGAATATCACGATGTCCGAACAGCAGGACCGCGACCGCCTGCAGCCGCCCACCTTCTCCCTCCTCACCTCCACCGGCAAACCTGCCGAGGGACGGATCACCTGGACTGTTTATCCCGCTGCCTCCGAGGCCGACGTGCCTGCCAATGGTGTGGCTGCGGGCAGTCTCGAAATCGATGCATCGGCTGCGGACCTCTCGCCCCTCACGGCAGCCCTGCGGGCATTGCCCTCCGGAGACTACAAACTGAAGACCACCGCACAGGCAGGGGCTGACACGGCCTCGGCAGAGGCGCGTTTCTTCCTCTTTTCAATGGCCGACAAGCGTCTGCCGCATCGCGCGGAGCTGTGGCTCTACTGTCCCACCGACAGCTTTGACCTCCAGCATCCCGCCCGCCTGCAGTTTGGCAGCAGCTACGAGGATGTGGCGCTCTACTACAGCCTGGTCGGGAAAGAAGGACTCATCCGCAACGAGCTCATTCCCCTTTCCGATGAGTTGCGTACCATGGAGATACCTTATCTGCCCGAGTACGGCGACGGTGTCACCGCCTATTTTGCCTTCGTCAAGGGAGGTACCTGTTTCACTCGTCAGCAGAGCCTGAAGCTCTCCCAGCCTTCGAAGGAGCTGAAGTGGCAGTGGACTTCTTTCCGCGACCACACCCATCCGGGAGAGCAGGAGACCTGGACGTTGCGTATCAGTGCTCCCGACGGCACTCCCGTGGCTGCCAACCTGATGGCTACCATCTTCGATGCTTCGCTGAACCAGCTGCAACCCCACTACTGGCAGTTGTTTGTCAATCGTTTCCATCATTTGCGTCAACTGCCATGGAACTTCAGCAACACCTTCCAGTTCCAGGAAGGAAACAGTCGTGAACAAATCTTTTTCCCGATGAAGGACTACCATTCCAGGTCCATCCTCTTCGACAGCTTTGATTCCCGATGGACCAGCGGTTTGGCTTTTGGCTATGGACTTCGTTCCGTTCATCCAGTGATGATGAAGGCCGCTGCCCCGGCGCGGTCCATGGGCTCCTACCAGGCTGTGGTTTCCGATGCCCTGGAAGGGAGGATTGCCGGACTCAATCTCTCCGAAGAGGAGTCCGCGCCCTCCGATGCCACCCGCACAGCAGGGGCAGAGGTACCACAGGAAGCTTCTGCAGAGGCTGCTCCGCAAACGACTCTCGCCCCCGCACCCGCTGCCTTGCGCACCAACTTCAATGAGACGGCGGCTTTCTTCCCGCGGTTGCACACGAATCCCACAACGGGCGAAGTGACCATCTCCTTCACCCTTCCCGAAAGCCTCACGACCTGG
>JAILFY010000160.1 GCA_024697285.1 Bacteroidaceae bacterium
CTCGGCTGTGAAGTTGGCGGCGGTGCGAAGGAAATCACCGTAATCAGAGAAGATGAAGTTCGGCATCACCGTGTCGAGGTCGATGACACAAAGGACATTGTCGTCGTGGTCGAACATCATG
The DNA here is from genome assembly GCA_024697285.1 of Bacteroidaceae bacterium. Taxonomy (GTDB): domain Bacteria; phylum Bacteroidota; class Bacteroidia; order Bacteroidales; family Bacteroidaceae; genus Physcousia. Next base: position 122 of record JAILFY010000160.1, read on the forward strand.
TTGTTGACCTTCGTGTCGCAGTGGCAGATGCGCTTGGGCAACTTCCCTTCGCGACCGAGGCGCTCGGCGATGGTCATCTCGTCGGCATAAGAAAGGAGCTCGTCGATGATAGGCTGTACGCCCGCCACACGACCAACGGGATCCTTGGCGATGACGTCCTTCAGTTGCTGCAGGCGGAACTCCATGTTGTGGAAGTCCTTGATGGTCTCGCCCAGTGCCACGGGGATGTCTGCCAACATCGCCTGAAACTGTCCGAAAGCTTCGCCTGCCGCCTCGCTGCTGGCAGGATTCACAGCCTGCTTCGTGACGGCATCGTTGATGAACACCATGAGGCGCCAGGGCTCGTCATCCACTATGGTATATAGTTTGCTGGAATCCGACTTCAGGGGCACGAAGGTGAGCACCTTTCTGTTGATATCCTCTGCACCACTGGCCTCCAGCTTCTTGCGGATGTGGCTCGTCACAGCACGAATATTTCCCATCAACATCTCTACGTCAGGGAAGACATTGGTGTTCACGCGCTGCAGCACATAGTCTGGGGCAGACGGTTCTGCCGTATGTACCAATAAGGTGTCGTTGATGAGACCTTCGCCTAAAGGACGGATCTCTTCGACCGTTCCGGTGATGGCAAACTGATCGACGATGGATTGTAGTTTCTGATTCATTGTACTTGTTGAAGTTTATAAGGTTATTAAATGATTATTTGCAATCGTAGTGCTCTTGGGCATCAGATCCTGTCAGGGCGTGGAGAGCAAGGTGCCATCGGCTGTTTGGCCGTTGGCACTCACGACGATGGAGGCCGGTTTACTGCCTGTGTAGAACTGCACTTGAGCCTGTCCGTTAGCATCGAGCTGCAGTTCTGGATTCCAATAGAGGGTGCGACGATAGTCATTGCGCCCTTCGGCCGGAGGGGTGCTGTAGTTTGGGTGATAGAAATCCTCGGCTACGTTGAAACCTTGCAGGATATAGCGGCGGTCGCGGTAGGTGACACGTTCTCCGTCGTCGGACAACGGTTGCAGATCGATGGACACGCGTTCCAGGTTGTCTTCAATGGCACGTGGGTCACCTCCCGTCCGAGGGTTGAAATCCGTGTAGATACGAATACTGTCGAGCGTCATGAGCTGGTTGTAGCGGTCCATCTTGAAGGCCGACGTGTTGAACGACCTGTTCCTGCCGGCATAGCGGGGTTCCAGGAGGTAGTTGTGGTTGGTGTTCATATCTCCCACGTAGAGCCGGGCAAGACTATTGAGGAAATGGAAACGTCCGATATATCGCCCCTCCATAAGTCCTGCATCACACGCCTCGTTGTATGCCGTGTAGGCATCCACCACATAAGCAGGTTTGGAACGATCGAAGCGACGCAACCCTCCATGGCTGGCCCTCACGGTGATGCCCCCCATATCCGTCTCGAACTTCGTGGGGTCAAACAGACTGGTGCCGTGCTCGAGTTGGGAACTTAGGGCTATCTGTGTCGTCTGATAGTAGTCATAAGGTTGTGTGAAACGAGGATAATAAGGTGTCATGCGCACATAGAACTCCGGTTCGTCTTTCTCTACCATACTGATCCAGGTATGCGGTTTGGCCGCATCCCATTTGGTGGTGTCGCTGGCTGCCAGAAACAATACACAATACCCCTGGAAGTGGGGCGATTGTATGGTAAACTTCCCGTTCTTTGTCTGCATGTCGCCAACGATGCTCTCGCTGCCCGGCTGTGTGAATTCTGCATGAACACGCACCTCGTTGCTCAGGGAGGACTCCGCTGCATGGAATCGTGCAGTGCCTATGGTTCCCATCATCTGGTAGCTGCCTGCCGGCAGGTGTTTCTCGTGGGCATAGGTTTGTGCTATCGCTGTCTCGAGAATCTCGCCCAGTCCTGCACCCATATACTCCATCTCAGGTATCACTGTGTCATTGCCATTCCGCAAATAGTCGCGGTAGGCTGCTTCTGGTGTCTTGCCGTCGGTGGAGAAGGGGTCGAAATGCTTGATATCTTCTTCCATCTCGAAAGGGGACTTTGCTGCTCCGATTCTGTCGGTGTCGTCCTGCCACAGACTCGTGGAGTAGTTATGCACCTCGCCGCGCAGAACAGGGGTCTGGCTTTCCACTGGTTGTGTCAGCTCGAAAGCACCTGGAACAGCCATGGTATGCCAGTCGAAACGGCGCCAGCCTTGAGTGAGCATCAGCAGGTCCAGTGCCTGACGGTGCTCCTCGTCGTCGGCCTGGAAGAAGTATTGTGGAGCCGGAACGAATCCTTTGATTTCCGATGCCAGGAGCATCTCTGTCAGAATGGTGCCATTGTCATAGGGGGAGTCCTGAGTGGATGCGTCACGAACGGCAATAGATACACTCGAGGGCGAGGCGCCCACGGGAGGTCTTATGGTAGTCTCCACATTCAATGTCGCCAGGGAGAACGGATTGTAGTGCTCTTGAATACCGCTGACGGTCAGCGTGGAATGCAACAGTTGGGGAGTGGTGACAAAGAAAAGACGGTCGGCCCAGACGCGCCCGTCGGCATCAAAAACCGTGGCTTGATGAACACCAGCAGACGGCAATTGGGAAAGGGGTATCGTCAACTGGTAGTTCTGAACATCCGCAGGAGCTATCATCTCTGACTTCACGACAACACCTTCACGCATAATAGTGAGTCCTAGTTGTTTGGAAGCCGCCTCGCCTTGGGCTCGAACAGTCAACTGATAGTCTTCCCCCTCACGACTGATGCAGAGGTTGACACCATCGGCTGGCACACGATCAATGGAAGCTTTCGGGGGGGTAATCTGGGAGTCGGAAGGTGTGAAGCTGGCCTCGTATTTCAGTCCTGCCTCTGGGGTGAAGGTGAGCAGACCTCGTCCCCGGTTTTGTGTAGCGGCTTCGGCAACGAGCCTGCCGTCATCAGTGTGCAGGGCGACCTTCCCTTCGAGCCATTTGCCATTTTCCAAAGCCGCCTCAAAAGCAATCCTGCAGGGCACGCCTGCTACCAGGTTTCCGCCTTCGGGGTAGAGCGTCAGCACAGGTTGCGGTGCCTCGGCGCCATTCTTGAAATATCGACGCAGCGGACGAGTGGTCATATCGCGGAAGAAGTCGCCTGACTGCTGGGGCTTGTCATAGACAGGAAAGACGCGGGAGTAGAGTTTGTCGTAGTCCCGATAGAACTCTCGCGCCAGGTCTTTATTGAAGAACCATGCTTCTGCTTCGGGAGTGTGTTCTTTTTCTGTAATACCCCAGTTCAGTTGCCATCTCGTGTAGGCCCGGAGTTCATAGAAACCTCCATAGAGTGTGTCCGTGAGTACTATGCTTCCATGACCGCGTCCACCAGACATCTCTACCAGTTGTCTTTCAACGAGATATCCATCTTGGTTCAGGAGCTCTATGTAGAGTACACGACTGATGCCCGACGGAATATCTTTGTCTGTCCGGCGGGTGTAGGCAGCATACCAGATGGTATCACCCAGGAAATAACAGGTGTTATCCAGATGTACATAGACTTTCTCCTGAGGAATAGCCTTGCCAAAACGGTCTAAACGTTCTGTCCAACCATCGATAGTCGTCGGACGTGAGGTGGCAGCAGGGGATTGCTGGGCAAAACCCCATATAGGAAAAAAGAATAGAAAGAGTATTAAAGGCGCTAAACAACGCGAGATTTGGCGTTTCATAAGTGCAAAATGACGTTTTATGGCCACAAAGGTAACGTTTTTTTTATAACCATGCACGTTTACTTGAAAAAAATATCTACCTTTGCCCCAAAAGAGAATTAAAAATGTGTTACTCTGCCATTTGACCCACCTCGGACAACAAGGTTTAACCTCATTCGGTCATCAGGAATCATGAGAGAAAGAATAGATGGCTTGGGAGGATTGCCTGTTGTCTGTCTCGAAGTAGTGGAGGACAACCGAACAGAAAAATGGTGAGCAAGGCACCCAAAGGGGTACTCTTATGGCATGAAAAGTACTATATATATTAAGGTGTATTTTCCGACCTCACGACAGGTCGGGGCTTCTTGTCAGTAGAACTGATAGGTGCAGCCTGATGACCGATGGAGGTGACTTGGATTTCGCAATTCTTCTCTCGAGAATATAATCAATAGTTGTTATTTATATCATTCGTTATGACACTCATCAAATCAATTTCTGGTATTCGCGGCACCATCGGTGGCCGTGCAGGAGACACCCTGAATCCCCTGGACATTGTGAAGTTCGTTTCTGCTTATGCTACACTTATCCGCAGGACAGAAACCATAGGCAGCAACAAGATTGTAGTAGGTCGCGACGCACGCATCTCTGGCGAGATGGTGAAGAACGTGGTCTGTGGCACCCTCATGGGCATGGGATTTGACGTGGTGAATATTGGACTGGCCACGACTCCGACTACGGAGCTGGCCGTGACGATGGAAGGCGCTTGTGGAGGTATCATCCTCACTGCCAGTCACAACCCCCGTCAATGGAATGCCCTGAAACTGCTCAACAGCGACGGCGAGTTCCTGAATGCACAGGAAGGTGCCGAGGTGCTGAACATCGCTGCTCAGGAGGACTTCGAATATGCGGATGTGGACCACCTCGGACACTACCGCGAGGACAACAGCTACGACCAACGTCATATCGACCTGGTGAAAGACCTGGAGCTGGTAGATGTGGAGGCTATCAAGAAGGCCAATTTCCGCGTGGCGCTGGACACCGTGAACAGCGTGGGTGGTATCATCCTGCCCAAGTTGTTGGAACAACTGGGCGTGAAGACCGTCACTTGCCTCTACGGCGAACCCACTGGCGACTTCCAGCATAATCCCGAGCCACTGGAGAAGAACTTGGGTGACATCAAAGCCTTGATGCAAAAAGGTGGCTACGATATCGCATTTGTCGTGGATCCCGACGTAGACCGCTTGGCACTGTTCTGTGAGGACGGCACCATGTATGGTGAGGAATATACCTTGGTGACAGTGGCAGACTACATCCTGCAACACACTCCCGGCAACACGGTTTCCAACCTCAGTTCTACCCGTGCCCTGCGCGACGTCACTCGCAAGTATGGTCAGGAATACAACGCTGCAGCCGTGGGCGAAGTCAATGTCGTCACCAAGATGAAGGCCACCAACGCTGTGATTGGAGGCGAAGGCAATGGAGGAGTCATCTATCCCGCTGCCCACTATGGTCGCGATGCCCTCGTGGGTATCGCATTGATTCTCACCTACCTGGCCAAGCGCGGTATGAAGACCAGCGAACTGCGTGCCACCTATCCCGTCTACGCCATTGCCAAGAACCGCATCGATCTGACGCCCGACACGGATGTTGATGCCATCCTGGCTAAGGTGAAGGAACTGTATAAGGACGAGGAGGTCAACGATATTGATGGCGTGAAGATCGACTTCCCCGACAAATGGGTACACCTTCGCAAGTCCAATACCGAGCCGATTATCCGTGTCTATTCGGAAGCTTCCACCATGGAAGCCGCCGATAAGTTGGGCAAGGATATCATGGATGTCGTTTATTCAATGACTAAATAAGTTTCCCCCCCCTGTCTCATGCTCAGAACCGGAAGCCTTTTGCTATTCTCTCTTCCTGCCGTCCCGCTGTTCTCGCAGTCTGGACGGCAGGCAGGAGGTGAATGCCCCGTGGTGCGCCCCAACATCGTATATATCATGACGGATGATCACACGGCACAGATGATGTCGTGCTACGACAACCGTTTTGTGGAAACGCCCAACCTCGACCGCATTGCTCAGGATGGCGTTCGCTTCACTCGCAGTTTTGTGGCCAACTCCCTCTCTGGCCCCAGCCGCGCTTGTATGATTACGGGCAAACATTCCCATAAGAATGGTTTCACGAACAACGAGCATGGTATCTTCGATGGTAGTCAGCAGACCATGCCCAAGCTTCTGCAGGCAGCAGGCTATGAGACAGCACTTATCGGCAAATGGCATCTTGTCTCTACGCCCACAGGTTTCGACCACTGGGAAATCCTGCCGGGACAGGGAGACTACTACAACCCATACTTCATCCACATGGATGGTTCGCGTTCCTTGGACAGTGGATATGTCACGCGAATCATCACTGACAAGGCTTTGACGTGGCTGGACCATCGATCGGCAGAGAAGCCTTTTGCCATCTTCATCCATCACAAAGCCTGTCACCGAGCCTGGCTACCGGCCTTGGACGATCTGCGCCTTTATGAGGACCGCACCTTTCCCCTCCCGGCAGAGTTCCATGACAACTATGTCACACGAGCAGCGGCCTCCCAGACGGAAATGGAGATTGGCAAGGATATGGACATCGTCTACGACACGAAGATGTTTGTCAGCCCCGAGGAGACACCCCGCACCCGGCTGTCCGGGGCTTATCAGGGCATGATAGGCCGTTTGTCCAAGGAGGAACGCCGGCGCTATGATGATTTCTACGTACCCCTCTCGCGGCAGTTCTATCAGCAGTGGGGCACCGACTACAACTTCCTTCCCCTTCAGTCACAAAGCAGCCAGGAAGGGAGTCGTGATGCACAACTGCTGGAATGGAAGTACCAGCGCTACATGCGTGATTATGCGAAGGTCGTTCACGCCCTGGATGTGGAGGTGGGACGTGTGCTGGATTATCTGGAACAGCATGGGATGCTGGACAATACGTTGGTCGTATATACTTCTGACCAAGGTTTCTATATGGGCGAACATGGTTGGTTCGACAAACGTTTTATGTACGAGGAGTCACTCTCTACACCTCTCGTAATGCATCTGCCTAAAGGCTACGAGCGCCGGGGCGAGATAGACGAGATGGTTCAGAATATCGATTATGCCCCCACTTTCCTGGACCTTGCCGGAGCACCCATTCCTGCCGACATACAGGGGGTGTCGCTCCTACCTCTTTTAAAAGGTAAGGCCGCTACCAAACAGGATAAACAAGCTATCAAGAACTGGCGCGACGCCATCTACTATCATTACTACGAATATCCGGCCGAACACAAGGTGCGCCGCCACTATGGTCTGCGCACCGAGCGCTACAAACTCATCCATTTCTACGGCCACGATGTCAATACGTGGGAACTCTTTGACTTAAAGAACGATCCCCATGAGATGCATAACCTCTATGGACAACCCGGCTATGAAGCGTTGCAGCGTCAGTTGCACCATCGCCTTGAAACCCTTCAGATTCAATACGACGATCCGCAACGATAGAACTCACTTCCCTTTTTTGTAGTTGAGTTATCCCGATTCGTTGAAATATTTTGGCTGTTTGGCTATTTCTTCAGTACTTTGCATTGTCGCTATACGCATAGTGACCCAAAATGCAATAAAAGATGAAGAAAATACTATTCACGCTCCTGACTTTTGTGGGATTTTCCTCGGCTATTGCAGAGGATTATGATTATCCTTACCTGACCATTGTGACCTCAGGCGGGACAGTGAAGTCTGTTGCTGCCTCTTCGCTTGTGCTGACCATTTCCAATGGACAGCTTGTTGCAGTGAATGGTGATGGAAACCAGACCTTCACGCTCTCAGCCTTGAGCAAGATGTATTTTTCCAAGACGAATGAGACGGCTACCGGAACTCAGTTGGCCAATGGTCTCGCCTTCAGCGCCTCCGAGACTACTGCAACCTTAGGTGAAGACTTCACAGAACCCACCTTAACCAATCCCTACGAACTGCCCCTAACGTGGTCCAGCAGCGATGAGGCTGTGGCCACGGTGGACGAAGACGGAGAGGTGACCCTCGTGGCTGCGGGCACCGCGACCATCACGGCAAGTTATGCCGGAAGTGATGACTACGTGGCAGGGGCCGTCAGCTACACTCTGACCGTAGCAAAACCCGATCCCGTGGCCAATGGTCTCGCCTTCAATGCTTCCGAGGCTACTGCTACCTTAGGTGAAGACTTCACAGAACCCACCTTAACCAATCCCTACGAACTGCCCCTTACGTGGTCCAGCAGCGATGAGGCTGTGGCCACTGTTGACGAAGACGGAGAGGTGACCCTCGTGGCAGCGGGCACCACGACCATCACGGCAAGTTATGCCGGAAGTGATGACTACGTGGCAGGGGCCGTCAGCTACACTCTGACCATAGACAAGACCGATACCATCTTTGACCTGTTTGCAGGTTCTGAGGTGGACGTGTACTCACTCACCGGTTCCTATATCGGCAGATATGCCACTATTGCTCAGGCCAGAGCACAACTGAAACATGGATTATATGTCATTCGTTCGAACCATAAATCATTTAAACTATCTATCAAATAATTATCAGATTATGAGAAAAAAATCCCTCTTCCTCTTAACCATGATCTGGGTGACTACTGCCTTTGCGGACAGTTACACATACCCCTATCTGACTTTCGAGACCTCGGATGGCTCACAGCAATCCGTGAGCGTGGAGTCCCTTGTTCTTACAGTATCTGGCAGCCAGTTGGTAGCCACCAATAGTTCTGGTACCGTGAACTTCACTTTGGCAGAACTCTCTCAGATGTCTTTCACCAGCACTCCAGCCACGCATATCTCCGAAACGGAGGGTGCAGAAGAGTCTGCAGTGGAAGTGTTTACCCTTAGCGGTCTTTCCTTGGGTAAGTTCGCTAATCTTCAGGCCGCCCGTGCTACGTTGCAGAATGGCATCTACGTTATCAAGTCCAAGAATGTAACTCAGAAAATTGCTGTAAAATGAAGAAAATACTCCTTTCTATAGTTGCAGCCGTCACGATGATGGCAGCACAAGCCCAGACGCTGAATGTCACTGTTGGCAGCGTGACCTATCAGTTCCCTGCTTCTGCCACAGGTGATATGACCTATTCCGATGGTACGACCTTGACCATCCTCGGCAAAGCCTTCACCCTGAGTGAAGTGACGAATATGTATGTCGATGCAACCGAGGTCACCAACAACGCTGTGGGTGTGACCTACAGCAATTCTTCGGCTGCTGTCACCGTAGCCGGTAACATCGCTCAGTATATCACCCCAGTTGTCAGCGGGGCACACGTCAGTATCACTCAGTCCAACACGGATGATGTAGATGGCGACGAGATCACCTACACCCTCTCTGGCACCAGCTCCGATGGTGAATTCTATATGGAGGGCGAGTACAAGGCAACGGTGGCCCTCAATGGCCTTACTCTTACCAATGCCTCCGGTACTTTCTCCGGTTCCGCCATTCACATCCAGGACGGCAAGCGCATCGAGGTGAGTGTGAAGCAAGGTACCACCAACACCCTGAAAGACTATGCCAACGGTTCGCAGAAGGCATGTCTCTACGTGAAAGGACACATGGAACTGAAGGGTAAAGGCACCTTGAATGTCTATGGTAATTATGCTCACGCCATTCGCAGCGGTGAGTACACCACGATGAAGAACTGTACTGTCAATGTCCTGTCGGCTGTGAAGGATGGTCTCAACTGCAGCCAGTACCTTTATATAGAAAGCGGTACACTCGAGATCAGTGGAGTGGGCGACGACGGCATCCAGTGCGATATCGATGATGCTGAAAATGCCACTAGCGAAACCTCCGACCACGAGGATGAGGACAGCGGTAACATTTATATCGTAGCAGACGAGAGCGGAAACACTCCTACCATCACCATCACAGGTACTGCCACGGCAGCCAAATGTATCAAGAGCGAGGGGACTGTCAACGTCAGTGCAGGCACCATCACTCTGAATGCCAAGGGCGATCTTGATGTCAGCGACACCTCTGACATCTCCCACACGGCTGGTATCAACGCCGACGGCAACTTCGTTCAGACGGGAGGAACCATTAAGGCAACTGTCACCGGAGCAGCCGGTCGCGGCATCACAGCCGACGGCACGCTCACCGTCAGTGGTGGTTCTCTCACCGTCACGAACACAGGCGCTACCAAGAGCAGCGGTTCCACCTACTTCTGTTCGGCCAAGAGTCTGAAGGCTGCCAGTGTGGTCATCAGTGGCGGTACCATCACCGTGACGACATCGGGAGCCGCCAGCAAGGGTATCAAAGCTGACGATGGCAGCATGACCATCACGGGAGGAACCATCAACGTGACCACGACGGGCGCTGGTGCCACCGACGGCACCGAGAGCGACGGTAAAGGTTGTGCAGGCTTAGATGCCGACGTGAACGCCACGATAAGCGGTGGCGACATCACTCTGAAGAGCACAGGCACCGGCGGAAAGTGTATCAAGGTTGATGGCGTACTGACCGTGAGCGGTAGTGCCAATATCTCTGCCACTTCTACTGGCAGCAACTACAGCAGCGGCAGCTATTCAGCTTCTGCCAAAGCCATCAAGGCTGGAACGAAGACGCAGACATCCTCCACGAAGGCCTATGCACCTGGCGGTGGCGGCTTTGGCGGCGGTGGCAACCAGGGCGGTGGTGGTTTCCCTGGCGGCGGTGGCGGTCAAGGTGGCGGCACATACACCTATTCTGGTGGAATCGTCATCACGGGAGGTACAATCATAGCTTCCGCTTCCAACCACGAAGGTATCGAGAGTAAAGGCACCATAGAGATCAGTGGCGGTAACGTTTATTCCTATTCCAGTGACGATGCCATCAACTCGGCCAGCACCTTCACTATCACGGGCGGTTACGTCATGGCCAACAGCTCTGGCAACGATGGAATGGACGCCAACGGAAACTTCTACATCAAAGGTGGCAACGTGTTTGCTGTGGCCACCAGCCAACCTGAAGTCGGTATTGACGCCAACACAGAAGGAGGCTACAAGCTCTACATCACCGGCGGTAATGTTGTGGCCATCGGCGGCCTCGAGAGCGGCAGCAGCCTCTCTGGAGTGACCAGCAAGTCTACTTCTTATAGCAAGGGCAGTTGGTACACGCTCAAGAGCGGTAGCACCACAGCTTTCTCTTTCAAGGTGCCCTCGAACAGCAAGATGGGTTCTTCGATGACCATCTGCACATCCGGCACACCTTCCGTGTCCAGCGGTTCCATCTCCGGCACGACCATCTGGAATGGTTATGGAATATATTAATCTGAAATAAGGCAAAAGCCTGAACAAATATTTTATCAGGAGGTGGTTTCTTCATACACGAAATCACCTCCTTTGTTGCATTCAGCACTTCGAGGAACAGTAAAAACGTACTTATTTATGATACTTTGCCAATATTTTTCCGTGGAACTATCTTCGTTTCACGGAAAAATTGTACTTTTGCGGCAAATTAAGAGCCAATCACTATAATATAAGAGGTATAGCCATCTTACTATAGGAGCCCATGCATGTCATCTACAACTACATAGCACGTTTTGTCAGATTCCTTTTTGCTACGATAGCCCCTCAGCTGAAACCTACGACCAAGTTTCGCAGGTTTATCATCACACAACGTGATCTTATCGGACAAATAGAAACTGCAATGGCAGCATCTCCCGTCGGTAGGCCTGTCCTGTGGTTCCACGCCGCATCCTACGGAGAGTATAATATCGCTCGACCTATCGTGCAGCATCTCCACAAGAGTGGAAACTGGCACATCGTATTGACTTTCTTCTCCCCCACAGGTCTGGGAATGTACCACACCTATAAGGAGGAGGTCGACAACGTGTTCATGCTTCCGCTGGACACCCCTGGCCAGGCCTCGCGTTTTCTGGATGCTATCCGCCCTCAGCAGGCTGTCTTCCTTGTCTCGGAATACTGGGTGAATTACCTCCACGAACTGAAGGTGCGCCATATTCCAACCTATTTGATATCTGCCAATATCACGGAGAGCGCCCTCCCCCTTAAATGCTACGGGGGGCTCTGGCGCGACGCCCTGAAGGCTTTCACCAAATTGTATGTTCTTAACGTGGCCTCTCGCAACCGCCTCGAGAAGATTGGTGTCACTCAGGTGGAGGTGGTTGGCGACCCGCTGTTTGATAATGTCATGTCCCGTGCCAAGAAGGAATATCACAACGAAATCATCGAACGTTTCGTGGCACAGGGACCTGTCTTCATAGCTGGCAGTATCCACAAAGACAAGGATCTGCGTGTCGTCACCAAGTTGGCCAACAATCATCCCGATATTCGTTTCCTCATCGTTCCCCACGAAATCAGCGAAGACATCTTGCAGCATATCCAGCGTCGACTGAAAGGAGAGTCACGCCGTTATTCAGAGTGTACGGGCGAGACGGAGTTCACTCACACGCAGGTACTCATCATCGATTTTATGGGAGCCTTGACCTACCTCTATCGTTATGCACGCTGGGCTTACGTCGGTGGGGGCTTCACGCCTTATCTCCACAGCGTAATAGAAGCCACCGCTTATAATATCCCTGTAGCTTTCGGTCCTCGGTTGGAGCGTAAGTTCGTGGCCCAGGAGTTAGTGGCCGAAGGCATCGGCTGTTCCATCCACACCAGTCGGGAACTGAACAACTGGTTCTCGACACTGAAAGATGACGAACCTCGCATGCATGTCATTGCCTCCAGGGCAAGGCTGTACATGCAAGGTCATCAGGGAGGCACCGACGCTATCATCCAATTGATTGAAAGCCATGCACAATAAGCTACTCTATCATACCTACCGGATACTGTTCAGCACACTGGCCTTGCTGCCCCTTGGTTGCTTATATAAGATAGGCGATGGACTCTGCTGGCTGCTATGTCATGTGATACACTACCGCCAAAAGGTGGCCATGGAGAATATCCGACGGGTCTATCCGGACTGGGACGAGGCTCGCCGAGAGGAACTTCTTCGCAACTACTACCATTATTTCTGTGACTTGGTCGTGGAGGTCATCAAGCTCTTCCATATCAGTGAGGAGGCATTGGACCAACGCGTAGAATATGCCGACACGGAGCTGGTGGACGAGGCACTGCGCCAGGGCCATCCTGTTTTCATCCTAATGGGCCATTTCGGTAACTGGGAATGGGCCCAGCAGGTCTATCGTCATCTGGATCCCTCTTTTCAGAAAGCTCAGATCTACCGTCCGCCCCATGACCAGGCGTTCGATCAGGTCATGCAGCATCTGCGTTCGCGATTCGATAGTCGTTGCATCCGTCAGAAAGCGGCCTTGCGAACCCTGTTGAAGATGCGCAAGGAACAAGGAGCATTCTTGTGCGCTTTCATCGCCGATCAGCATCCCAACAGCGTCGTCATGGAAGACTGGACCACCTTCTTGGGACAGGACTCGCCCTACATCACCGGACCGGAAGAGATAGGACGACGAATGGACGCTCGATTCATATATCTGGATATAGAGCGTACCGGCCGAGGACACTACCGCATGACCTGCAAGCAGATAGAACCTGTGGTCAACGAGAAGTTCCCCTATACCATTGGCTACCTGCGTCTGATGGAAGAGTCCATCTATCGGCAACCCGAGCTCTGGCTGTGGACGCACCGCCGCTGGTACATCACTCATGAGGAGTACAATCGCAAACAAGCACAGACGTCCAATCCCCGTCTGGCACTATAACATATAATCTATTTCATCCCCCCGACAACTATGAATATCATTTGTGTTATCCCTGCCCGTGGCGGCAGCAGCCGTTTTTTCGAGAAACCATTGGCTTTGATTCTGGGCAAACCCATGATACAATGGGTCTATGAACACTGCAAGGCAGTACCCGAGTTCTCAGAAGTATATGTAGCCACCGACAGCGACCGCATCCGTGAAGCGGCCGAGGCCTTTGGCGCCAAGGTTATCATGACACGTTCCGACCACGACACGGCCACGGAACGTCTCTATGAGGTCTCTACCCGCATCCCTGCAGACCTCTATGTGATGGTCAATGGCGACGAGCCCCTCCTCACCCGCGAGGCCATCATCCAATGTATTCCCGCCGAGATCAAGGAGGGCGAGCTCTACGTTTCCAACCTTATGACGGACTTCGAGAACCCCGTGGAAGTGGTGGATGCCACAAATCTGAAGATCGTCACTGCAGCCGACGACCGTTGTCTCTTCATCTCACGTTCTCCCATCCCTTATCCCAAGGGAGCCATGGAATATGTGTTCCATAAGTTCGTTGGGGTAGGGGCCTTCAACCGCAAGGCACTGGACTACTACCACAACACACCCCGCGGCCCCATCGAGAAGATAGAAGAGAACGATTCGTTCCGTTTCATCGAGAACCATGTTCCTATTTATTACTACAACGCCCACTGCAAGTCGCTCAGCGTAGATACTCCTAAGGACATTGCCGGCGTGGAACATTATCTGAAAGCACAGGAATAGAGGTGCGGACTATGATGAAGGTAGGATTCGATGCAAAGAAGGCCGTCCGTAACCACACGGGAATAGGTAACTACAGCAGGCGCTGCATCCGTGCGGTGGAAAATGAGGGCGCTGCAGTAAGCCTCTTCTATGGCAAACTGCCCGTACTGGGTGAACTGTGGCGCAACTTCTTCCAGTGGTGGTCCATCCGTCGTCAGCACATTGATATCTACCATGGCCTGAGCAACGAGCTGCCTTTCGGCATACGTTGTTCTGGTGCCAAAAGCGTCGTTACCATCCATGACCTCATCTTCCGCAGGATTCCGGAGACCTATGGTTGGTTCCAGCGTCAGGTCCTGAATGTCAAGACACGTTATGCCTGCCGCGTTGCCGACAAGATTGTTGCCGTCAGTGAGATGACCCGCCAGGATCTCATCCGGCTGTATAATATAGACCCCTCCCGCATAGAGGTCATCTATCAAAGTATTGACGACCAGTACCGTCAGCCGCTCTCTCCCGAACAACTTCAGGCTGTGAGTGACCGCTATCAGTTGCCGTCGCGTTTCATCCTCTGTGTGGGTACCATCCAGATGCGCAAGAATCAGCATACGCTGGTGCGCGCCCTGCCCTTGCTTCCCCCAGACATTCATCTGGTGCTGGTGGGTCGTGAGGAAGCCTATGGCGAAATCGTGCGTCAGACGGCTAAGGACCTGGGAGTCAGCGACCGGTTGCACATCCACAAGGGAGTGCCTACGGAAGACCTCCCGGCTTTCTACCAGAGCGCTCTCGTCTTTACCTGTCTCTCGCGTTTCGAGGGCTTCGGCATCCCTCTGGCAGAGGCGCTGGCCAGCGGAACACCTGTAATAGGTGCCACAGGCTCCTGTCTGGAAGAGGCCGGAGGACCGGACTCCATCTACCTCGACCCGGATGACTACGAGGGATTGGCCTCCAGCATCAGTAGTATTCTGGCGGATGACCAACGCCGACTGCTCATGGTCTCGCGAGGACGGGAATATGCCCAGCGCTTCAGCGACCTCTTCCTGGGACAACAGCTCACGGCACTCTACCAACGACTCATCCCTTCGTGATTATGAACGCAGTCCACTTCTCACAGTTGCGGAAGCCTCTCCGTAAGTTGACCTTCTACATTCGTAACTTCTGTGCCTATGCTGTCCCTAATGCAATCATGCGCAGCAGGGCCCGACGTGTGTTGCAGTCCTTGTCAGCAGAAGAGAGGCAGATTGCCGAATATCGGGCCAACTACATGTGTCGACTGCCGGAAGGCGCCTCGTTGCCCGATACGGCCATCCGCGTGGGCGACTATCATTATCCCTGGCGTGCCAAGCATAAGTTTGTCACCTACTTTTTCGATCTCTATAGTGTGGTGCGATGCTTCGAACCCTCTCTGCGCTTTGCACATCTCTTCGGCGATGTGAACAGGGATCAGCCCTTTGCCACCTTCGTCAAGAGTCGTCCCGTAGTGGCCGACGGAGGAACGTCCAATTGTGTCGTACTGAAACTGAATCAGGTACGTCATTTCAGTTTTCTCTCGGATTCCAAGTCTTTCCGTCAGAAGCAGGGTCGCATCGTCTTCCGCAATATTGTTTCCCGCAGTCAGCCACAACGTACCACCTTCCTCGAACTCTTTATCAACAACCCGATAGCCGACGCAGGAATGGTCAATGCGAACTCCGACACCCAGCGCACAGAGTGGTTGCGCCCTTTCATGAGCATAGAAGAACAGCTGGACTTCAAGTTCATTGCTTGCATCGAGGGCAACGATGTAGCCACGAACCTGAAATGGGTGATGTCCAGCAATTCCGTGGCCGTGATGCCGCGTCCCCGTTTCGAGACTTGGTTCATGGAGGGAACGCTCGTCCCGGACTATCATTATATAGAGGTGGCGGCAGACTATCACGACCTCGAGCAGAAACTGCAGTACTACATCCAGCATCCAGAGGAAGCGGAGGCTATCATCTACCATGCACATGAGTATATCAAGCAGTTTGGCAACCGTCGTCTGGAACTGGCATCACAGCTTCTGACGGCCCGTCGCTACTTCTCGCAAACGGGACAATTATGTGATTTATAGGACCTAACACCTCGCACTTCATGAACATACTCGTCGTCCGTCTTTCCGCTTTGGGTGATGTGGCTATGACCATTCCCGCTATCTACAGCGTGGCCCGTGCCTACCCCTCCCACCGCTTCACGGTTGTCACCTCGGCTTTTCCGTCGCGTTTGTTCCTCAATACGCCTGATAATGTGGTCGTTGTTCCTTTTCAGTCCAGCGAGAGTCGTGGTTTCATGGGCACCTGGCGGTTGCTTCGCAAACTTGGGTCACTCGACATCGACGCCGTAGCAGACTTACATAATGTGTTGCGTTCGTGGGTGGTGGACTCCTTCTTCCGGCTACGAGGCAAACCCGTAGCTATGGTCGATAAGCGTCGCAACGAACGTCGTGCCATTCTCCATGAGCATGCCAGCACGTCCCGTCCCTTCGTCTTTCGTTACTTCGATGTCTTTGCTCGCTTGGGTCTTTCCGCAGAACCGCAGTTCCAGGGATTGGGGCCCTTGGAGGTGGATGCAGGTCTGGAGATTCCTGTTATTCATAAAGATGAACCACAGGCAGGAGGCAGGGAAGAACCGCTAGTAGGAAGTAAAGATGAACTGCAGGCAGGAGGCAGGGAAGAACCGCTGGTAGGTATTGCTCCTTTCGCCCGCTACAAGAATAAGATCTATTCACCATCCCTGATGCAACAAGTCGTTCGGTTGTTGCATGCCAAGGGGGCTCGTGTCTATCTCTTCGGTGCTCGGGGTCAAGAGGCAGAGACCATGCAACAATGGGCTGAAGGACTGGAGCGCGTAACCGTTGTGGCTGGTCGTCTGCAGTTGGAGCAGGAACTTGCTCTGATGGCCCGTCTTGATGTCATGTTGACGATGGATTCTGCTAATATGCATCTGGCCTCCCTCGTTGGCACCCGCGTCGTCAGCTTTTGGGGCGGCACCACTCCCGCCTGTGGCTTCCTTGGCTTTGGCCAACGGCCTTCCGACGCCTTGCAGGCCGGCCTCGATTGCCAGCCCTGCACCATTGCCGGCACGGACCATTGTCCCTTGGGTCACATGCATTGCATCTCCCACTTATCCCCCTCCTTCCTCGTTTCCCGTCTCCTCTCCTCCTAACCTCCCCTCCCTTTTCCTTTCTTCCTCTCCCCCTCATCTTTCTTCCTCTCCCCCTCTTTCCCTCCCTCTCCTCATCCTGCCGTGGGTTGAGTACGCCGCGGTCTGTCCGCGGCGATCTCCCCTTCCTCACTCTTCCTTCTTCCACTTTCGTTGTTCCATCGATGGAACAACGAGGACATCAGGACGTGTTTGCTCATCCGACTGTATATGTTTCTTCTCTCCCTATAACTCTTTTTTCAAAAAAAAGGAGGAAAAATAGATAATGGAAAGATATTTTCTGTATCTTTGCACAAGATTCTTCAAGTATTTGCCTTGACATAATATATACCACTATGATGAAAGCAAGATTCTTACTATTTCTGTGCCTTGTCGCTTTTGGCTTCTCCCCTCTCCAGGCTCAACCCGAGTCCTCCACCGCCGATGCTCCTGTCTGGTATCTGGTGCAGTTCGTGAATGGAGGCGGTTACCTCACCACTAATGGCAATAAGTCTACCCTCGTAACAGCCACCCCTACCGGAAGGGATGGTCAACTGTTTCGTTTCGAAGAAAACACCGATGGAATCTATCAAATCTACAGTCGCGAAGGTCTGCAACTCTATACCACTTCCACCTCCTCCGGTGGTTTCGTCAATGCGGCCCAGACCCCTGCCACATCCAATACCTCTTTCGTGATAGCAAAGAAATCCGGAGGATTCGAGATTCAGCCAAGTGCCAACACCAATATAGGCTTTAATCAATATCAGGGAACGAGTATCGGTAATCGCATCGCCCTTTGGGATACCGGTGACTCGGGCAATTTGCTCCATTTCATCAGCGAAGTCGATGCCACAGACATCATCGAGGCGGGCAAAGAAGCAGCCCGCATGCAAGAAGAGATGCAAGAAGCCACTGCCAAAGGTTTCCATGTGATACCCTTCCCCAATCATGTGACTCTTGGCGACCGCCTGTCCATAGATGCTGCAACCCTCCTTGCAACCATCGACAAGGCTTCTACCATCCTCACAGGGACGGTGGATAATATCACTTTCACCCCCGATGCCACCCGTCCGGAAGAAGGCTATGCCCTGACGATTTCTTCCGATGGAATCGTGGATATTAAGGCCTCTGCCCCGCGTGGTTTCTATTATGGTTTGGTAACTTTGAAGCAGATGGCACTCACAGATGCCCTTTATGTCTGCGAGATAACCGATGCTCCCAAGTTGCAACATCGTGGGTTGATGCTCGACATAGCCCGACATTTCTTCGGCATGGACGAACTCAAGAAAGTCATAGACGTGATGTCCCTCTATAAACTCAACAGGTTCCACCTCCACCTGACCGATGACCAAGGATGGCGCGTGCAGATTCCCGAATATCCCCTTCTCACGGAAGTAGGTGCTATTCGCAGTTCCTCCCTTGTTAATAGTATAGGTACCGACGGTCTCTACGATGACACCGAATATGGTCGAGGCTGCTACTATACCTTGGAGCAGCTTCGTGAGATTGTGGCCTATGCCTCAGCACGTCAGGTAGATATTATGCCCGAAATCGATCTCCCCGGTCACATGGCCGCTGCCGTTGCCTCCTATCCCGAGTTGTCCTGCGACCCTTCGAAGACCTATGAAGTGCGGGTGAATGCGGGCATTTCCAGCGACCTCCTGGCCGTTCATAAGCCCGAAGTCCTCGATTTCCTGAAGTGCGTGCTGGGCCACATGGCAGAAGTCTTTCCCTTCAAATACATACATATAGGTGGCGACGAGTGCAATGTCACTTCCAGTTCCTGGCAAACCCTCTACGATAAGAATGACGCCGACTTCAAGCAATTCATGAAGAAGTACAGCCTCAGCGGGGTGACAGATGTTCAGGCCTGGCTGGCCGACACCTTGGCCCGTTACTTGAACCACACCTATGACAAGGAGATAGTGGTGTGGAATGAGGTGGTCAGCCACTGGCGCGACAGTTATCTGAAACCGTCCGGCGTCATGTGCTACAGTGCCGGACAGAAGTGGGAGAAACAGTCGGCCGACCGCGGGATGTATTCCATCTCCACTCCCACCTTCCCCTTCTATCTCGACATGATGCAGGGAACAACCAAACTCGAGGACCCCTACAAGGGCGGCTATGGAAACAACAGTGTTCCAGGTATATACAACTACTCCATCCTCTCTGTCTATGGCGACAAGAGCAAGTACTGCCTCGGTGCCCAGGGCAACCTCTGGACCGAGAGTTGCCACAGCGACGAAGAAGTGGACTACTGCCTCTTTCCCCGTGGCATCGCCCTCAGCGAGAACTGCTGGATGCCAGAGAGCGTGAAGTCATGGAGTAACTTCCGCACCCGTCTGCAGAGTCATGCTTCTCTGCTTGATGAGATGAATGTACATTATGCCACTCAGGAGATAGACTTGCCCAAGGAGACAAACGAACAGCTCGCCCGTGAGTACCTTAGCAACCCGCATCCCGACGAGGCCGGTTATCCCAGCGCATCAGCTTATGAAACTTTGAGCGAAGCGCTGAAAAACGGCGAATCCACCGCAATAAATGCCGCTCTCAACAAGTTCCGTTCCGTTGTCAACCTCACCTATCCTCAGGAGGGTAAATACTATCAGATTATCTCAGCTGCCACCTATTGGCAGAACCGTTACCTCGGAGCCTCGGCCTACGTGAAGAATGGGTCGGGACTGCACATCCACTACACTCCGCAGAACGAACCAGAAGAAGTCTTCTGCTTTGTTCCCAGGAGTACCTCCAACTCCTATGATATCATTTCGGCTCTCACGGGACAAAAGATAAAGGTCACTTCTTCCGCAGTGACGATGGTCGATGCCGAACAGGCCACCAGTTCCATCACCGTGAAGAAACCCGGAACCACCACCTCTGGTTCCACCTCGGTGTCCTTCCGTCCTGGCGTCGTGCTGCTGCGCACCGCTTCTGCCGCCATTACCACCGACGATACCGGTGACCTCAAGTCCACCACCTCCAACCTCACCTATTGTTATCCCACCACCTGGTACCTCCGGGAGATTACCGATTTCCGTCCGCTCGTGGAAGGTCTCGTGTCCAAAGCCGACAAGTGGCTCGCCATGAGGCTCGAGACCGACGGCAGTCCCACTGCCGAGAGTCGCACCTTCTTGCAAGAGCACGTCATGACGCCTGCCGAGGTGGCTCTCGAAGGCACGTCCGTTTCCGCCGACACCTACTCGGCCCTCCTCGACGCCTATCGTCAGTTTCTTGCCATGCCCACCTTTCGTGACGACTATCCCATCAACTTCGACAAGACGACCAAGGTGACCCACTCCTCCCGTCGGCTCGAGAGCATCACATTGAATGGTGATACCAGAGCCATCCCCGACAACTCAGTGGTTTTCAATTACCTCTCCGACGTCCCTTTTATCGTGGAGGCCGGCACCACATGTACCGCCAAACTCTCCTTCTCTGGTGCCTGGATGCACAGTTATGTTTATATAGACTTCGGGGCCGATGGTGAGTTCAATGTCTCCAGTCCCACACGTGGTAGGATAGCAGCCGGCGACGACTTGGTGTCTTATTCCTTCTTTAGCGAAGACCCCACCAACGACAACAGCGGTTTCAACTCGGCAGGCAGAGCCATCTCCGGCAGCAATCGCAACACCATCCTGCTCCCTGATTTCAAGATTGCCGCAGACACCCCGGCTGGAGATTATCGGATGCGTTACAAACTCGACTGGAACAGCATTGATCCCAAAGGAGATATAGACAATTCCGACAATAACCTTTTTATGAATAATGGAGGAGCCATCGCCGACATCATCCTTCGTGTGGTGGCACCAGACAAGGTCGCTGGCCCTGTCCCCGCAGAAACATCTCACGACGTCTATGACCTTAGTGGTTATAGGATTCCCGAAGAACAAGTCTCGCAGGGTCAGATGCCAAAGGGGATTTATCTCGTCGGAGGGAAGAAAGCGCTGGTGCGCTGAAACTGGGATTATGTGACCCTTTTTCTTTTTTTATATATAATAAGGTCTTTTTTGTTACAAAAGTGCCAATTTTTAGGTATTTTATTGAAAAAATGAGCCTCTTGGTGAAAAAAGTGTAGGCTAATTACACCTGTTTCCAAATTTTGTTTGTACTTTTGCAAACTCACTCAAGCTTACAAAGCCTCTCTTGCCAGAGGGAGTTTGCATTTGTCAACTATTATGAGCGAACAGATTTTATCCGAAGACATAGCGCCTGTCTCTGTGACAGACGAACGCGTAGCGCGCCCGAGTGTCTGGGTTGCAGCCTTGGTCAAGACCCACAGCGAGCGTCGTGTGTCGGAGCAATTGGAGTCTCTGTCTTTTCAGACCCTTGTGGCCCAGCAAGAGGAGATTCATCAGTGGAGCGACCGCAAGAAAAAGGTGCAACGCATTGTGATATCCAACATTGTCTTTGTCAAGAGCCCGAAGGAGCGTTTTGATGAGCTGAAGCGTTACACTTTTGTACGTGGCCTGTTGAGCAACCCCGGCCAGCGTGTGCCTGCCATCATTCCCGACGAACAGATGTCCACCTTGCGCTACATGTTAGGTCAGAGCGACACCCCCGTGATGTTGGACAGTGCCCGTCAGTTCCATTTGGGTGGCAAGGTGCGGGTGGTGCGCGGTTCCCTCCGAGGTCTTGAAGGAGTCGTCTGTCGCTACCGCGAGGGAGATGTCCATGTGGGCGTTCAGATACCCATCTTGGGAATAGCACACATCCGTATTGCCTCGAATGATATTGAAGAAATAAAATAGCAATGAATATCCTGCGATATATCTTTTCCGTCCTTTTCGTATGCCTGATGGCTTCTCCCTCGAGCGCCCAGACACATAAGGACACCCTCAAGCTGAACCGTCCGGTCTCCAAGGTCTATCGACTCAACGACAACCTGTTCTGGGGGATCAGCGCCGGTGGCAACTATTCCATGTCGGAATATGTGCGCAACCAGTCCTTCTTCAAGATGCTCTCCCCGCAGTTCGACGCCGAATTTGGCAAGCATTTCAATCGTTGGTTTGCCGCCCGTGTGTCCTTGGGCTTTCATTCCCACCATGCATCCACACCGCTAGAACTGCAGACCTACTTCCCCGACGCCTCCTCCTATCGCTTCAGCATGATAGCCGGTTATGTGGATCCGATGATATGCCTGAACCACGTGTTTGGTCGCTACAACCCCGAACGTCGCAACCAGTTCTGGCTTTTTGGCGGAGTCGGTGGTCTGATGTGCTTCGACTACAGCAACGAACTGGAAGAATGGCAGAAGGTCTATCCTATTGACACAAAGACGGGGTTGTATTTCTCCTGGCATGCCGGTCTGGAGTGGCACCATAAGATGAGCAACAGCACCTCCCTGGTGCTGCGCGGGACGTACGTCTCGGCTTCCAGCGGTTATACCGGCAATCATCTGGATAGTGAAAGATTCCGTCACTCTGTCGAATTCTCTGTAGGCATCAATGTCCATTTGGGCAACCGCTATGGGCAGCGTAACTTCGAATACAGCAATCACAATGCCAACCGCTATTTTGAGGTGATGAACGGCCGTCTGGCGAAGATGCACCAGAAGTCAGCCAAGCGGAAAGCCAAGGTGGAATCCAAGGCTACCGGCCGAAAGGTGGCTCCCCTTCAGAATCTCACCGAGAGCGACACCATCCTCCTCTTCCCCGTGGACTACTACTACCTGACCTATGCTCAGAAGATGAAGCTGAATCGCATGGCCGAGTATCTGGTGGAGCATCCCGACTTGCAGGCCCACATCCACATCTACCCCGATGCCGGCAGTGTCGGTTCGATGGAGATGGAGTTCCGTGTCAAGAACCGTGCCGAGCGGGTGGTGAACTACCTGACCGATGAACTACAGCTCTCTCCAGATACCTACGTTATCACCACCCATCCTCAGGAACTGTCTCCCTATCCCCGTCAGCACATTTTCACCCTGGGCGGCATCATCCGGTATGAGAAAAAGATTTAAAAGAAAAAAGAAATAGCATCCATGCGAAAATTAGTATTCACTTTTGTAGCTTCCCTCATCTT
>JAILFY010000161.1 GCA_024697285.1 Bacteroidaceae bacterium
GTCCATCTTCAGATAGTAACCCTTGGCCCAGATGCCATAGCCAGAACCCACGTCGCAGAGACGACCCATCACTCCGGCCTCGTCGCCGGGATTCAGATATACGTCGGCACTGACTTCGTAGTCCTGCCAGTCGGCATCGCCTAGGATGGTGTAGTGGTGCCATTCGGGTGCCCAGCTGAGGGTGTGGGAACCGACGGTTTGGCGGAGGCAAAGGCCATCACGTGAGGGTGCTGGCTTTAGTTCATAGCACCCAATCAGGTCTGCCAAATAGTGTGGAAGATAACCCCACTCCGAAGGATTCCTGTACTGCTCGAAGTCGTCCTCGTAGGGAATGGGGAAGGGTTTGGAGGCTGGGATATCGGCAAATGTCCCTTTCTGCTGCCCCGTCACCGTGGAGAGGGAATAGACGGCATCAGGCTTCAAGGTGATGGAGAAACTACGACCCTTGGGAGTGATGTCCTTCAAGCGCACGAACTGTTGCAGCGAGTCGCTATACCATACGCAGAGTTTGCCTGTGGCAAGTTCGTCGGTCACCTCTATCTTAATCTTCTGTGCTTTCTTCGCTCCTTTCGTCTCGGCAATGATGCTGTAGTCGCCCGTCTGCGGGTCGCGCATCGTCACCATCGAACCACCACCAGACAAAATCAGACAAGCATCGTCGATGTAGCGCCATCCCACACGAGTAAACTGGCCGTAGTGCGCGTAGCCCCACAGCGCCTCGCGGACGTAGTAGTGCCCGCTCCACGGCTCCTGAGCAAGGAGCATCGGTGGTTCCTTACTATAAGGCTCCAACGGATATGTAGCACCGATGTCATACCAGTTGACGACCTTGGTTGCTCCGCTGATGATGTAGTTCAGATTGAAGCATTTCACGATGGAGATGAGGCAATCGAAGCCAGGGAGATACACGTGGTCTTCGCTGTTCCAAATGGGTTTGCCCATGTCTTCTGCCATCTTGCGTTGCTCTGGGGTAAGTTGTATTTCGCTGAACGTGTGGGCACAAACGACGTCGAGCGCATCCCTAAGTTCCGAGTCCTCCTGCATCCGCTTGAGAAAGTCCATCTTCTGACCGCCCCAGTTGCCGAAACCGTGTAGCTTTACGTCTCGGAAACCACGTTCGTTCATGGCTCTACGCAGATGTTTGGCAAAGTCAGCATTCCATCCCTTCTCGTTGTGGCAGCCTAAAGCATCCAGTTCCAGACCGTGCACCTCACGCAATCCCTGAAGCCAAGCCACGTAGTAATCCACCATATTGTCTGACCAGTAATTGCCCACCCAGGCAGGGGCACTCCACGAAGTAGCGTCAAGGGCAAGAGCCGGATTACGCCGTTTCGCCTCCTGCATCACCCACCACATATAGCCACGCAGGTAGTTGTGGTCGCCCTGATAGTGGCTATGGGAGGGCATCGAACCCTGCGTACTGTTGCCGTCACCCGGCACTTCGACGAGGATTGTGCTGACGCTAGCCCCAAACATAGGCTTATAGACCATGTCCATGATCTGTGAGCGCTGAGGTTCAGGATAATCCTTCAATAATACAGAAGTGGCACCGCCACCATTCACAGCTCCAATGCCGTCGAATTGCTTGCCTTTGGCACTGGCGCTCAACTGAATGGTCTGTGCCTTAGCGCCACCAAATAAGAGGCTCAATACTGCTCCAATTAGTAGATATCTTCTTGTCATTTTCTTATATACTTCTTTCCATTCTTAATAAAGATTCCACGTCGGCCCTCCGTCCATGGGCGTCCTAAGAGGTCATAGCTGCCAGATGGTGCGAATGTCTGCTCAGTCCGAACAGTTTTTATACTTGTCTGCAATTCCTGTTTGAAGTCTTCACGCGAGAGGACATAGTCGTTGGAGAAAGCCTCCGTCCACCAAGCAGCATTACAGTTGCTGTGGTCGGTACTTTGGAAGTCTTCGCTGTTGGGGTCTTTCGTGCGGTCGTAGTCGTACCAGGGAACGAAGAAAAGCCATTTGCTGCCTGCTTGCCACTGCTTGCTGATGGTCGGCACGTTTCCACACTCCGTGAGTGCCACCAGCTTGTCGGGAGAGGAATCCTTTAGAAATTTGTAACAGGTGCGATAGATAGTCGAGGCGTTACTTTTGTTATAGACATCGATGCTGACGATATCCACATACTCGTCGCCGGGATACCACTTGTAGCCGTCGCTGTAGGGCTTGTTCCAGGCAGCCGCTGTGGTCCACACCCAGATGAGGTTGTTGAGTCCTGCATCCTGAAAGCGTTGGTACATAACCCGCCACAGTTCATTGCAAGCCTCGGCATCCATACCCCACCAGAACCACTGGCCTCCCGCCTCGTGCAGGGGGCGCCACAACACGGGAATCTTGCGCTGTTTGAGCAGTTTCAGGTATGAGATAATCGTGTCGATGTCCTTCATCATCAACTTATATTCGTCGGACTCAGGCTCAAATATCTTTCTCACGTCGAAGCTCGTCTCTCCCGCCTCTGTCCCCGGGGTACAGGTATAGTCATTGCCGTCGTTCGTTGGTACGTTCCAATGCCACATAATGGCCACGACACCTCCCTTACGGTGCCAGTTATAGACTTCCGTGACGTTCGTGTAGTCAATCCATCCGCCTTTCTTCGAGAAAGGATGGTGGATGTAGTCGAAGCAGTTCAGTGCCGGCCATTTGCCCGTATGCTGATAGACCCACTTCGCTTCATTGATGTTCCAGTTGACGTTGGCCATCGTGCCGGAGAGCGTCTTCACACCTTCAATGTCTTTCAGGCACTGCAGTAACGCCTCTGCCTCTGCCGATAGCTGGCGGGGTTCCTGTGCTGAAATGCCACCCACAAAGAACAGCATCAGCAGTATAAGCATAAATCTTTGGCATCTCATAGTTCTATGATGATTATAATAATAAAAATGCTCTGCAAAAATACGGACTATTGACGAGAGCGACTGACTCTTTCTTAACCATTGATGGCACAGGCACCTTAAAAAAGTTGAAAAGTTTAAAGGTTTAAAAGTTTAAGGGTTTAAAAGTTGAAAGGTTTAAAAGTTGAAAAGATGAGTCCACTTGAAAAGTCCTGAAGTCCAATTTCTAAATGATGATTTTCTTCTTGTTGAAGTTCTCACGGAACTCTGTAGGGGTACATCCTTTGTGTTTGCGGAACAGGCGATTGAAGTTGGAGAGCGTATTGAAGCCGGAGTCATAACATATTTCAGCAGCCGTCATTGTGGTATCTATCAGCATTCGTGAAGCAAAGCCCAGGCGAATTTCGATGATATAGTCCGACAACGTGCGGCCTGTACGCTGATGGAAGAAGCGGGAAAAGGCTACAGGTGTCATCCCTACCAACTCTGCAATCTGTTCAAGCCGCACTTCTTCGCGGAAATGACTCGCTATGTACTGCTGTACTTTATTGACGCGACGGCTCTCACTGCTTGCCTTGATGCGTGCAAACGAGGAGCTGGACAGGGTGCGGCTGTCGTCGGCCAATGACAGGTCGTAAAGCAGTTCAAGGAAGCTCAGCACCGCATGGAAGCCGTGCCCGTGACATGTCAGTTCGTCCAATCTCCTATATATCCTCATAATGGTGAGCCCCGAAAAAGCGAGGCCCAGGCGGGCACGCTCCAGCATCTGACGGATGGAATGAAACTGGTTCTTGTTAAGCAAACACTCGGGCAGCACATCGGAGGTGAACTGTATGGTAATCTCTCTGATATCCGTGCTATGGCATTCCCCTTGTTCCCATACATGTTCCAGGTTTGGACTGGTGATGAGGACC
>JAILFY010000207.1 GCA_024697285.1 Bacteroidaceae bacterium
GCGGGGTGGCGCATGGAAATCAAGCGCTATCCTGTCCTTACCGAACAAGCCGCCTGGCGTACTGCCCAGCGTTGGGAGACCTGGTGGAACGACGGACAGCGACGCTATGCCACTCAGCAGACGGGCTTCGGAGGCTACTACACGCAGGAGGAGTTGCGGCAGCTCGTGGCTTATGCAGCCGAACGGGGCGTCACCATCATCCCGGAGATAGAGTTTCCCGCCCACAGCGAGGAGGTCACGGCCGTACTTCCTCATCTGGCCTGCACGGGAACGCCTTACACCTCGGCAGATTTCTGCATCGGCAGCGACTCCACCTATCTGTTTATGGCCGACGTCCTGCATGAAGTCTGCGAGGTCTTCCCCTCACCGTTTATTCACCTGGGCGGCGACGAGGCGGGCGGCAAACACTGGAAGACGTGTCCTCGCTGTAAGGGGTTGACGCAGACAGACGCCATGCGACGGGTGAATGAAATAGTAAGGTCCTTGGGGCGCAGGATGATTTGCTGGGACGAGGTGCTTACGGACGAACCGCTGGACACGAGCATCGTCATCATGGTATGGCGCGACCCGGCCACGGCCCAGCGGGCCCGTCAACGTGGTCACGAAGTCATCTATGCTCCTGGTCGCTATTGTTATCTCGACAAATATCAGGACCAACCCAGCACCCAACCGCGTGCCATGGGAGGTTACCTGCCGGTGGATAGCATCTATCGGCATCTGCGTTCTATGGCAGAGAAAGGGGGGCATAGTCTAGGCCTCTGCTTGTGGACAGAATACGTGCCCACCGAACAAGCCGCCTGGCGCACCGCCCAGCGTTGGGAGACCTGGTGGAACGATGGTCAGCGCCGCTATGCCAACAAGCAGACGGGCTTCGGAGGTTACTACACACAGGAGGAGTTGCGCCACCTTGTCGCTTATGCAGCCGAGCGGGGCGTCACGATCATTCCAGAAATAGAGTTTCCCGCCCACAGCGAGGAGGTCACGGCCGTCCTCCCTCATTTGGCCTGTACGGGAACGCCTTATACCTCTGCGGATTTCTGCATCGGCAGCGACTCCACCTATCTGTTTATGGCCGACGTCCTGCGTGAGGTCTGTGAGGTCTTCCCCTCTCCGTTTATTCACCTGGGAGGCGACGAGGCGGGCGGTAAACACTGGAAGACGTGTCCCCGCTGCAAAGGCTTGACGCAGACAGACGCTATGCGACGAGTGAATGCAATCGTGAGGTCCTTGGGCCGCAGGATGATATGCTGGGACGAGGTGCTCACGGACCAACCGCTGGACACGAGCATCGTCATCATGGTGTGGCGCGACCCTGCCACGGCTCAGCGGGCCCGACAACGAGGCCACGAGGTCATCTATGCACCTGGCCGCTATTGTTATCTCGATAAATACCAGGATCAACCCAGCACCCAGCCGCGTGCCATGGGAGGTTATCTGCCGGTAGACAGCATCTATCGGCATCTACGTCCATTGGCAATGGCGGGAGGACAGAGCCTGGGCCTCTGCCTGTGGACAGAATATGTGCCTACCGAACAAGATGCCGAGAGAATGTTGTGGCCTCGCGCCCTGGCTCTGGCCGAAGCGCTGAAGGAGCACCCGCGTTCCCCGAAGGCTTTTCGCCGATGGGCCGAACGGGAGACGCGGGCCCTGCGCCAAAGAGGCATCAACGCATATGACATCAGTCGCGAAGCCGGACAGCGCCCAGCCTACCTGAAGCGTGTCAACAACCTCGCCACGGGACATCCCGTGACCTATCTGCGGCGCTACCACGATTATTATCCTGCTGCCGGCGACGCCTCGCTCACCGATGGTCTGCAAGGCGGGTGGTCAAATACCGATGGCCGTTGGCAAGGTTTCCTCGGAGCCTTGGATATCGTGATAGATCTCGAGCGAGTGCGGCCCGTAAAAGAACTGCAAGTCTCCTTCTTCCAGAGCACAGGCGTGGAGATCTATCTGCCGAGTAGCGTGGAGATGAGCGTTAGCACCGACTCCCTCACTTGGATCTCCGTAGCAACCACCATGCAAGCCCCCGAACCACGAACAGACCTGATACATACCTATCGCCTTCCCTTGTCCCCTGCGACCGAGGCTCGCTATGTCCGTCTGAAGGCACAGCCCGACAGCCATGGCGGCTGGCTCTTCTGCGACGAAGTGATCCTCCATTAATCCTTCCCTTGGGGGGGCTAGAGGCGACCCTCTCTCCCCTCCCTCCCAAAAGGGATAAAATAATTACCCAACTTTCGCAAATGAAAAGCGAAAGTTGGGTAATCAAATAATGAGCTGTTCGGCACATGCGGACGTATAAGCCAACACGTATATACGTCTGAGCCAATACGTATATACGTGTGGACAATTACGTATATACGTCTTCGCGTGTCTCACTGGTGAGACAAAACTGTTGGTCCTATGGCCATTGCTTGAGCAGGCGTTTGTATTCCTTCTGGGTGAGGTAGGTCACTGCGCCATGCTTCTGTTCGCTGAAGCCCTGGCGACGCATGGGTGAACCGGGAGCATCGAAGTAACCGATGGGATGATAAGTGAAGAAGTCGCGGGTCTCCACAAAACCGAAGTTCATCGGACGGACGCTGAAATTGTCGAACATAACGACATAGGTGTCCGTGCCCAGACGTCGCCAGCAATTCGGCGCCTCGTGGCTGCGTCGCTCGCCATCGCGATAGGTGTCGTGGAACGTGTAGGGGCCGGTGATCTTCTGGGCCGTGGCGTGCTTGGGGGCAGCACCATGTTGGTGGCTTACATAGAAGAGGTGATAGGTCTCGCCTACCTTGATGATATCAGAATCGATGATGTTGTAGGCTCGCTCGGGAGCTTCAGCAAGCAGACGGGGTTGACCGATGAGGGTGTTGTAGTCGTTGTTGACGTAGGCGTAGTAGATGATATTTTTCCCGTTGCCCTGCCGTGTGGTGAAGTGAATCATCAGCTGGTTGGTCTCTTCATCGAAGACCGTCTCGGGAGCCCACACACATCCTACTTCGGACCATTTCATGTCCTCCTGGTCAGGCAGGGCAGAGAAGTCGAGGTTGGTGCGGGTCCAATGGATGAGGTCGTTGGATTTCATCAACACCAGACCGCGGTTGTTGCCCCAACCATAGCTCTTGCCGTCGCGCTCCCATTGGGTGTTGCGTTTGCCATCGCGCTGTCCGAAGACATGGAGGTCGGTCATGGAGAGGTAGAAAGCCCCGTCGGGACCGCGGAAGATATGTGGATCCCGGATTCCATGTTGTACGGCTATCGTGTCGCCACCTATGATGGGACGGTCGCCATTGAGTGCCTGCCAGTTGTAGCCGTCCCTGCTTACGGCCATGTGCAGGCCATGGTCTTGGTCCTTGTGGTAAACCATGAGGTAGGCGTCGTAGTTCTTGTCCTCGCGCTCCGTCGTGGAGAGTTGTCTGGCCTCGGCGAAGAAGCAGGCAGCGAGAAACAGAAGTAGGAGGGTGATTCTTGTTTTCATGAAAAATGTTGTAGAAGAGAAATGCTTGGGAATACCAAGAAATCCTTATTTCAGAAGTGTCCTCTTCAGGAACCTGACGATATGGTCGTTGGCCTGTACATGGGTGATGGAGGCGGGGAAACCATGGGCACCGCCGGGAACAACGTTGATTTCACACTGGCGGTAGCTCTGGCGGGCACGCTCGATGTAGTCGCCGGCAGCGATGGGGTCTTTGTCGCCATAGACAATCATCACGGGCCCCTGGTATTTCTTCATCTCGTCGAAGATCTTGTAGCCTACGAGGCGGTCGTAGTAGACGTGGGACAGTGGCATCCCCATCACATCCACTCCCGTCTCGCTGGTGATGGCTTCCTTCGGGTGAACCGTCACGGCATGTTCTGCGATGCTCAGGGCTGGGTACACGAGAACCACCGACCGGAAGGCATCCGGCATCTGAGAGGAAGCGATGGCGGCTACGAGACCGCCCTGGCTGCAGCCCAGCAGGGCTATGCGGTCCTTGTCGATGAAGTCCCAACTGCGGGCGGCCGCCACGATGGCTGCCACGTCGTCGGCTTCTGTGAACACCGACATCTCGATGCTCTTGCCCTGACTGCGGCTCCTGACGGCACCTCCGCAGAAGTCAAAGATATAAGCGGCGATGCCGTTCATGGCTAAGGTCTGGGCATAGGCTTCGGTCTCGCGGAAGGATGAGTTGTAACCATGGGCGAGGATGGCCAGCGGCTTCTTGGCCTGTCCGTCGTTGGGCAAGTAGAGCTGTCCGTAGATGTTCTGGTTCTTCTGGTTGGTGCAGTGGACTTCCATCATGCTGAAAGGTTCGTTGAGGTAGCCTTTGCTCTCGTCCTTGCTGCGCATGGTCCATTCGGGGAAGGCATCAAGTTGGTTGTTGAGAAACACCTTGCCAGCCTCTGCGCGGCCCTTCAGTTGCCAGTCGAGCCAGGCTGTGAGCATCCTGGCAAAACTGCCGCCATAGGGTTCGGCGAAGTCACCCACATGACCAGCCGTGAGGTGGTTGGCGAAGGCGGCAAAGACCTGATGGATGCGGCTGTAGTCAACCACGGCATTGCGATAGGCGATATCGCTCTCGCCGCCGGGCATATAGAGGATGGGGGCGTGGAGGGCCTGCAGCGACTCCTTGCTGGCTCCCGACATCTCGATGTCTCCCATTCCGGAATTCACCATCACGGTGGTCTTCACACGTGGGTCGCCACTTACCGACAGCGCCTGGGCGCCGCCACAGGACTGTCCGGCAACGCCAATCTTCTGCACATCCACACATCCGTAGTAGTCGCTGCGCTTCTTGCTGTTCTGTGTGGCAATCCAGTCCATGGCTTGCAACATCTGTTCGTTGGGTGATTTCTGGAGCTGACGGTCGTCGATACGTTCTTGCATACTTCCCAGGGCGATGACGATATATCCGCGGGACGCCACCTCATTGAGCATTCTCTCGTGGGGCAGGGAGGTGTCGTTGCAACCGCCATTGGCCCATACCAGCACGGGCAACTGTCCCTTGCGGGCCACGGCAGCCTGGAGGTCTACGGGTTTGTAGATAACGGCATCTTTGAAGCTCTTCTCTTCGCGGGCTTCTGCCTTGTAGGAGCCGCTACCGCCTTCGTCGATTACTTTTTGTTTTACTCGTGCGCTCGCTGTGGTGGGGAGCAACATGGCAAGTAGGAACACTTGCATCATCCATTTGAAACTGTTTCTCATTTTCTTTATGGTTTATGGGGTTAGAGAAATATCTTTTCCGACCATTTGGTCTCGCGTGTCCTTTCCGACCGTTTAGTCTCGCGTGTCCTTTCCGGCAGCTTGCTCTCGCGAGCCTTTCCTTTGCTGTTCAGAACTGCTTGTTAATTCCTTTGATGCCCCTTTCCTCCTATGGTTTAATCATCCTGCTCGCTCCTTTGCTAATAAAACTTAAATCCTCCCCCTCTTTTCCCTCCCCTTACCTTATTATATATAACTTTGCATCACGAATCCATTACAACAGCCCATGAGGACCTCCGTTCTTTTCTTGTCATTGCTCCTTTTGCCCTTCGTCTCCTCTCCGACTCGGGCCGATATACCCATTGCCCCCATCAACCGCCAGGCGGTGGTCAGCAGACACAACCCCACGAACCTCACAGCGGATTCCCTCTCCTCTCTGTCCGTGGGCAACGGCCATCTGGCCACCACGGTGGACGTCACGGGTCTGCAGTCTTTTCCGGAGGCCTACAGAAACGGCGTGCCCCTCACTACCATGTCCGACTGGGGGTGGCACCGCTTCCCCAATACCGACAGCCTCACGGAGGCGGAGACACAACGCACTTTCCATTTCCCCCATCGCCAGCACGAGGAGATCTATGCCGTGGAGTATAAGAAGGGAGGACGCCAGCAACAGGCTACTCAGTATTTTCGGGTGAACCCGCACCGCCTGAACCTGGGGACGATAGGATTGGCGCTCACCGACAGCCAAGGAGCGCCCCTCGCCCTCGAACAGCTCAGCGACATCCGGCAAGTGCAGCACCTCTACGATGGAGTCATAGAATCGAACTTCAAAGCCGATGGTCAACCCGTAGAAGTAATTACGGCCTGCGCTCAGGATCGCGATGCCATCATCTATCACATCCAAAGCCCCTTGCTCTCCGACGGAAGGGCCGCTGTACATATCCGTTTTTCCTATCCCACCGGCAAACATGCTGACGACGCTAATGACTGGACGCAACCCAATCGCCATCAGTCCATCATACTCCTAAGCGATTCTCATTCTGCCGTCGTCCAACGTACCCTCGACGACACGCGCTACTTCCTCACTCTGCGCTGGGAAGGTGAGGCACGGCTGGAGACCTCGGGACCCCACACCTTCGTACTCCGCACCCAAGCGCCGCTCCTCGCCTTTGAGGCAGAATATTCCAGTGCCCAGCGTCCACGTGTCGCCTCCCCTTTCCGCTACCAAGAGCAGTTGAACGCCCTGAAAGAGGCGTGGCACGACTTCTGGCAAATGGGTGGAATGGTGGATTTCTCACGCTGCTCCGACCCGAGGGCAAAGGAACTGGAGAGACGTGTCATCCTCTCGCTCTACCTCACGAAGATCAACTGTGCCAACAACTTGCCGCCGCAGGAGACGGGTCTTACCTACAACTCGTGGTTCGGTCGTCCTCATCTGGAGATGACGTGGTGGCACGCAGTACATTTCTCCCTCTGGAACCGTCCCGACGTCTTGGAAACCATGCTTCGGTGGTACAACAACACAGCTTATCCCGTGGCCCAGGAGATTGCCCGGCGTCAAGGGTTCGAGGGTGTCCGATGGATGAAGATGACCGACCCCTGGGCGGGCGAGGCACCCTCCAACACGGGCTCTTTCCTCATCTGGCAACAGCCTCATTATATCTATATGGCCGAGGAGATGTACCGCCACAAGCCTACCTCCAAGACATTGCAAGAATACGGACCGCTCGTGGAGCAGACGGCCCTCTTCATGGCGGATTTCGTGAGCAAGACACCTCCTTATTGCCTCGCCTCTGCCACCGCCATGCAGGAATCCATGTCGAAAGATTTCTCCTACAACCATCCCTTCGAACTGGCCTATTGGCACTATGGACTGGAGACGGCACAACGGTGGCGTGAGCGACAGGGGCTGCCTCGACGTCCGGAGTGGGATGATATCTTGCAGCACCTGGCGCCCCTGCCCGAGCGCGACGGCATCTACACGGCAGGCCTGCCGCGCACGCCCTTTCAGGAACAGGCTCGCGCCAGCACCTTCGACCCCTTCCAGACGCCAGACCAACAAGGGAAACCCACCATCTCGGAAGAGACTTTCCTGCTGAAAAGTCGTTCTGATCATCCTGCCGTGCTGGGCGTTTGCGGGATGTTGCCGCCGGCGATGTACGAGAAAGAAAAGATGCATAAGACCCTCGACTGGGTGATGGATAACTGGAACTGGCCCACCACCTGGGGATGGGACTATGGGATGGTGGCGATGGCTGCAGCGCGGTTGGGACGTTCCGACATCGCCCTGCAGGCTCTCCTCCTGGATGTACAGAAGAACACCTACCTCCCTTCCGGTCATAACTTCCAGACCGCCGACCGTCTCCGCCTTTACCTCCCTGGCAACGGCGCCCTCCTCGCTGCCGTAGCTATGATGTGCGCCGGATGGGACGGCTGTCCGCCCATCTCCAATCCCGGCTTCCCGCACGATGGCACTTGGCAGGTCCGTTGGGAGAAACTGCATCCCATGCAATAATAATAAGGTATAAGGTACTCCTTTTCCCCTGTCCTTCCCCCTTGCTTCCTCCTTCCCCCTTTCCTGACCCCTTCCTGACGGAAGGGGAACGGCTGCTCCTTTTTCCTTCTTTCCACTTCTGACCCCTTCCTGACGGAAGGGGAACGGCTGCTCCTTTCCTCTTTCTCTTTCATCCCCTTCGCGCAGGGAAGTTAGAGGGGGGCTCCCTCTCCCCCTCCCGAAGG
Source organism: Bacteroidaceae bacterium (assembly GCA_024697285.1). Classification (GTDB taxonomy): domain Bacteria; phylum Bacteroidota; class Bacteroidia; order Bacteroidales; family Bacteroidaceae; genus Physcousia. Next base: position 7,913 of record JAILFY010000207.1, read on the forward strand.
CTCCCGATATTCGGAAGGCGTCATTCCGAACATCTTCTTGAACTGTGTGGAGAAATTGCGCGGGGTGGCAAAGCCCACCTGCGCTGCAATCTCGTTGATGTTGAGGGAGGTCTCTGCCAGCAGTTGTGCAGCACGCTTCAGGCGCACATTGCGGATGAAGTCAGTGGGCGTTATGCCGAGCATGGTTTGCAGCTTCTTGTAGAGCGAGGCCCTGCTCATGGCCAGGTCCCGGGCCAGCTGGTCGGCGTTGTAGGTTTCGTCGTCCAGGTGTTCTTTTATTGCTTGCAGCATGTTCTCCACCATCTTCTCCTCTTCGGCGTTGATGGAAATCTTGTCGGCCGCGATGTTCACGGATTCCGCAAACTGATGTCGCGCCTCTTCGCGCAGCTCAAAGAGTCGGTTGACCCGTTGCTCGTTCTCCCTCTCCAGCTTGGCCTTGCGCTTGCTCAGATAGAGGTTGATAAGGCTTACGACACCTGCCAATGTCAACAGAATATAGCAGAACTTGGCCCACCAGGTGAGCCACCAGGGTGGGGTGATGGTGAAGGGGATTTCGGTGCGCGGCCCCCAGTCGGCAGATGCCGAGGCGGCCTGTACCTCCAGAACATAATCACCTGGTGATAGCGCCTTGTAGCTGACCCGTACCAGTCCGAGTCCGTCGTTGCAGAAGTTCCATTCGTTCTCCAGTCCTCGCATTCGGTAGCGATAGCGGTCGTGGGAGGGCGTGGCGTAGTTGAGGGTACTGAACTCGAAGGTGATGTAGTTCTGGGAGTGGGAGAGGACAGCCGGCAGTTGCTGCACACGTTCGCCATTGATGATGGTAGTGGTGACGACCACGGGCGCAGGCTCCTCGCTGCCTATCAGTTCCCTTGGCTGGAAGGCCACGGCCAGTCCGCCTCCAGCGGCAAACACCAGTCTGCCATCGGGGAGCAACACGGCAGCACGGTCCATCATAGCTATGGCCGGGAAACCGTCGTCAGTGCCCAGATTAATGATGGCTGGCGTGATACGCGAGATACCGTAGGAGGTGCCAGCCCACAACCGGCCGTCGGCATCGACAACCAGACTTCGGATGCAGTTGTTGATAAGTCCCTCCACGCGCCGACAGGTGTAGCTGCTTGTAGCGTTCTGTACATCTGGATTGGGGGAGAGGCAGAAGAGTCCGTTCTGAGTTCCAACCCACAATCTCCCGAGGCTATCCTTGAGTAAGCAGTTATATTTGTTGCTGTGGCGTTCTATCTCCTCGGCACAGGGGAAGGGAGCCAGCGTGTCGGCCTGGATGTCGAGTCGGAAGATGCCATTCTGCGTGTATATGGCCACCCATCTCTCATCCAGCGGACAGGCCCCTACCATAATGCGGTAGTTGCGCAATGCGGGCAGTTGTTCGGCGAGTGGTTGTCGCTGCGGACTCTCGGGGAGGGCGTAGTTGAGGTGGCAGAGGGAGTCGCAGCGAAGCACACGCCCGTCGGGGAGCGGGACGACAAAGGTCGTGCTTCCGACGCGCAGAGTGGCTCCTCGTGCCAACCCTATCAGGGTGTCGCTTCCCGTGTGGATTTCCGGCATAACGCGTCGGGGTGGCTGATAGACAATGCCGCTGTTCAGGGTTCCTATCCACAGACCGCCCTGGCGGTCGGGGGTGGCAACGGTGACATCCTGTACATCCAAGGAGTCAATGACCCGGAACTGTGAGGCCGTGGGGACGGGGGCGTCGGCGGAAGCCGAGAGGAGGCGCTGCTGAAGGGTGTCGCTGAGGACTGCGCGGATATCGGTGCGGAAACGGTAGTTGCGGGCGTCAAAGAGATAGATATGGTAGAGGTCACGCAACCACAGCAGCGAGTCGCCCTGCCAGATGTGCCCATAGCTGTCGTTGAAATGGGGTAGGGGATAAGCACAACTCTGGTCGCAGGAGCATGCGTCGAACGTCTGGCCGTTGGAAAGGCAGAAGACACCCTCGCAGTTCACGAGCATCTGGCCGTTGGGCAACTCAATAATCTGCCGGATCTCTCCCGTGGGCAGTCCGTCGGTAACGGTCCAGCGGCGGTGGCCGGTCATTACTATGGTCATAAGGAATAAGGCCCCAAGGATGGCAGTCACTCTTTTTGTCATAGTACGTCTGTTTTGGATTTCGACGACAAAGATAGGGAAAAAAGTGTATTTCGCTAAATAATTCCGTGAAAAATCAGTTGACGTATGGCGCTCTTTGTCTAAAAAGTATGTCTGAAAGGTCTTTTTTGGGCTGTTATACGTTTAAAACAGATATATTCAGACAAAAGGAGCGTACCTATTAAATAATAATAATCTATTTTTGCACAGCTAATTATCCAAATACAACGTGAAATGAAAGTAAAGATGTGGTTTGTCATGCTCCTCACATCGCTGACGGTGGGGGCACAGGAGAATGTCTTTTTGCAAGGAGATGCTCCGTCTTCAGAGAATCTGATTATGCAGTTCAACTTCGAGAATGTCTCGGGTGTCACGGTGACTGATGACCTCTCGGGCGTAAGCGCCAAGATTATCGGTTCGGGCGAGGTAGTGGAAATGGGACCTTACCATGTGCTCAGTCTGGGCAACGGCTCGGGGTTCCTGAATATGACATCTGCTGCGGGAAAGTTGCTCTATCAGTTGGACAACTTCACCATCTCCGCTTATTATTGCGTGGCACGCGATGCCTCGCTTTC
>JAILFY010000219.1 GCA_024697285.1 Bacteroidaceae bacterium
CCATGCCCTCGGTGGGGCATGGCCTTTTCTCAATATCTTAAGTAAGAGGTGACTTACTTGGCAACAGCGATGGACACGCGGTTCTTGTCGTTCTCGCTGAAGGGCTGGACGGTGTCGCCCTTAGCATCTACGGTGATGCGACTTGCGTCGATTCCAGCATCGGTAAGAGCCTTGGCCACATTCTCTGCACGCTGCTTGGAGTAGTTCATGTTGATGCGGGGATTACCTGTGCCGGCATCGGCATAACCTGTTACGGTCACCTTCGTATCGGTGTTCTCCTTCAAGAACTTGATGAGGGTGTCGAGCTTGGACTGCTCGCTGGCGGTAACGGTTGTCTCGCGGATTGCGTAGAAGATCTCTGTCTTCATCTCAGGCTTCTTGACAACGGGCTGGGGCTTCGGCTCTTCCTTAACTACTACAGGAGCGGGAGCCGGTTCGGGCTCGGGCTCAACAACAACAGGTGCGGGAGCAGGAGCGGGTTTGGCCTTGAAACCGAACTTATAGGCAACACCAATCTGGGCTGTGAGCATCCAGTCGTCCTTGGAGCTGTACTTGCTGTTGAAGCGGTCGCTGAGGCTGTTGGCACTTACTTCCAGATTCACGCTCCAGTTCTTGGCAAGATTATAGTCTAACATGGCACCAATACGTGCATTGTGGCTCAGGCGGTTGTCTTCCCAGGCGAAGGGGTTGTTGTAGGCGCTGTTGATGAGTTCATCGTTGTCCCAGGCATAGTTAAGGCCGATACCACCAATCAAATAAACATTGAGGGGATAGTAGGTCTCCTTGCCAAACAAGGTGAAGAGGTTCAGCATCAGGTCCAGGTCTGTCGTCACATATTTATAATTGTATTCGAAGTTCGGACGATAGCCCTGCTTGTCCCACATGCCATTAACGTGCAAACGAGCACCTACTGTTGGGGTGAAGAAGGCACCAAAGCTGACGCTGGCGGTAGGAGTGATAAGCTTCAGCTGATCGTAGCCGGTGAAGGTGGTTTGGGCACCGCCCTGGATGCCGATGAACATGTACGGAGCAGGTTTGTAGTCTAGCTGCTCGGCAGCGCTCTGGGCCTGAGCCGAAGTGAGCGAGCAAATGGCCATTGCGGCCAAAGCAAAAATTTTCTTCATTTGCATGATGCCATTTGAGATTTATTGGTTATTAATGCTGTGCAAAAGTACTCATTTCCGAACCATTCCCAAAGGTTTTTGCAGTTTTTTTTAACTTTAACCCTTATAATACGCTAAAAAAGTATAGAATGTGGGTCCTTTTTTACCAAAAAACGTTACCTTTGCAGCATAATTATGTTCATAACTCCATGATAACAATTAAAAAAGTGGAAGGGCGAAAAGAATTGCGCGCCTTCATACGTTTCAACTATTTCCTTTATAAGGATAATCCCTATGCGGTGCCTGATTTCCTGGAGGATATGCTTGATACCTTCAACAGGAAGAAAAATGCGGCCTTCGAGTTCTGCGAGGCGGACCTCTTCCTGGCTTACAGAGACAAGGAAATCGTGGGAAGGGTGGCTGCTATCATAAACCATAAGGCCAACAAGACGTGGCACACAAGAAACGTGCGGTTTGGATGGATTGACTTCATCGACGACGAAGAGGTGTCCAAAGCGCTCATTGAAACCGTGGAGAAATGGGGACGTGAACGCGGAATGGAAAAGATTGTAGGGCCGCTGGGATTCACGGATATGGATCCGGAAGGCATGCTCATAGATGGCTTTGATCAGTTGTCCACAATGAGTACAATCTACAACTATCCCTACTATAAGGTCCACATGGAACACCTGGGATTCGGCAAGGAAACGGACTGGGTAGAACGTAAGGTTATGGTCCCCAAACCAGGTCAAGAGGCTGATATGCAGAAGTATTTCCGGGTGGCCGAACTCTGCATGAAGCGCTACAACTTGCACCTGCATCCCTTCAAGAATGCGAAGGAAATCCTCTCGGCCGACGACGGCAAGTATATCCAGAAGGTCTTCAATATCGTCAACAAGGCTTATGCAAACCTGTATGGCTATTCTGAGATGAACGAACGTCAGATAAAACAGTATGCCGATACGTATCTGACCTTCCTGGACACGCGATTGCTGGCAGTGGTGGAGGACGAGAATAATGAACCCATCGCCATGGGCGTGGGAATCGGTTCCTTGTCTTATGCCTTGCAGAAGGCCCACGGAAAGTTGTTCCCCTTCGGGTGGTGGCACCTGGCCAAAGCCATCTACTTCAAACCGGCGCCCGTGATTGACCTCTTGCTGATAGGGGTGCTGCCGGAGTGGCAGAACAGGGGCGTGAACGCACCGCTCTTTGCTCAGATCATTCGTGCCGCACAGAAAATTGGCTTCGTATGGGCAGAGACTCATCCGCAGCTGGAGGATAACGAGAAGAGCCAGGGACAGTGGTCGCACCTCGATCATGTCGTACACAAAAGGAGACGTTGCTGGCAGAAAGATCTTGGAAAGAACCGCTCCTGATTCCAGACTCTCATTCTCGTAAAGAATTTAATCCCATAGTATTAGAAAGAAGAAAAGTGACAGAAGATTTAACTCCGATTCAGCCACAATCAGAATATACAGATGATAATATCCGGCATTTGTCGGATATGGAGCATGTGCGCACTCGTCCTGGTATGTACATTGGTAAACTGGGCGATGGAAGCCATGCAGAGGATGGCATTTATGTGCTCCTGAAGGAGGTGGTGGATAATAGTATCGATGAATTCAAGATGAGTGCCGGCAAGCGCATTGAAGTGACCATCGAGGATAACCTGAGGGTGACGGTGCGTGACTATGGCAGAGGTATTCCTCTGGGAAAGCTGATAGATGCTGTCTCGATGTTGAATACGGGCGGTAAGTACGACAGCAAGGCGTTCAAGAAGAGCGTGGGACTGAACGGCGTGGGTCTGAAGGCCGTCAATGCCCTCAGCACTCGTTTCGTGGCACAGAGTTTCCGCGATGGCGAGACACGACGGGCGACCTTCGAGCAGGGACAACTCGTGAAAGACGAGGGGTCTACCAACAGCGGGGCTGCCGGACCTCTGGAAGCGACGACCGAGAACGTGGGCGGCCAGACGCCGGCAGCTGAGATGGAGAATGGTACTCTCATCTATTTCGAACCCGACAACAGTCTCTTCCGCAACTATCGTTTCCAGAATGAATTTGTGGAGACGATGTTGAGAAACTACACGTACCTCAACACGGGACTTGCCATCGTCTTCAATGGGCGAAGAATCCTCTCGCGCAACGGATTGGAGGACTTGCTCACTGATACCATGACTACTCAGCCTCTGTATCCTATTATCCACCTGAAGGGAGAGGACATTGAGATTGCTTTCACCCACACCAATGGACAATATGGCGAGGAGTATCACAGCTTCGTCAACGGACAGCACACGACCCAGGGCGGTACTCATCAGAGTGCCTTCAAGAAGTATGTGGCCGAGACGATTAAGGAGTTCTCGGGAAAGAACTTCGATTACTCGGATATCAGAAATGGCATCGTTGCTGCTATCAGCATAGAGATTCAGGAACCTCTGTTCGAGAGCCAGACGAAGATCAAACTAGGCAGCCTCAGTACGGAACCGAATGGTGGTGGCATCAGTATCGATAAGTTCATAGGTGACTTCGTAAAGGAGCAGGTGGACAACTACCTCCGTCGTACTCCCGATGTGGCTGAAATCATTCTGCAGAAGGTCTCGGAGAGCGAGCGCGAGAGAAAAGCCATGGCCGGCGTGGCGAAACTGGCGCGAGAGCGCTCCAAGAAGGCGAACCTGCACAACCGCAAGTTGCGCGACTGCCGTATTCATTTCAACGACGCAAAAGGCGACCGCCAGGAGGAAAGCTCGATATTCATCACCGAGGGCGACAGCGCTTCGGGAAGTATCACTAAAAGCCGTGATGTGCAGACACAGGCGGTCTTCAGTCTGCGAGGAAAACCCCTGAACTGCTACGGCAAGACCAAGACAGTGGTCTACGAGAACGAAGAGTTCAACCTGCTGCAGGCTGCTCTGAATATCGAGGACGGCCTGGATGGGTTGAGATATAATAAGGTGATTGTGGCCACAGATGCTGATGACGACGGCATGCATATCCGTCTGCTGATGATTACCTTCTTCCTGCAGTTCTTCCCCGAACTGGTGAAGAAGGGCCATGTCTTTATTCTTCAGACACCTCTCTTCAGAGTAAGACAGCGACGGAAGAAACTGTCTAAGGCGAAGTTGGAAGCCCTCGGTGAAGTGGGGACGAAAGGGGATTTCATCACCAGATATTGCTACACGGAAGCAGAGAGGATACAGAGCATCGACGCGCTGGGGCCTGACCCCGAAATCACACGATTCAAGGGACTGGGAGAAATATCTCCCGATGAATTCAAAGCTTTCATCGGACCTGATATGCGACTCGACGAGGTGACACTCCACAAATCCGATCATATCGCTGAACTGCTGGACTACTATATGGGTAAGAATACGATGGAACGACAGCAGTTTATCATCGATAACTTGGTGGTTGAGGAGGACTTGCCGGATGAAGAGGTCGTGGAAGAAAAGGAATACCGGGACCTGGATGAGTGAGTCTGAGTAAGCCTGAACTCTCGTAGCCACCATATTTTCTGTATCTCAATTATGAAGACTGATATTTCTGAGTCTTGCCACAAAGTGTCGAAGGTCCTTTTCCCGGGTTCCTTTGACCCCTTTACTGTAGGGCACCTGTCCTTGGTGGAGCGCGCGCTGATGCTGTTTGACCAAGTGGTCATTGCCGTAGGCGTCAACGAACAGAAACCTGGATGGATTCCTGTCGGAGAGAGGGTGCGAGCGTTGCGTGCGTTCTTTGCTTCGGACGACAGGGTGACGGTGGAACAGTATAGTGGACTCACGACCGATTTCGCGCTCTCCGTAGGGGCAGTGGCTCTCTTGCGGGGTGTGAGAAGTCATAAGGACTTCGAGTACGAACTGCAGATGGCTGATATCAACAAACGGCTCTCGGGAATAGAGACGGTATGCTTGTTCACAGAACCTGAGCTGGCAGCGGTGTCCAGCTCTGTTGTTCGCGAACTGGCTCATTTCGGACGTGATATCTCTGCTTTCCTGCCCCCGGGACTGAGTTATCAGAGCCCTGATAACGACGGATAATTTGCACGAGACCCCTGATCCTCAGAGTTCTTACTTGGTGATAAGGGCGCTTTGCGTGATATAATAGTTAACACAAACCTTTCTATCATTTCTCATGACTTACGATTCTTTCTTTTCTCTAATTCGCCATAATCGTTTATCCCTGCTTGTTGCGCTTCTGGCGTTCTCTTCTATCGATGCTTCGGCCCAACGAACCGACGCACGGGAGGTGGCTTTGCGGAAACTCCTGCAATCCACGGTGATGATCAATCAGATGTATGTAGACACCGTAAACATCCAGCGCCAGGTGGAAGATGCGATAACGGGAATGCTTTCTAAGCTGGACCCTCACTCGGCATATACCAATGCTGCTGATACGAAGAAAATGAACGAACCTCTGCAGGGGAATTTTGATGGGATCGGGGTGCAGTTCAATATGCTGGAAGACACGCTTGTCGTTATTCAGCCTGTTTCCAAGGGACCCTCTGAGAAAGTGGGAATACTCGCCGGAGACCGTATCGTCTCGGTAAATGACACGGCTATAGCAGGCGTGAAGATGAGTCGGGAGAATATCATGTCACGGCTGAGGGGACCCAAGGGTACGAAAGTGCAGCTGGGGGTCGTCAGAAGGGGGATAGAAGGGGTACTTACCTTTGTGGTGAAACGTGACAAGATTCCCGTCAACAGCCTTGACGCTGCTTATATGATTCGACCTGGAATAGGTCTGGTGCGTTTCAGTAACTTTGCCGCTACAACCCACCAGGAAGTAACGGACGCCATCAGAAAACTGCAGGCAGAAGGGATGAAGACACTCATCCTGGATCTCCAGGGTAATGGAGGGGGATACCTGAATGCTGCGGCTGAACTGGCCAGCGAATTTCTGCCGAAGGATCAGATGATTGTCTACACGCGGGGACGTGGAGGTATCAGCATGGGAGAATTTCGGTCTGCTGGAGGGGGACTCTTCACCCAAGGACGTATTGTCGTGCTGGTGGATGAGTATTCGGCTTCCGCTGCGGAAATCCTTTCGGGGGCCATACAAGATCATGATCGTGGAACAATTGTGGGACGACGGACCTTCGGCAAAGGATTGGTGCAGAGACCTATAGAGCTGGACGATGGCTCGATGATTCGTCTGACCATCGCTCGCTACTACACGCCTTCTGGACGCTGCATACAGAAGCCTTATGAGAAAGGGGATGCAAAAGCTTACGCTCGTGATGTCATAGACAGATATAACAGAGGGGAACTTTCAAACGCCGACAGCATTCATTTCCCCGACTCCCTGCGCTACAAGACACTCAAGCTTGGACGCACTGTCTATGGCGGTGGCGGTATTATGCCAGATATTTTTGTGCCGCTGGACACCACGCGTTTCACCCGAATGCATCGGGAACTGAACGCTCGTTCTTATATTATTAATGCCAGTTTGCGGTATATTGACATGAACCGTAAGCAGTTGCATAAATCTTATCCGGATTTCGACACCTTCCTCCACAACTTCACCTTCCCTCGAGAAGAACTCGACAAGATGTTTGATGAGGCTGCGAAGAAGGATAGTATTCAGGCTAAGAATGAGGAGGAACTGCAGAAGACGGTTCAGACGGTGTCCTTGATTCTGAAGGGACTGGTGGCGCGAGATCTGTGGGATATGTCGGAGTATTTCCAGGTAATTTACGAGGAAGATCCAGTGGTACAGCAGGCGCTGGAACTTCTGCGCAAGGAGCAGGAATAGGTCTTAGGCGCTTATTCCGCTAGAATGATTTACTGGTGTCTGCCTGTTTGTCGACAAAACCGAGAATAAGCTGCTGGAATTCTTCCTCTTGTCCTCGAAGTATCTTCGTGGTAATGGGGTAAACGTAGATGGAACGTCGGATAATAGGCGATACATCGCGAAGGGGAAGGAGGCGTGCGGCGTCTTTCTCAGTGGTCATAATGATGCGCTTGGAGCCCTGAAGCTTGGAGAATTCATCCTCGATTTTTTGGATGTCTCTGCGACTGAAGTCGTGATGGTCCGCAAAGGGCAACGGGATGATATGACGGGTAGTGCGCTGGAGGTCCATCACCATTTGTTGGGGGCTGGCAATACCCGTGAGCAGCAGCACGTAGGTATCTGGCGTCAGTTCTTCCTCCGAGCCGGGGGTGTCCGAGAATAGACGGTAGGGACGACCGTAGCAGATGGAGGTGAAGAACAGGTGCTGGAAGGGCTTGGGACTCAGGGAGTGGGAAATGACTCGATAATCCATCGGCTTCATATCCTCTGGACATTTCGTCACAAGGATGATATCGGCCCGGTCCTTGGATGAGACGGGCTCGCGCAGACGTCCTGCGGGGAGCAGAGCGTCGTCGGAGATAAGTCGGTGGTAGTCTGTGAGCAGGATGTTAAGTCCGGCACGTACGTACCGGTGTTGGAAAGCGTCGTCCAGCAGCACTACATCTAAGTCGGACGTCTCGGCATCTGTGAACAGATGCTTGAGGCCGCGTCGACGATTGGCGTCCACTGCAACGATGGTTTCGGGGAATTTGTTCTTTATCTGCCAAGGCTCATCGCCGATTTCTTGCATGGAGGTTGTGCTCTGTGCCAGTCGGTAGCCTCGTGACTTGCGTTTGTAGCCTCTGCTGAGTACGGCTACGCGATGGCTTGGCTGAAGCATGTCGATGAGCATCTCTGTGTGAGGAGTCTTGCCTGTGCCGCCCACGGTGATGTTACCAATGCAGATGACCGGACGGTCATATCTCTGTTCCTTCAGAATATGAAGGTCAAACATCAGGTTCCGGAACCAGATACCACAGCCATACAACCATGAGAGAGGTCGCAGCCAGTCGTTGATATGGATGAGGTCGCCTTCCATCGAATGTCGTTTTGCTTCTTTATTGATGTTCTTTCAGTGGATTCCAACCTTGTGCCTTCAGCTTCATCTCTGTGCCGTCGCGGCAGACGAGCTGGAGGCCTAATTCCGGTTTTGTGATGTGCCCGATGACCTTCACGCCTGGAACAGCGCTGATGCGGTCGTGGAGGGTCAGAGGTACTGTGAAGAGTAGCTCGTAGTCCTCTCCTCCGTTCAGGGCACAAGTGGTGACATTCATGTTCAGTTCTTCTGCCATGACGGCGGTCTGGTAGTCGATGGGTATGCGATCTTCGTAGATTCGGCAACCGGTATGGCTCTGTGAACAGATGTGCATCAACTCGCTGCTGAGGCCATCACTGATGTCCATCATGGATGTGGGAACTATATCAGCCTTAGCCAGCGCCTCGATGATGTCGCGGCGTGCTTCGGGCTTCAACTGTCGTTCCAGCAGATATTCTCGTCCACTGAAATCGGGCTGGAAGGGTGGCAATGACTCGGGCTTCTGGCCTTGCCGCAGTGCTTCGTTCACCTGTGCGTTGTACACACTCTTCTCTCGCTCCAGCAGTTGCAGACCCATATAGGCCGCTCCTAAGTCGCCTGTGACGCAGATGAGGTCTGTGTCTTTGGCGCCATTACGATAGACCACCTTCGAGGGATCTACATCACCGATGCAAGTGATGCTGATGGCCAGACCGGTAAGGGAGGAGGTGGTGTCACCACCTACAATGTCACATGAGTGGCCCTCGCAAGCCAGACGCAGGCCTTCATAGAAGGCGCTAAGGTCCTCGACGGTGAAACGTTTGGACAATGCCAGGGAGACCGTCATCTGACGAGGACGACCATTCATGGCATATACGTCTGAAAGGTTGACTTGAGCGCTTTTGTAGCCAAGGTGTTTCAGAGGAACGTATTGAAGGTCGAAGTGCACGCCTTCCATCAGTAGGTCCGTGGTGACGAGCAACTTGCGCTCACTGGGGTAGTGGAGCACGGCACAATCGTCCCCTACACCTTTTTCCGTCTCGGGGTTCTTGATTTCTATGGCTTCTGTGAGATGGCGGATCAATCCGAACTCACCTAATTCTGCGATTTCCAATGATTGTTTGGGACTTTATGGGTTGCTGAAACATGTTTGTTAATAGGTAATTCCCTATTCTCTTATAGGGGCGTTTTCCTATTCTCTCATAGAGACACCCTCTTGTATTCTCATAGAGGTACTCTCTTGTATTCTCATAGAGAAACTCTCTTGATTCTTATAGAGGAACTCTCTTGATTCTCATAAAGAAACTCTCTTGATTCTCATAGAGAAGCTCTCTTGATTCTCATAGAGACACTCTCTTGTATTCTCATAGAGAAGCTCTCTTGTATTCTTATAGAGGTACTCTTTCTATTTTATAGAGTAACTCTCTTGTCTGCTCAGTTGCGATGAATCATTTCTCTCATGATATCTGCCATCAGAGGCTGTACCGCGTTGGCGGCCTTCTGCACCTCTTCATGGCTTACTTCTACGATCTTGTTCTCCACGCCTAAGTCTGTGATGACACTGATGCCAAAGACGCGGATCCCGCAATGGTGGGCAACAATCACTTCGGGAACTGTGCTCATTCCCACTGCGTCGCCACCGATGATGCGGAACATCCGATATTCTGCGGGGGTCTCAAAAGTGGGACCTTGGGTGCCTACGTAGACTCCGTGTTGGACCTTGATGCCTTTTTCTTGGGCGATGGCGTCGGCCATCTGGATGAGCTCATGGTCGTATGTCTCATGCATGTCCGGGAAACGAGGGCCCGTGGGGAAGTTGGGGCCACGAAGGGGGTGCTCGGGGAAGAGATTGATATGATCGGTGATGATCATCAGATCGCCAATAGAGAAGGAAGGATTCATGCCGCCGGCGGCGTTACTGACGAAGAGGGTCTTGATTCCCAGTTCATACATCACGCGGACGGGGAAGGTGACTTCTTTCATCGAGTAGCCTTCGTAGTAGTGGAAGCGTCCTTGCATCGCCAGTATCTCCTGACCGCCCAAGGTGCCGAAGAGCATACGACCGGAATGGCCTTCCACGGTGGATACAGGAAAGTTCGGAATCTCTTTATAGTCGATGGTGGTCGTTACCTGAATCTCTTCTGCCAAGCGACCTAAACCGGTGCCAAGGATGATGGCAGTGGTGGGATGGCCCTGCATCTTGGAACGAATCCACTGAGCTGTTTCAGTTATCTTTTCGTACATAATATTCTCGGATTTAGTCGTTTTCGCTAGGCAAAGTTAAGTATAAATTTGAATACGGCCATATTTTGAGTCGTTAAAATCGTGGATTATCTCATTTTTGTACTTTTTTATCTTATTCAAACCCTTTTTGGCCTACTTTTCCCTGTTCATGAGCCTCTTTTGCGATGTTTTGCATCGGGCGAATCGTTTTTTTGTGGGGGATGTGACCACTTCTGTTCGGAGGCAGGCGGTTCTTTGTTGTAGTTCTTCTGGTGGAAGGCGATCAAAAGGATGCTGCTTTCATGTTTTTCCTTTGTTGCATCACCGCAAATCCTGTTTCCTTATTGTCAGGGACGATTCAAAACGTCTTTTGCCGTTCTCCTTTCCTTCCCAATATGATATGTGAAGCCAAAATGATGTGTCCTTTTTCTCTTTCTCTTCCTTTTGAAGCTGGCAGAACCCTTTATATTATATAATAAGGTACGCGCGCGAAGTTTTTTGAAAAGTGCAAAAAGTTTGCATGAAAATGAAAAAAAGTTGCGAAAAGACTTGCGAGAATGAAAAAGTCGCCGTACCTTTGCACCCGCAAACGAGAGAGATACCCTGGCTCTTGTCAGGGTTATGAGTTACACTCGCCTCTTGCGGTTGCGAACTCGTTCTTTGAAAGACTGACCAAGAGACATTTGTACTACAGGAAAACAAGAATACGAACCGTCATATCTGAAGTCCAGTAAAAAAACAAAGTAGAGGTCGGCTCCGTAGTTGTCACGTCAACAAAACAGACAAAGTCCGCTGCTTGCACCATTGGTGCATGCCAGGCGGCAAAGATATTCTACGATGAAGAGTTTGATCCTGGCTCAGGATGAACGCTAGCTACAGGCTTAACACATGCAAGTCGAGGGGCAGCATGATCTTAGCTTGCTAAGATTGATGGCGACCGGCGCACG
>JAILFY010000228.1 GCA_024697285.1 Bacteroidaceae bacterium
GTGGTCAAGGTCTGGTGGTCAAGGTCTGGTGGTCAAGGTCTGGTGCTCGACCTCCGGTCACTCGACCCTTCAAGAAGTTTCAGGTTTCAAGTTCTTAAACCGCGCTTTAGCGCCCCTTAAACCCTTAAACTCTTAAACCGCGAGCCCCGCTTGCCCCTTAAACCGCGCTTTAGCGCCCCTTAAACCGTCGCGAAGCGACACCTTAAACCGCGAGCTTGCTCGCACCTTAAACCGCAGCCGAAGGCTGCACCTTAAACCGCGCCTTGGCGCACCTTAAACGTCACCCCAAGACGAAGGAAACCTCTTTGAAGGCATAACGACGAAGGTTCCCTTGGCTGTCACGCAAGAGAAGATGACCTGTTGGCTCCACATCGGCTATCTCCGCAGAAAACTGCTCCGAACTGCTTGTGTCAATATAAGGATAGAAACCTGTTCCGCGATAGAGCGCCCTTCGATAAGCCTCATGAAGGGGTGGAACTTCAGAATCCCTGCCCCTCGAGGCAAGGTCGGCATGCAGGGCGGAGTAATAGCGACGGAAATTCATGATAATAGCATCCAGGACAAACGAACGTTCCACCTCGTGCCCCAGAAGCTGACGAAGGGATATCGGGTTAGGTGCGTCGCTCTCAAAAAACTCCTGGTTGATATTCACGCCACATCCGATGATGCAACGGCCTACGAGACCACCACGCAAATCATTCTCTATCAAGATACCGGCAATCTTGCTGTCTCCCACATAAATGTCATTAGGCCACTTGACACCGACGGCGGGCGCAGCAGTCAATTCCTTGCCAAGGAAAGTCGCCAGAGCATCCCGGATAGAAAGTGCCATCATCTCACTTAGAAGAAACACACAGCCAGCTGGCAAAGACTCCGGCTGAATCGCCAGACTGAAGAGAAGGTTCATACTGCGGGCGGACTCCCACGTATTCCCCTTCTGTCCGCGACCCGCACTCTGGTACTCCGCCGTAACCAACGTCAGCTCGCTGCCGCAGGCAGGACGATAGTCTGCAAGGAACGAATTTGTCGACGTCGTTTCGTCGAGCTCTATCATGTGGAACTGAGGAGAACAATCAAGGGGCATGGCTGAGACAAAGATAAATAAGTAATACAAACACAAAAAAGGAGGCAAGACCTCCTTTTTATTGTTGGGCTACCCGGACTCGAACCAGGAAAGGCAGGACCAGAATCTGCAGTGTTACCATTACACCATAGCCCAATCAAGAATAATGTGAGGCCGCTATTCCACAAGCCTGCCTCCGTAAGCCAACTACTGACATAGTCAACTTGCCTGCGTCTCGTTGAAGTTGGGCTACCCGGACTCGAACCAGGAAAGGCAGGACCAGAATCTGCAGTGTTACCATTACACCATAGCCCAATCAACGTTAGCTCCACGCAATCTCAGAGAGGATTACTCGCACCCTTATCAAGCGTTTTGCGGCTGCAAAAGTAGCTACTTTTTATGAAACAGACAAACTTTTCCCTAAAAAAAACAAAAAAACAACTCATTTTTCCATTAGTTCGCGGAAAAGGTCGTATCTTTGTGAGCTGAAATTGCACTTTATACATGAATTTACAGACAGAACAACTCGTCGGCCACATACAAGCCGGCATCGAAGAAAAAAAAGGGCATGACATCGTAGTGGCAGACTTCTCCGGCATTCCGGAAGCGGTTTGCCAGGCCTTTGTCATCTGCACCGGCAACTCACCCTCACACGTCCAGGCGCTCACCGACAGCGTTGAAGAATTCACCCGCAATGGCGCTGGCGCACGTCCTTCTGCCGTGGCAGGGCTGCGCAATGCTCAGTGGGTGGCGATGGACTATGGCACGGTCATCGTTCACCTGTTCTTGCGCGAGGCTCGCGAGTTTTATGACCTGGAACATCTTTGGGCAGACGCTTCCATCACCGAAATACCCAATTTAGACTGATCACCCTTTTTTTTGAACTATGGCAGCACAGAATAGTACCCCATCGGGCAACAAACCCAACCAGAAGAATAAGATGCCCCGTTTCAACCTCACATGGCTCTACATTGCCATTGCGGTGGCATTGGGCTATCTCTTTTTCGCGGGAGGCGACTCCGACCAGTCGGGGGCCTCTAAGAACGTGACCTACACCGTCTTCAAGCAATATGTGGAACAAGGATATGCCAACCGCATCGTAGCCAACAAGGACGATGGCACCGTGCGCCTTTTCGTGAAGCCCGAGCACATCCGTGATGTGTTCCAGCAGGGCGTGGAGCAGACAGGCAAGCAACCTTTCGTTCAGGCTGATTATCCCTCAGCAGACAAGCTTGATGAATTCATCACCCAACAGCAGGAACTCGGCAACTTCACCGGCGAGCTGAGCTACAAGAAGTCCGACGACACACTGATGACACTCTTCTGGAATCTCTTCCCCCTGCTGCTCATCATCTTCGTGTGGATATTCATCATGCGTCGCATGGGCTCCGGCGGAGGTGGCATGGGAGGAATTTTCAATGTCGGTCGCTCACGCGCACAATTAGTAGAAAAAGGTTCTGACAACGAGTCCAAGATAACATTCAAGGACGTGGCCGGACAAGCATCGGCCAAGCAGGAAGTGCAGGAAATCGTGGAGTTCCTGAAGAACCCTAAGAAATTCACAGACCTGGGTGGCAAGATTCCCAAGGGAGCCCTGCTCGTGGGCCCTCCGGGAACCGGCAAGACCCTGCTGGCCAAAGCAGTAGCTGGCGAAGCCGACGTGCCGTTCTTCTCCATGAGTGGCTCGGACTTCGTAGAGATGTTTGTTGGCGTAGGTGCCAGCCGCGTCCGCGACCTCTTCCGCCAGGCAAAAGAGAAAGCACCTTGTATCATCTTCATCGATGAGATAGACGCCGTGGGACGTGCCCGCTCCCGCAACGCCATGATGGGCGGCAACGACGAGCGCGAATCCACCCTGAACCAACTACTGACGGAGATGGATGGTTTCGGCACTAATTCCGGCGTCATCATCATGGCCGCCACCAACCGCGCCGACATCCTCGACAAGGCCCTGCTGCGTGCCGGACGTTTCGACCGCCAGATACACGTGGACCTGCCAGACCTGAGCGAACGCAAAGCTGTCTTCAAGGTGCATCTGAGACCCATCAAGATAGACCAATCTCTGGACATCGACCTGCTGGCTCGCCAGACCCCGGGTTTCAGCGGAGCAGACATCGCCAACGTCTGCAACGAAGCAGCCCTCATCGCCGCCCGCCATGGGAAGCAAGCCGTGACGAAAGAAGACTTCCTCGCTGCCGTGGATCGCATCGTAGGCGGACTGGAGAAGAAAACCAAGGTCATGACGGAGGAAGAGAAGCGAACGATAGCCTTGCACGAGGCCGGACACGCCACCATCTCCTGGAACCTGCAGTACGCCAATCCGCTCATCAAGGTCACCATCGTGCCCCGCGGCCGTGCCCTCGGCGCTGCCTGGTATCTGCCCGAAGAACGGCAGATCACGACACGCGAACAGATGCTGGACGAGATGTGTGCCACCCTTGGCGGACGCGCAGCCGAAGAGCTCTTCACGGGACACATCAGCAGCGGCGCCATGAATGACCTGGAGCGTGTGACCAAACAAGCCTACAGCATGATAGCTTATATGGGCATGAGCGAAGCCCTGCCCAACCTCTGCTACTACAGCAACGAAGAATATTCCTGGCAACGACCCTACAGCGAGGCTACAGCCGAACTCATCGACAAGGAAGTGAAGAAGATGATAGCCGAACAGTATGAGCGCGCCAAGCTCTTGCTTCAGGAGAAGAAAGAAGGTCACAACCAACTGGCCCAGCTGCTGGTGGAACGCGAAGTCATCTATGCAGAAGACGTGGAGAAAATCTTCGGAAAGAGACCCTGGGCCAGCCGCACAGAAGAGTTGCTGACGACACAGCCCGAGGAGGAAAGCGAGAACTAAGCATCCCACATCAGATACTATTGTTGCACCAAGTATAAATA
>JAILFY010000242.1 GCA_024697285.1 Bacteroidaceae bacterium
CTATGCAGAAGACGTGGAGAAAATCTTCGGAAAGAGACCCTGGGCCAGCCGCACAGAAGAGTTGCTGACGACACAGCCCGAGGAGGAAAGCGAGAACTAAGCATCCCACATCAGATACTATTGTTGCACCAAGTATAAATAGTATAGTTTCTTATGAAGAATCTTGTCATCCGCGCCCTCACAGGCATTATCTTTGTCGTCGTCATGGTAGGCGGCATTCTCTACCACCCGCTCAGCTGCGCTCTGCTGTTCATGATCATCACGGTGCTGGCCACTTGGGAGTTTACGGGTCTTGTCAACGCACATGCTTCGGCCGAAGTGCCTCGCCTCGTCACCACCACCGCCAGCTGGATACTTTTTGCAGCCTTCTTCGCCTATGCCTCAGGCTCCGACCGCGCCATGATACTCTTTGGTCTGTGGTGGCTGGATATCGCCTACATCCTCATCTCCGAACTGTACCTGCAGCACGAGAAGCCGCTGAACAACTGGGGCTATGCTCTGATGTCCCAACTCTACATCGCCCTGCCGTTCGCATTGCTGGCCCTGTTGCTGTTCTTCGACGACTCTGCGTACGATATCCTCTCCATATTGCCTTGTGGTGCCCTCCTGATACTTAGCATCTTCATCTTCCTCTGGTGCTCCGACACCGGTGCCTATTGTTGTGGCTCCCTTTTTGGCCGCCACAAGCTCTTCCCCAGCGTCTCTCCCGGCAAGACGTGGGAAGGCAGCATCGGCGGCGGCGTACTTACGGTGCTCGTATCCCTGCTCATGGCACATTTCTTCGCCATCCTTACGCCCCTCCAGTGGGCTGGTTTCGCCTTGGTCGTCGTCGTTTTCGGGACCTGGGGCGACCTGGTAGAGAGCCTCTTCAAGCGTCGCCTTGGCATCAAGGACAGCGGCAACATCCTCCCAGGCCACGGAGGTATGCTGGACCGGTTCGACAGCAGTTTGCTGGCCATTCCCGCAGCCATCATTTATCTCTATACCATAGGTTTATCTTAGTTTGTTTCATCTAAATAAACGTTAAATAGACACTTATCTATTAAACGGACCTTCAGAAACTCGGTCTCTATTAGTGAATCGGCTGAAAATTCATTAGTATTTTCGGCGATAGACAAGAAGCCTTGTATTTAGAGAAAACAATATGAAACGTATTTATTCCCTCTTCCTCGCGCTGTGCCTCACGATGGCCGCCAGCGCTCAGAAAGCCACCGTGAGTGGCACCATCATCGACAACGAAGGAGAACCCCTGCCAGGGGCCACTGTCGTCATCATGCAGCTCGACAGCACCCAGGTGACTGGTCAGTCCACCAAAACCGATGGCACCTTCAAGATCGGCAGTATCAAGTATGGCGAATACCTTCTGCGCGCCTCCTACGTAGGCTACAAGACCGTCTTCCGCCCCATCACCTTGTCCAAAGAGAACAAGAGGATGCTCCTGGGAGAGATAACGCTCCTGGACAATGCCAGCATCATGCGCGACGCCGTCGTCACGGCCCAAGCGGCGCAAGTGGAGATGAAAGCCGACACGTTCGTATATAACGCCGACGCCTTCCGCGTGCCCGCAGGTTCCAACTTCGAGGCACTGCTGAAGAAATTCCCCGGAGCAGAAATCACCGAGGAAGGCACCATAAAAATCAATGGCAAGGAGGTCAAGCGCATTCTCGTCAACAAGAAGGAGTTCTTCGGCAACGACACCAAGATGACACTCGAGAACATACAAGCCAACATGGTCAGCAAAGTGAAGGCCTACGACCGCCAGAGCGACTATTCACGCGTCACAGGTATCGACGACGGCGAAGAGGAGACAGTACTCGACCTTACCATCAAGGAAGGCATGGGCAAAGGCTGGCAAGTGAACCTCGAAGGCGGCTATGGCACAGAAGACCGCTACCAGGGCAACCTTCGCATGATGCGCTTCAACGAGACCTGGCGTGCCGCCGTCTTCGGCAATGCCAACAACACGGGCAGCAACGGCTGGGGCGGCTGGGGCCGCGGTGGCGGCGGAGGCCTCATAGAGACGCAGACCGGAGGCGGCGACTTTGCCTGGGAGAGAGACAAAGCAGAAGGCGAGGCCGGCTTCCTGGAGATAGGTGGCAACGTACGCTACAACCACCGCTCCACGGACAACCTGACGCGCTCCAACTCCCAGACATTCGTCACCAGCACCGTCTCGCAGTTCGTCAACAGCCTCAGCCAGAACTTCAGCAACAACTCCAGCCTCAATGGAGACTTCCGCATAGAATGGCAGCCCGACACGATGACGAACATCCAGTTCCGCCCGAACTTCTCCTACAGCGATGGCGACAGCCACGGCCACAGCAGCTCCGTCACCTTCAGCGACGACCCCTACGAGGCCGGCATGATAAATCCGCTGGATGAATATGCATCCTTCAATGATGTCGACTCCATCCGCGTCAACTCCAACAACCGAACGAACCGAGGCGACAACAGCAACTACAACGTCAACGGATGGTTGCAGATCAACCGCCGCCTGGCCAAGCCCGGACGCAATATCACCTTGGATTTCGGAGGAAACGTCAGCGAGTCCAAGAACAACAGCTTCAACCGCTCACTGGTCAACTTCTACAAGGACCTGAGCAACCCCTACACCTTCACCAATCAGTACAACGACAATCCATCCAAGAACTGGAACTGGCGTGCTCGTCTCTCCTACTCCGAGCCCATCTTCACCGGAGCCAACCTGCAGTTCAGCTACCAGTTCCAGCGCCGGTTCTCCGACAGCGACCGCTCCCTCTATCGCATCGACTCGCTGCTCACCAACCCCGCCTATTCTTATATGTGGACAAACGACGATGGCACCCCGATGACCGATCAGGACATCATCCAAGCCCTTGCCCTGGGTTATATGCCTTCTGCAGCACTCCTGAGCGGTCTGCGCGACATCCACAACTCCCAGTACGCCACCTACAACGAATACAACCACGACGCGAGCATGATGCTACGCTACCAGGTGGGCGATTTCCGCCTGAACGCCGGTGTCAGCTTCCAGCCCCAGACAACACGCATGAAATACAATCGTCCGGCCATCCTCGACACCACCGTCGTTCGCAACGTGTTCAACTGGGCACCTCGCGTAGATCTGCGTTGGAAGATATCCAACACGAGCCAGTGGCGCCTGCGCTACAACGGACGAATGGGCCAACCCTCCATGACCAACCTGCTCGACGTGGAGGACACCAGCGACCCGCTTAACATCTCCAGAGGTAACCCGGGACTGAAGCCCTCGTGGACAAACAATTTCAACACTTGGTACAACAACTACATACCCGATCGCCAGATGGGATGGAACGTGAGCGGAGGTTTCTCTCAGACCAACAACAGCATCAGCACAGCCGTGATCTACGACACCACCACGGGTGTACGCACCTCACGCCCCGAGAACATCAGCGGCAACTGGAACACCTGGTTCTGGGGAGGTTTCAACACCGCTCTCGGCGCCAAGAAATACTGGAACATCTCCACCAACGTCAACTTCAACTACAACAACGCCGTAGGATATATGCAGGTCAGCGGCAGCCAGTCATCCGTGAAGAGCACCACAAAGAGCTGGAACATCGGAGACAACCTGCGCCTCAACTACCGCTACGACTGGGGCGAGACAGGCTATGGCATCGACTTCGGACTGAACGGAAGTATTAACTACCAGAACGCTCGCAACGCCATTCAGCAGAACGCAAATCTCGACACCTGGTCCTTCAACTATGGCGGTAACCTGCAACTCACACTCGGATGGGGTATGACATTCTCCACCGACATCAGCCAGCAGAGCAGACGCGGCTACGCAGACGAATCCATGAACACGAACGAACTCATCTGGAATGCCCAGCTGCAGCAGTCATTCCTGAAGGAGCGAAACCTCATCGTAGCTCTGGAATGGTACGACATCCTCGGCGAACGCTCCAACATCAGCCGCATGATCAGCGCCACACATCGCAGCGACACTTGGACCAACAACATCTACTCCTATGGAATGCTGAGAGTCATCTACAACCTCAACCTCATTGGTGACCGCGAATCACGCCAAGGATTTGGCGGAGGATTTGGTCCTGGCGAAGGAGGCGGCAGACGCGGCGGTGGCGGCGGCGGATTTGGAGGCCCCGGCCGGAGATAAAAACCGAAACAAGCTTCACATAACAAGCTTCACATAACAAGCTTCATGTAACAAGCTTCACATAACAAGCTTCAATACAGATAAAACGCACTGCTTCACACGAGTGGTGCGTTTTTCTTTTAGTGTACACCCTGCCACGAGACCTACTCGAATATGTGTCAACCGCGAAAAATGTTGTTCAAAACAAACTACATACTACATGAAAACTTCACTGATTAAATTGGGTCGAAACAGACCGAAACAAACGTTTACCCACATTACAGCTAACGACCGTTTAACCCAAATCGGTCATTAGGATTTATGTCAGGACGGCATATGTTTTTAGTGATTTGCTTGCCGTTCCTCTCGAAGGCGTAGTGGACTACGGCGAGAGTGGACGGTGAGCAAGGCGCAAAAAGAGATGCTGTCATG
>JAILFY010000089.1 GCA_024697285.1 Bacteroidaceae bacterium
GGTACCAGTTGTCTCATCGACGTAGACACCCTTATTCAGAAGAAGAAAGTCGTGCCGGCTTTCGATGGTCTGGAGGAGGCTTGCGGAAAGGCTTGCATGGACTGGTATGCAGAATATTATAAGGTGGACTATCCTCTGGCCGATTTCACAAGTGTGCCCATCAGTGACCGAGGCTTGCGCTACGAGAATCCCATCGTGCGGGCCGACTTCCCGGACCCCGATGTCATTCGGGTGGGTGATATCTATTATATGGTGAGCACGACGATGCATCACTTCCCGGGTGCCACTATCCTGAAATCCAGGGATATGGTGAACTGGGAGTACTGTGCACAGCCACTTACACAGCTGGCCGATACGGACCGCTACAACCTGCAAAACGACAAGAATGCCTATGCGGCTGGCATGTGGGCCTGCTCCATGAAGTACCACGAGGGCACCTTCTACCTCCTGATAAATGGTAACGATACCGGAGGGTGGCTGCTGACCACCACAAATCCTGAGGGAACCTGGAATAAGAAGAAGCTGTCCCGCCTGTACTACGATCCCGGAATGCTCTTCGACGACGGCAAGGTTTACGTCGCCTGCGGCATCGGCAACATCCAGATGTGTGAGCTCGACGAGAACTTCAACTTCAAGCAGGAGAAGCGCGTCATCAGCGACAAGCAGGGTCTCGAAGGTTGTCACCTCTACAAGATCGGCGACTACTATTATATATATGCAACCTATGGCGGTTGGCCCAGCGGACAGGCGGTGTTCCGCTCCAAGGATATCTTTGGCCCTTACGAGGAAAAGATGTTGGTGGAGAAGACCATCGATGGTAAACCCAACACCATTCATCAAGGTGCGCTCATCGAAGATGCACAAGGCAAGTGGTGGACCATTATGCAACAGGACTTGGGCTGTCTTGGACGTTTTCCCAATCTGCAACCGGTGAAGTGGGTCGAGGACTGGCCCGTTGTGGGTAACAATGGAGTACCTTATCAGAGTTATACCAAACCCAAGGCCGTGGGGGATAATACCATCAAGCGACTGCCCACTACCGATGTATTCCGGGACTATCCTCTCGGACAACAGTGGGAGTGGAACCACAACCCCGATGCCAATGGCTGGACGCTCTTCGAACGACCGGGGTGGCTGCGGTTGAAGACGAATAATATCGTGAGCCGTCTGACCCAAGCTCGCAATATGCTCACTCAACGTATTTTCGCCAAGAATGGTGTAGCTACGACGGGTACTATCCGCATGGATGTCCGCAGGCTTCAGGAAGGTGATCGCGCCGGTATCTGTGTCCTCCAGGACCCTTACGCCATGATTGGCGTGGAGGTGCGCGATGGCAAGTACCAACTCTTCTGGCGACAGGACACCTTACGTGTGGACCCGAACTTCACCCCGAAGGAGGTCTCGCGCTCTGCAGATATAGACAGCGTCGTCTATCTGCGTGCTTCCGTGGACTACGCCACCAGCCTGGCTAAGTTCTACTATTCGCTCAACAACAAGATATGGGTGCCGCTGGGCAATGAGACGAGACTCGGGTTCAATCTCACCGTCTTCGTGGGAGCTCGCTTCGGACTCTACTGCTATTCTACCAAGAACAGTGGTGGTGCTGCTGACTTCGATTGGTTTACTACGGAAGACACGTTCGACGAGGACGCCATCTTCCCATCCTTCCAGACAACCTTGGACGAGAAAATGTTCACCGTCACTAAGATCGTTCCCTCTCAGCCTACCGTGGAAGCGATGATTGGTGGCTGGTGCTCACCCGGCATTTCGGCCTATTTCCTGGATAGACACAAGGAGAATGTCACCTCCCAAGCCATCTACGAACCGGACTCCGTGGGCATTGTCGAATTCAATAATGGTCAGATGAGAGGGTTGAGCCAGGGCACTACACGCGTGAAGACATCTTACACGGATCCTTTCGGTAATCGCGTCGACACGGCCTTCACCGCCAAGGCTTCCTACTTCCCCTTCGCCCCACAGTTCATCTCTACCAGCATCGTTGGCAGCTGTACCTACAGGCAAGTCAATCGCTACAGCGTATTCAACTTCAGCAAGGATGGTCAGGCAGGATGGGTCTATTCCAGTCCTCTCGATATATCGGACTTCAAATATCTGGTTATTCAGTTATATCAGATACAGAAAGCCGACGCACACCTGAACATTTACACCACAACAAATGTCAAGGGTGCTTGCTTCTCCTCCGAGAAGTTTGGCGACGAGAAGCAGATATGCATCAACCTAGAAGAGGCAAAATATACCTCCAGTTCCAACAAAGGAAGGAATCTGGACCGCAAGAAAGTGCGGATGGTTACTTTCACCGGTGGCGTGGCCAACAAACCTCTCTATGTGCAGTCCATCTTCCTCACCAACGACAGTCAGTACGATCCCACAGGAGTGGTGGACGTGTCAACTGAAGCCCCATCCACTTCCGTCGACGTCTATTCGCTCAGTGGTCAGTTGCTGCGCCGGCGGGTCCGTCGCGATCAAGCCCTGCAGGGTCTGTCCAAAGGCTTATATATTGTAAACGGACACAAGGTCCTCTGGAAATAAACACACTAAACACCAATAATTATCGAATCTTATGCGTACGACAATGAAACTGATGTTTGCGGTCCTGCTTCTCCAAGTAGGTCTCGCTGCCGAGGCCCAGGGCCTGAAAGATATCTACAGGGATTATTTCCTCGTAGGTGTAGCTGTGAACCAACGTAATGTCACCGACCCTGCCCAGCAGGCTCTGATTCTCCAGGAATTCAGCAGTATGACGGCAGAGAACGACATGAAACCCGAACCCACGGAACCCCGCGAGGGACAGTTCAACTGGGAAGGAGCCGACCGTATTGCCAATTTCTGTCGCCAGAATGGTATCCGGCTTCGTGGTCACTGCTTGATGTGGCACTCCCAGATAGGACGTTGGATGCTCTCTGACAACCCCACTAAGGAGGTCTTCTATCAACGGATGCGCAATCATATTCATGCTGTGGTCAATCGCTACAAGGATGTGGTCTATTGCTGGGATGTCGTCAACGAGGCGATGACCGATGATCGCAACGCCACCGACCCTTACCGTCAGAGCCCTATGTACAAGCTCTGCGGCGACGAGTTCATCGCAAAGGCCTTCGAATATGCCCGTGAGGCTGACCCCAACGCACTCCTCTTCTACAACGACTACAACGAAACGGACCCCGTCAAGAGCCAACGTATCTACGAGATGGTCCGCAAGATGAAGGCTGCTGGAGTGCCCATCGATGGAATCGGAATGCAAGGACATTATAATATCTATGGTCCCCAGGAAGAAGAGGTCGACCGCGCGCTGGCTCTCTATCGTCAGGTCGTCAGCCACATCCACGTCACCGAGCTTGATGTCCGTATCAACGAGGAGATGGGAGGACAACTGCAGTTCAGCCGTGAGGGAGCACAGGTCAGCGACAGTGTGCGCCAGCATCTGGCCGATCAGTATGCTCGTCTCTTCCGTGTCTTCCGCAAACATCACGACGTCATCGATTGCGTCACCTTCTGGAACCTCTCTGATCGCGACTCCTGGTTGGGCGCCGCCAACTATCCTTTGCCCTTCGATGCTGAGTACAAACCAAAGTTGGCCTACGAGTATATCGCCCAGATGAAAGACCCCGCCTGGGAGATGCCGGCAAAACCGGCCCGCAGGCCTCGCAGTGCTCGTCAGCAGGAACAACGTCCTCCTTTCGATCCCGCGAAAGCTTTTCCGGCAGATCCTGCCATCAAGGAAGATTTCCGTCCTTCGGTGATGAATCAACCGGGCAAGGATTATCCTATGGTGAACTCCCAGGGCTATGTACGTTTCCGCATCGAAGCACCCGAGGCTCAGTCCGTCACCGTCAGTCTGGGATTAGGCGGACGGGGAGGTACCCAGCTCCATCGCACCTACGACAATTCGTGGGTAGGTACCACCGAAGGTCCCATGGACGAAGGCTTCCATTACTATCACCTCACCGTGGACGGGGCCACCTTCAACGACCCTGGAGCCAAGAACTACTACGGTTCTACACGTTGGGAGAGTGGAATAGAGATTCCGGCCCACGACCAGGAGTTCTTTGCCATGAAGAATGTGCCTCATGGCATGGTGCAGCAAGTGCTGTTCTGGTCCGAGAGCACCCAACAGGTGCGTCGTGCATTCGTTTATACTCCGCCCACCTACGGCCAGGACAAAAAGAAATATCCCGTACTCTATCTGCAACACGGTTGGGGTGAGGACGAGACGGCTTGGAGCCGGCAAGGCCACGCTAACCTGATTATGGACAACCTCATTGCCGAAGGAAAGTGCCAACCCTTCATCATCGTGATGACCTATGGAATGACTAATGATGTCCGCTTTGGTCGCATGCAGGAATTCACGGCCCAGGAGTTCGAGAAGGTGCTCGTGGACGAACTCGTTCCTTATATCGACAGCCACTTCCGCACCATCGCCAAGAAGGACTCCCGCGCCATGGCCGGACTGTCCATGGGAGGTTTCGAGACACGGCTCATAACCCTACGTCGTCCCGAAGTCTTCGGTTACTACGGCCTCCTCAGTGGAGGTACTTTCAACCCCGAGGACATAAAGGACAAGAGTCAGGTACATCTCATCTTCGAGAGCTGCGGCAGTCGGGAGAATCCCGATGGTATTCGGCAGTCTGTGGAGGCACTGAAGGCAGCGGGTCTGAATGCCCATGGCTATGTCTCACCTAATACCGGACATGAGTTCCTCACCTGGCGCCGCAGTCTGCACGAGATGGCTCCCCTCCTCTTCAAACCCGCAAAATAAAGTAATAAGAACTATCCATGAAGAAGTCGTTTCTTTTCTCCATCTTCCTTGGACTGAGTGTCCTGACCAGTCAGGCTCAGCAACCAGCCAAACCCAAGCCTTCCGAGGTTGTGGCGGCAGCTCACTACAGGAATCCTATCGTGCAGACCTGCTACACCACAGACCCTGCACCCTTGAATGTAGGTGACTCTGTACTCTATGTCTTCACCGGTCATGACGAAGATGGAGCCGACTTCTTCTGGATGCAGGAGTGGCGTGTCTACAGTACTCGCGATATGGTGAACTGGCAGGACCATGGTTCGCCCCTCGCCCTCGAGAGTTTCTCCTGGGCCGATGACCGGGCGTGGGCAGCACAAGTCATCCAGCGCAACGATAAGTTCTATTGGTATGTATGTGCCCACTCCAAGTTGTCTGGAGGTATGGCTATCGGTGTGGCTGTCAGCAATCGTCCCGAAGGTCCTTACCGCGATGCACTCGGCAGGCCTCTCTATGAAAATGGCTCCTGGGACCACATAGATCCTACCGTATGGATTGACGAACAGACCGGACAGGCATGGCTCCTCTGGGGTAATCCGCGTGTCTATGCACTGGAACTACAAGAGGATATGATTCACGCAAAAGGCGATGTCCAACTCATTGATATGACGGAGGAAGGATTCGCTTCCCCACCCATGAACCAACGAGAACGTGGCAAGAAGTATCGCGACAGTTATGTGGAGGGTCCTTGGTTGATGAGGCGTCCAGTTTCCGCTACCGTTCCGTCAACAGACCAAGCTGCCTCATGGTACTTGCTCTATGCCGCCGGAGGCGTGCCCGAACATATCTCCTACAGTTCTGCTCCTTCGCCCCTCGGTCCGTGGCACTATGAGGGTGAGGTGATGCCATTGGGCGGCACCGACTCCTTCACCAATCATTGTGGCGTGGTCACCTTCCAGGGTCACAACTATTTCTTCTACCACACCGGTCATCTTCCCGGAGGTGGAGGCTTTGGCCGCAGTGCGGCCGTGGAGGAGTTTCAGTATACGTCCGATGGCCGTTTTCCCACCATTCATCCTACCCGGGAGGGAGTGCAACCCATCGCTGTGCTCAATCCCTATCGTAGGGTGGAGGCAGAGACGATCTCCTATAGCTATGGACTCCACACGGAACAATTCCGCGACCCAGGTCAGCGCGACCTTTCGGTCTATGTGAGTGATATTCACGATGGTGACTGGTTACGCCTGGATCAGGTTGACTTTGGAGTGAATGGTGCCCGATGTTTCACGGTCCGCGCTGCCTCTGCCCTTCGTGGAGGACGGATAGAGCTACATGCCGACAGCCTCCATGGCCGTCATCTCGGTACCGTGACCATCGATGGCACGGGCAGTTGGGAACAGTGGCAAGTCTTCCGTGCACCTCTCTCCCGCATCTGCACAGGTGTTCACGACCTCTACCTCACCTTCCACGGTCGCAAAGGCCCTAAACTCTTCAACCTCGACTGGTGGGAGATGAGTGATGACATGGATGTAAATCTTCCCATCCTCCAGACCCATTATACGGCAGATCCTTCCCCTTTGGTGCTGGGCGACACTGTCTATCTCTATGTCAGCCACGACTCTCATCCCGATGAGATACTTGATGGCCGCGAGCGTAACTCCGCAGGATTCTTCATGTACGACTGGTTGCTCTATACCTCTACAGATATGGTCAATTGGACCGACCATGGTGCTGTGGCTTCGCTGCGCGATTTCAAATGGCGTTCGCGTGACAATGGTGCGTGGGCCATACAAACTGTGGAACGCAACGGCAAATACTACCTTTACGCTCCCCTCCATGGACATGGAATTGGAGTCCTTGTGGCAGACTCCCCCTATGGCCCCTTCCGCGATCCGCTGGGCAAACCACTTGTATGGCAACAGGAGCACTGGGAGGACATCGATCCTACGGTGTTCATCGATGCAAAGGGCCAGGCGTGGATGTATTGGGGAAATCCAAACACCTATTATGTTCGGCTCGGCAAAGATATGATATCCGTCGAAGGCGACATTGTAAAACTTGATTATCATATCGATCATTATCAGGAAGGCCCTTGGCTCTATGAGCGGGAAGGCCACTGGTATTTGGCCTACGCTTC
>JAILFY010000019.1 GCA_024697285.1 Bacteroidaceae bacterium
AGTGGAGGTGGCTCGTGATATCGTGGACAAATTGGTATCTATCCTTTAAGGAACGACCGTTACTAGTCACTAAACCAGAGAGATGTGTGAGGAATCTGTAGCCCTTGGCTGTACGTAGAAAACATTCTGAAGAGTAAAGAGTCGGTTGCCCTTGGCTGTAGAGTAGAACCATTCTAATAAAGAGTAAATAGCCGGTTGCCCATGACTGTGGAGCAGAACCATTCTAATAAAGAGTAAAGAGTCGGTTGCCCTTGGCTGTAGAGCAGAACCATTCTAATAAAGAGTAAAGAGTCGGTTGCCCTTGGCTGTCACATCCTAAGTAATCAGAAAGAAACATGAGAAGATTGTTATCCATGCTGCTTCTGCTTCTTGCCCTCGACTCATCGGCGGAGGCGCAGGAACTGAATGCCCGTGTGCTGATTAATCGCGAGCAGGTCTCGAACACCAAATCCGGCGTCTTCGAGGCGCTGGAGAAACAGGTCACGCAGTTCCTGAACGAACGTTCCTGGACGAGTCTCAAGTTCCGTGAGCAAGAGCGCATCCAGTGTTCCTTCAACATCACCATCAGCACCTACAGCGAGACCGACAACTCCTTCCAGGCCTCTCTGCTGGTAGCTTCCAGTCGTCCCGTCTGGGGGTCCAACTACACGACCACCTTGTGGAACTACAACGACAAGGATTTCAGTTTCAACTTCCAGGAGTTCGACCAGCTGGAGTGGCGTCCCGAGCAGGTGGACAACAACCTCACTGCCATGCTCGCCTACTGGGCCTACTTCCTCATCGGTCTGGACCTGGACTCCATGTCGCCCATGGGTGGCACTCAGATTCTTCAGATGGCCCTCGACGTCTGCAACAACGCCGAGAGCCTGGGTTCCGAGGGATGGAAAGCCTTCAGCGATACCAAGAATCGCTTCGCCCTCATCAACGACTACCTCGATGGTTCCATGGAGAAGTTCCGGCAGTTGCACTACGACTACTATCGCAAAGGTCTCGATCAGATGTCCGAGAACACGGAGCAGGCCCGCACTGCCATTGCGGAGAGCATGACCCTGCTGAAGGAGGCCCAGGAGGACAAGTCCCTCAGCATGTTGCCTCAGATCTTCACCGACATCAAGCGCGACGAGCTCGTGAGCATCTTCAGCGGACATGGCAGCAGCGAAGAGCGCGAGGCACTCTATGACATCTTTTTCAAAATCAACCCATCCCAGAGTCAGTATTGGGAGAAGCTGAAACAATAATGCTCCAGTCCATATACATCAAAAACTACGCCTTGATAGAGGAACTCCACATGGATTTCCACCGAGGCTTCAGTGTCATCACCGGCGAGACGGGTGCCGGCAAGAGCATCCTCCTGGGTGCCATTGGCCTTCTCTTGGGCCAGCGCGCCGAAGCCCGTATGCTGCAAGCGGGTGCCAACCGTTGTGTCATCGAGGCAGAGTTCGACCTCTCGGACTACCACATGGACTCTTTCTTCGAATCCGAAGATCTGGACTTCGATGGCCATTCCTGCATCATCCGCCGCGAACTGACCTCCTCCGGCAAGAGTCGTGCTTTCATCAACGACACCCCTGCCAGCGTTTCCCAACTTCGTCTGTTGGGCTCCCGGCTCATCGACATCCATTCCCAGCACCAGAACCTGCTCCTTGCTCAGGAAGATTTCCAGCTCAGCGTGGTGGATATCCTGGTGCCCGACAAATCCTTCCAGGAACACTATCGCTCGGCTTACGACGCCTACCGCTCGGCCCGCTCCGCCCTCCATGCAGCTCGCGAGGCTGCCCGGCGCGACAGCGAGGAGGAGGAGTACCTGCGCTATCAGGTGAGCCAGTTCGACCAACTGCAACCCTCGGCCGGCAAACAGGCGGAATATGAACTCGAAGCACGGCAGTTGGAACATGCCGAAGAGCTGAAAGAGACCTTGTGGACGGTGGAGACGGCACTCCAGGGCAATGGCACCGAACAAAGCGGTTGCCTGCAGACCCTGCACGAAGCCACTCGCCACATGCAGGCTATCCAGTCGTTGCTGCCCGAAGCACAAACGTTGGCCGAGCGGTTGGACAGCTGTCGCATCGAACTCCACGACATCGCAGACGAACTGGCCTCCCACGCCGAACATATCGAGGTGAGTCCCAGCAGACTGCAGGAGGTCACGGAATGGCTCAGCACCCTCTATTCCATCCAGCAGAAACACCATGTGGCCTCTGAGGAAGAGCTCCTGCAACTTATGGAGGGATTCCGCGAACGGTTGCAGCGCGTGGAAAATGCCGAGCAACAGCTCCAGGAACTCGAACAAGCCTACAAGCAGGCAGAGGACGCCCTCCGTGCCGCGGGTAAGCGCCTCACGAAGGCACGCAGCGAGGCCGCACAAGTGGTGGAACAACAGATGGTTACCCACCTCCAGTCGCTGGGCCTGCCCAACGTGAAGTTTGCCGTGAGCATCACCCCCCGCACCGAACCCGATGTCTCCGGCTATGATCAGGTTTCTTTCCTCTTCAGTGCCAACAAGAATGGTCATCCCGAACCCATCAGCGCGGTGGCTTCCGGTGGTGAGATAGCGCGTGTGATGCTTTCGCTGAAGGCTCTCATCAGTAGTTCTGTGAACCTCCCCACTATCATCTTCGACGAAATAGACACGGGTGTCAGTGGTCAGATTGCCGAGCGCATGGCTGTGATTATGCGACAGATGGGCGACGGAGGCCGTCAGGTCATCTCCATCACTCACCTCCCGCAGATTGCCGCCTTGGGACAACACCACTACCGCGTCTACAAGGAGGACGGCGACAACGCCACGACCAGTCATATCGTGGAACTGACGCCGGAAGAGCGCGTCAGCGAGATAGCTCATCTCCTCAGCGGTTCCGAACTGACTGAGGCGGCCATAGAAAATGCAAAGGCGCTGCTGAGGGGGAATGGAAAGTAGAAATGTTGACTCTTTAGTTGACGAGTTGACGAGTTGACGAGTTGACGAGTTGACAAGTTGACGAGTTGACGAGTTGACAAGTAAACAAGTTGACGAGTTTATACCTTTGATAGTTGACGAGTTGACTCTTTAGTTGACAAGTTGACAAGTTGACGAGTTGACTCTTTAGTTGACAAGTTGACAAGTTGACGAGTTGACAAGTTGATACCTTTCCCAGCAGGGGTCTTGAGTGTTCGCACCTTAAACTCTTAAACCGCGCCTTGGCGCACCTTAAACCGCGAGCTTGCTCGCTCCTTAAACCGCAGCCGAAGGCTGCTCCTAAAATGATAAGAAGAATATTTATTTGCATATTGGCTGCGTACTTTCTTACGAGTGGCGCAGCGGCCCAACCGAAATGGCTGAAGAAAGTGCGGAAGGCACAAGTGAATCTGGTATCCTACGACGCCAACGGTCAGTTGCTGCACTCCACCAATGGTTTCTTCATCGACGAAACCGGCACCCTTCTCTCGGACTACTCCTCGTTCCGCGGCGCCTCGCGTGCTGTGGCCATCGACGAGAAGGGTAATGAATACCCCATTCTGTCGGTTGCTGGTGCCTCGTCGCTCTACGACGTGATCAAGTTGCAGGCCTCCATCAGCAAGAACGACGCGCTGCCACTGGCCTCCGTAGCCGCGCAGCAGGGCGCTGCCGTTTATGTGGCACCCTATCTCTCCAACAAGTCCGGCGTTGCCACTGCCACTACCATCGAGTCCTTGCAACTCTTCAACGACACCTATCCCTACTACACCCTCCCCCTGCGTCTCACCGAGAAGAGCGTAGCCTGTCCCGTCCTCAACGAGGCCGGCGAGGTGCTGGCCCTGCTGCAGATGTCCAGTAAGGCCGACGAGCAGAAGAGCTACGCCATCAGTGCCGCCTACGTCCGCGACCTGCGCGTCAACGCCCTCTCCGCCACCTCCAGCGACTATCGTGATGTGCTCATCCGCAAGTCCCTGCCTTCCGAGGCATCGCAGGCCGCCAGCTTCATCTACCTCCTCGGCACCCGCGACACCGCCACCTATCTCAGCTACGTGGCCGACTACATCCGCCTCTTCCCCTCCGAGACCAACGGCTACACCATGCAAGCCGAGATGTTGGCTTCCGCCGGTCGTTATGCCGAGGCCGATGCCTCCTGGCAGGCAGGCTTGGAAGCCAAGACCTCTGCGCCCGAGCTGCAGTATTCCCGCGCCCGCTCCATCCTGGCGGCCGTGCAGTCGACGCGGCAGCTGCCCGAGGGTTGGACCCTCGACGAGGCTTTGTCACAGGTCCAACAGGCATCTGCCGCCGATCCCCAACCCGTTTACCTCGCCTTGCAGGGACATATCCTGTATGCTATGCAGCGCTACGACGAAGCCGCAGCACGTTTTGTGGACGTCTGCAGCACTCCCTTGCGCTCGGCAGATCATTTTCTCTATGCCGCTCAGTGCTATCAGATGAAGGCCGACACAGTTGCCGTTCTCGCCATGCAGGACAGCGCCGTGGCCTGTTTCACCAAACCCTATCCCACCGAGGCCGCACCCTCTCTGCTCATGCGTGCCACCACCCTTCGCTCTCTTCATCGCTATCGCGAGTCCGTCATGGACCTCAATGACTATGAGCATCTTATGGCTGGAAGTTTGAATGCTAACTTCTACTATCAGCGCTATCAGACGGAGATGCAGTGCCGGATGTTCCAGCAGGCTCTTTCAGACATCGACCAATGTACGCGTCTGGCCCCTCAGGAACCCCTCTACTTCGCCGAGCGTGCCGCCACCTGCTTCCGCTTCAGCCAGGTGGACGAGGCCGTTATCGCCGCTCGCCGGGCCGTAGCTCTCGACGACACCTTCGCCGATGCCCACCGCATTCTCGGCATCTGCCTGCGTGCCCAGCAGAAGGAAGCCGAGGCACAGAAGGAACTGCAGCGGGCCGTGGAGCTCGGCGACGAGATAGCGAAGACACTCCTCAACAAGTAAAAACCATCCCCCACCCCTCCTCGTGAAAATACTCCTCCTTGTGGTCGGACGAACCACCGATCCTCACGTCCAGGCACTCATCACCGACTATTCCAGTCGCCTCGGTCACTACGTCCCCTTCCAGCTCGAGGCCATCCCCGAACTGAAGAACACCCGTGCCCTGTCTGCCGACCAGCAGAAGAGTCAGGAAGCCGAGCTGATACGTCGTCAGCTGCAGCCCGGTGACTACCTCGTGCTCCTCGACGAACATGGGCGCGAGCGCCGTTCCGTGGACTTCGCCTCGTGGCTGGGCAAGAAGATGTCGGCGGGCCTCCGGCGACTCGTCTTCGTGGTGGGAGGACCCTACGGTTTCCATGAGACCATCCATCAGCAGGCCTCCGAGGAGATATCCCTCTCCCAGATGACCTTCTCCCATCAGCTCATCCGCGTCCTCTTCGTGGAACAACTCTACCGCGCCTGCACCATCTTGCGCGGCGAACCCTATCATCACGAATAACCCCACCTTAATATATATATAGCAATGAATTTCCAAGGAATACTCATCGGTCTGGCCACCTTCCTCACTATAGGCATTTTCCACCCCATCGTCATCAAGGCCGAATACTACTTCGGCCGGCGTTCCTGGTGGGCCTTTCTCGTCGTGGGCCTGGCCGCCCTCGGTGCGTCCCTCTTTGTGTCCAACGAGCAGTTCAGCATCCTCCTCGGCGTTGTGGGTTTCTCCTCCCTGTGGGGCATCCTCGAAGTGTTCCAGCAGCACAAGCGTGTGCAGCGCGGCTGGTTCCCCATGAACCCCAAGCGCAAGAGCGACTACGAGCAGTAAGCCGCCTCTCCCAGCCAGATTATCAACATTCATCCCTTCTCATTATGCAAAACAAGACCGGTGCGGAATATGCCCGTACTAAATACAGCGAACACACCGTGCGCGAGGAGACAACGCTCCTGGAGTTCCTCCTCAGCGAACTCGACGGCATCAGTCGCAACAAGGCCAAGGACATCCTGGCCGGACATGGCGTGTCCGTCGACCGCCAGCAGACCACCCGCTACGACCTCCCCCTGCATCCCGGACAAGTCGTCCGCATCAGCAAACACAAGGGAGGCTCGCAGCTCCTCAACCGCTATGTCCGCATTATCTATGAGGACAAGGATCTCGTAGTCATCGAGAAGAGCGAGGGCATCCTCTCCATGCCCGCCACCGCCAAACAGTATTCTGCCAAGCAGGTGCTGGACGAGTATTTCCAGAAACGACACTTCAAGTGCACTGCCCACACCGTACACCGTCTGGACCGCGACACCAGTGGACTGATGATTTATGCCAAGAACCTGGAGATGGCTCAGGTGCTGGAGGAACAGTGGCACCAAATCGTCTACGACCGCAGATATGTGGCCGTCGTCAGCGGCCAGATGGAGAACGAAGGCGGCACCGTACAGAGCTGGCTCAAGGACAACAAGGCCTACGTCACCTACTCCTCGCCCGAGGACCCAGGAGGCGGCAAGTTCGCCATCACCTACTACCACACCCTCCAGGCCACACCAGCCTGCTCGCTGGTGGAACTGAAACTCGAGACCGGACGTAAGAACCAGATACGTGTGCACATGAAAGACCTCGGACACCCCGTCCTCGGCGACAGCAAGTACGGCGACGGCCGCGACCCCATCCACCGCCTGTGCCTCCATGCCTATCGGCTCCATTTCTATCATCCCCGCACGGGACAACCCATGCAGTTCGAGACTCCCTTCCCGCCCGCCTTCGTCAGGTTGGTGGGCAAAAACAGCCGTTTCGTTGAAAAGGACCCCCAGCAGGAGGAATCGTGAATAAACCTTTTCCCCTCAGTGGCATCCAAGCTATATACGAAGCAGGCATTAACCTATCTATCACTATACATTTCAATTATTATTTTTTCTATCACTATTTTCTGTTATCACGATGAAAAGAAACATTTTTGCCGCCCTGATTATCCTGGCAGTTTCACTCACTCTCAGCAGTTGTGGCACCACGGGTGCCGCCGCCCTCGGTTCCATCCTCGGTGGCACCACCACCACCGACAGCAGCACCACTTCCAGCAGCGATGCCACCTCAGCCGTTGCCAGCGCGGGTTCCACCATTCTCAACAGCCTCTTGGGCTCCATCCTCAGCAGCACGCTCACGGAGCAGTCCATCGTAGGCACTTGGACCTATCAGCAGCCTGAAGTGCGCTTCGAGAGCGAGAGTCTGCTGGCCAAGGCAGGTGGCGAGGTAGCTGCCGCCAGCGTGGAAAGCAAGCTCAGCACCTATCTCTCCAAGGTGGGTATCAGCAAGGGCAGCACCACCTTCACCTTCAACGAGGACAAGACCTTCTCCGTCCTTTCGGGCAGTAAGACCATCACCTCCGGCACCTACGCCTTCGATGCTTCTGCCAAGACCCTCACGATGCAGGGTCAGCTGGGGTTGCTCAACCAGACCTGTGTAGTAGGCATGGATGGCACGAATCTCTGTCTGCTCTTCGAGGCCGATAAGCTCCTCACCGCTGCCAATGCCGTTGGCTCTATCCTCGGCAAATCCAATGCCACCATCGGCAGCATCAGCAGTGTCATTGGCTCCAACTACAATGGCATGAAACTTGGTTTCCAGATGTCCAAGTAATTCC
>JAILFY010000091.1 GCA_024697285.1 Bacteroidaceae bacterium
CCAATAAGATTGCCACCAGCAATCCACCAACTACTGGCCAGTGGTAAAGGGTCAGCAGCACGCGGCCAATGATCCATAATAAACCATTGGAGCGTTGCCACAACCAGTGCATCAAGGTTGCATCGGGTGCGAAGAACGAATATTCATAGGCGATACGGAAGACGTCGCCCATCCACCAGGAAGCCCAGAGCCAGACGAGGAAGAAGAAGAGCCATCCGGCGATGGTGCTTTCCTTGAAGTGTGTGAGGAATGTTTTGCTTTTCATTTACTATAATCAGAACAGGTGCTGCGAGCAGCGAGCATGGATCATTTTTGGTGCGAAAGGACGAGTCTCTTGGTAGCAGAGAGTACGAAATGTCAGGTGAAGTGGCTTGTTGGCTTGAAAGGTGCTTATTCCTTATAAGTAGCGACCTCCGCTTCGGTGTGGCGAACTACGTGATTTAGCTTTTCGACAGATACCCGGACAGCTGAACGAGTGAGTTCGGGCACGTTGTAGCTCTTAAGGAGCAGAAGATTGTATTCGGGATCGCGCTGAGGGAGGAGGAAGGCGCGGTGCGCGGTGCCATGACGGTCGAAGTAGGCGATGTAGGGACGGGTGTAGTTGCCGTCTTCGCGGCGCGAACTGAAGACTATCCATCGGCCATTGCTTGACCAGGAATGATAACTGTCGGCATCGGGCGAGTTGGCAGGGGTCAAGGGACGGGGCCCCGACAGCGAGTCTTGCAGGTCTTTCACCCAGAGGTCGGCACTCTTGTGCCAGATGTGGAACTGTCCGTATTGTCCCAACGTGTAGAGCAGATAACAACCATCGGGACTGATGCGAGGCACGCTGCAACTGAGACCCTGGGAACTGGCGCTGATTTCGAGGCGGGGAGCACCGAAGGTGCGGGTGAGGGAGTCGAAGGGGAGGGAATAGATGTCATAGAGCAAACTGTCGAAGCTCTCGGCAATAGAAGAACTGGTGATGGAATCTCCGGTGTGGCGTAGTCGGGCAGAACAGTAGTACAGGCGGCTGCCGTCTGGCGCCCAGCAGGGGAAGGTCTCTAAGTAGTCTGGAGTGCGGATGATATTCTGCACCTCGTTGTGCTCTGCATCATAGAGCAGGAGGTCGGATTCCGTGTCGAGGACTTCTATCTTCTCGGGATGGAGGAGGTGGAAAACCTGACCGGTCTTGTTGGTGGAGAACGCAATAAGTGGTTGCGTGGGGTGCCAACTGGGGTAGACACCTGCTGCGAGAATGCTGTCGTGCTTGATAGCTATCTTATGGGCCTCGCTGCCCTCGGTGATGATTGTGCCTCCATGGTTGGCGCGGACGTGGAAGAGCATGCGTTGGGTGTCGTAGTTCTGGTAGTTGTGGCAATTCACACAATGATTGTCGTCGCCCTCGAAGGTGCGGTTGTTCTCGTAGATAGGTACCTCGTCGAAGTTGCTGAGGTTGCGTTGGTAGAGTCCGAGTTGCCGGTAGAGTTCATAGCCGGGCTCGATAAGTCGGTAGGAGAGGTAGCTGTCGATAGCTTCTTCGGCGACATGGATCTGGAACGATGGATGATGAACCCACTTATCATTTCTGCGGGCGTAGAGGTCCACCGTCAGCGACTCGCCTCGGTGCTCCGAGAGCAGCTGGCGCCAGGCCGTGGTGTCGATATCCATCTTGCCTTCTTCATCAGCTCCGCAGACGAGGCCGCTGAGGTCAGCGACAAAGGCATCGGCAGTGGCGTCTTTCACCATGAAGTTCAGTGGAGCGATGTTGGGAGGTATGGTGACATCGCGGTAGTCGGGGTAGATGACTGCTGTGTCTGCAACCTCCGAGAACGTGGCAGGGATGGAGGCAGACGGAGTGCACGAACAGAGGAGGAGGAGAGAGTGGCACACCCAGAGTCCTCCTGCCAACAGAGGCAGCAATCGGAGTTGTATGTTCTTCTTATTCATATAATAAGGTACGGGGTTGTCTTCAAGACGATGATAATAGGGTCGATACAATTTGTTTCTGGTTGGTGGAAAACCGGTTCGGTATGTCAGTTCACTCCCGCACTCGAATGGTTCTGGACCTCGTTGGTCTTGCGGGTGGCCCGGAGATTACCGAAGAAGTAGTAATAGGGGAAGTAACCGATGTAGTCTTCGAAGAGTGCATCGCCGCCCTGCTCACGTTGTTGCATATACGGTTGTGCCACTTGCAGGAAGCCTCGGAACCGCTGGACTTCCATCTTCAGTTGGGGGAAGGCTTCCAGGATGACGGGATTCTTGTGGGTTTGCGTGACGAGTCCTTCAGCGATATATCGGGGTGGGGTACTTCCGACGAGCACTTCGCAACGGGCCAGGAAATCTGGCATGCGTTTGCTGTAGAGGTTGACCATAATTCCCATGGTCAGTGCGTCCATAGTGCGACCACTGTTTGCCACGGCGTGGTAACCCAGGAAGCAAGGTTTCTCGAACTGACCCTCGAACGCGTCGGCCACGGGAGCTGTGCGGAGGACGGACTCAAACTCCACATCGGCAGCTACGAGTTCCGGGCGATCGAGCATGGCCTCGTACTTGGAGATAAACTGGCTTTCGAAAGGAGCCTGATGCAAGATGTGGAGGTATTTGCGGGCCAAGGTCCACTCATGCTCTATGAGTGCCATCTTTGTAAGATGCTTCAGGGTGAACAGAGAGGGACCATCCATGGTCAGTTCTTCCATGGCGCGGTGCAGGGCTGGGCGGATGAGTCCTGCATGGTAGTCGCAATCGACGAGGAAATAGTTGTTGGCGTCGTCGGGACGACCATCGTACTCATGAACATGGAGGGAGTCGAACTCGAAGCGGATGTCAAAAAGTTGGTCGGCCAGGTGTCCGGTGCGAGTGAGGGCTATGGCGTAATATGCCGCCAGAGGGCGATAGCTCAAAGCAGCATGCTTGTGGGCCGTGGCGGACATTCCTTCGTAGTCCCCCTGAAGCAGTTGGACCTGCATGTGTGTGAGGGGGCGCAGATAGGGATGTCGCTGCTGGAGCAGGAAGATGGGGGCTGCAAAGAGGATCAGGAAGAACAGAGGCAGTGCGGCGCCCTTCCATAGCTTATTCAGGAGTGGGGATTTCTCCTTCGAGGGCTTGTCTCCTTTTGTGCTCGTTCCTGCGGGGGCCGGTGTCAGGGCTCTCTTCTTGTGTTTGAAGGTCCAGATGATGAAGGCATCGATGGCGCAGACGAGTGCCACGAGCAAAGGTATTCCGAGGATGCGTCCCGGCTCGTGCTGATAGTAGAGGTCCAAGCCGGACCAGGCTGTCCAAAGCATCCATGCGCCGGCAGGCAGGTATTGCGCCCAGCGCCAGCGGACCGGCAACCGCAGACAGTAGCCTACCAGCCAGGAACCTGTGGTCAGCAGCAGCGCCACCAGGAGTCCTCCCAGAAGTGGCCAGCGATACAAGGTCAGTAGCGCACGGCCCAGTATCCACAGGGTGCCGAAGGACTGCTGCCACAACCAATGCATGAGGGTGGCATCTGGTGCGAAGAACGAACGTTCGTAGGCGATGCGAAGCACATCTCCCATCCACCACGAGGCCCATAGCCAGGCGAGCAGGAAGAAAAGGATGTTGAGGTATTTTTTCATAGGAGGGTGTTTTACTACGTCTGTTGGTTACCTGCTAAGCCATAGGTCGCGATGCGACGCTTTGGGGCATTACCCATGCCGACTGGAAGTGCAACCAGAATCGCAAAAGGGCGCACAGAGAGTCCAGGATTCACAGAGTTTTGTTAGTTCTAGGAGACAAAAGTAGCATATTCTTTTCATTTAACAAAGAAAAGAAGCAAAAATATACTCCCAATCCGGTCTTTAGGAATCATTTCAAAACCTAAAAACAAAAGAATGCGTTCCGTTCGTCCCAAGGACGGATGTGGGAACATCAAGGTGTGTCGTGATATGTTGAACCGACCATAAACAAAATGGGAGGGAAACGTTTCCGTTCCCCTCCCAATTGAGGTTTCTATGGAACTTTCAGCTGATGGCGAAAGTTCTCATGGAGATTGTCTTATTTAACCATAACCTTGGTGCCATTGAGGATATAAGTACCCTTCGGCAGACTCTGCATGCTGTTCAAGTTGCCCTTGCGGCTTACGAGTCGACCATCGATGGTGTAGATAGCGCCATTGCGGCTGACATTCTGCAGAGCGGTGGTGATACCATCAGGAGCGTCCTGATCGAAGACGATCTCGACGGCGGTCTTGGTATCGAAGCCTGCTTCAGAAACAATCCATACTCCGTTGGCGGCAACCTTCTGGCTCGGACTCTTGGAGATTCCGATATGGTTGGCAGAAGGAATAGCAACACCTGCACCTACCACGACGTCGGTGAAGGAGCCGCGGAGTGTATTGATGGTGTCGGGAGTAGCAAAGATATCCATTCCGTGGGTGAAGGCTACCTTCTCAGCGTCTGCCTCTGCATCGTAGTCGTCTGTAGTGCCCTTGAGGAGGATGAACGGACGGCCTGCTTCGATCTTTTGCTCATCAATGAGGCCCAGGGTGATGGTGTTGCCTTCTACCTTGCCTACAGTCCATACCTTAGCTTCATCATCCGTGCAGGTGAGGTCCATCGGGTAGCAACCAGCGACGAGTTCACCGGGGAGAACAGCCATATTGAAGTCAGTCTTGCTG
>JAILFY010000055.1 GCA_024697285.1 Bacteroidaceae bacterium
GAAGTTACCGAAGACCTCCCAGGAAAGAGAGTTTAGAGTTGAGAGTTTAGAGTTGAAAGTAGTTGCGCTGCGCGATAGTTTAGAGTCGAAAGTGGAGAGCGGAGAGGAGTAAACCGCAAGTTTGCTTGCTCCTATGTATGCATCCTCTGTAGGGGCAGGCCCCCGTGCCAGCCCGCACCGCCGGAACGGCGGTAAGATAACAGGCGGACCGGTTGAATGCAACCAATGTATGCACCCGCTGTATGCACCCGCTGTAGGGGCGGGCCCCCGTGCCAGCCCGAACGCCGGTCACGGCGTAAGATAACAGGCGGAAACGATTCGAAAACAACAAACCTGGGTGCACACGTACAGCCGTTCCGGCTGTTCGGGCTGGCACGGGGGCCTGCCCCTACAGAGGGTGTATTCAGCGACAGAAATCGCCTGGCGGAAAACGTAGACAGAAAACGCCGGACCGGTTGAATACAACCAATGTATGCAACCTTTTTTCACACGAATGACCATTAATTAGGAACATGTAATCGACCATAAATAAATATTCATGAACATTATATGTACGTAATTCATGAACATTATATGTGAGAAAGGAGAACAGAAATCGCAGGGCGAGGCGAATGCAAACTCCCTAACGGATGGGGTCGGTGGATGGGTCTGAGGGTGTGGGTCCTTAAAAAACAGAAAATAACTATGACTGAAAACAGCAAGAAAACTCTAAAACGAATCGTAGATCTGGTGATCACGATTCTCACCGCTCTGGTGACCACGATCAGCGCCAACGCAGCTGGAATCGTACAATAGGAAACAACTCGCTCAGAACTTGAGATGTAGTTTGTTCTTAGAAATCATGCATTGTTGAATGTAATCTCCCCACTTCAAATCATGCATTGTTGAATGTGATCTCCCCACTTCGTCGACAGACGCGGTGGGGATTTTCATTTGATTTTTTTGACATAAATAGGGTAATTTGCAGGAAAAAGGGATACTTTTGTCAAAAAAGAGGGGCGGAGAGGGCTGCAAATGACAAATTATTTGTAACTTTGCGCGCAAAATAGAAAAAACACAATAATGAAACAACGAATGACAGGTGCAGAATCTCTGATGCGATCGCTGGAACTGGAAGGCGTGAAGACGCTGTTCGGTTACCCCGGCGGCGCCATTATACCCGTTTACGACGCGCTCTACGACCACCACGACACGCTGAACCATATCCTCGTGCGCCACGAACAAGGGGCAGTGCACGCCGCCCAGGGCTTTGCGCGGGTGAGCGGCGAGGTGGGAGTGGCCATCGTCACCAGCGGTCCGGGTGCCACGAACACGGTCACGGGCGTGGCCGACGCGATGATAGACAGCACGCCCTTGGTGGTGATATGCGGTCAGACCGGAGCAGCGCAGCTGGGCACGGACGCCTTCCAGGAGGTGGACGTGGTGGGCATGACGCAACCTATCTCTAAGTGGAACTATCAGATCCGCCGGGCGGAGGATGTGGCGTGGGCCGTAAGCAGAGCCTTCTACATCGCCCGCAGCGGCAGGCCGGGGCCGGTGGTCCTGGACTTCGCCCGCAACGCCCAGGTGGGCGAGGTGGATTTCGAGCCCGCACGCGTGGATTTCATCCGTTCCTACGTCCCTGCTCCGAAACCCGATGCGGAGGCCGTGGCGGAGGCTGCGCGGCTGATAAACAATGCCGTGAAACCCCTGGTGCTCGTGGGCCAGGGAGTGGAGCTGGCAGGAGCGCAGCAGGAGCTGCGCGAGCTGCTGGAGAAGGCGCAGATTCCCGCCGGGTGCACCCTGCTCGGGCTCTCGGCGCTGCCCACCGGACATCCGCTGAACAAAGGCATGCTGGGCATGCACGGCAACCTGGGGCCCAACGTGATGACCAACCAGTGCGACGTGCTGATTGCCATAGGCATGCGTTTCGACGACCGCGTGACGGGCAACCTGAAGACCTACGCCCGGCAGGCCAAGGTGATACATTTCGACATCGACCCTTCGGAGTTCAACAAGTTGGTGCACGCAGACTGCAAGGTGCTGGGCGACTGCCGCGAGACGTTGCGCGCCCTGTTGCCGCTGATCAAGCCCAACACCCATCAGTCGTGGGTGGACGGCTTTGCGCCCTACGCCGAACAAGAATATAACAAGGTCATCCGCGGCGCCATCCATCCGGAGGGAGGTCCGCTGCTCATGGGAGAGGTCGTGAGGGCCGTGAGCGAAGCCACGCAGCATCAGGCGGTGCTCGTCACGGACGTGGGGCAGAACCAGATGTTCGCCGCCCGCTACTTCCAGTTCTCGCAGCCCCGCAGCATCGTCACCAGCGGCGGTTGCGGCACGATGGGTTTCGGTCTGCCGGCCGCCATCGGCGCCACCTTTGGTGCACCCGGGCGCACGGTTTGCCTGTTCGTGGGCGACGGCGGTCTGCAGATGACCCTGCAGGAGCTGGGCACCATCATGGAGCAGCAGGCTCCGGTGAAGATCATCCTGCTGAACAACAACTACCTGGGCAATGTGCGTCAGTGGCAAACCATGTTCTGGAACCATCGCTACTCCTTCACCCCGATGATGAACCCCGACTACGAGCTCATCGCCAAGGCCTACGGCATCCCGGCGCGCACCGCCGTGGAGCGCCCGGACCTGGCAGCTGCCATCGACGAGATGCTGGGCACCGACGGCCCCTTCCTGCTGCAATGCGCCGTGAGGGAGGAGGACGACGTGCTGCCCATGACCCCTCCCGGAGCCAACGTGGATGAGATGCTCCTGGAGATACAATAACCTTAAATATATATAGATAGATATGTCCACTCCGCAGCTCTATACCATTCTCGTTTACTCCGAGAATATCGCAGGTATCCTGAACCAGATAACCGCCGTGTTCACGCGCCGGCAAGTGAATATCGAGAGTCTGAACGTCTCGGCATCCTCCACGCCCGGTGTCCACAAGTACACCATCACCTGCTTCTGCACCCTGGAGATGGTGAAGATGCTGAAGGCGCAGATAGAGAAACGCATCGACGTGCTGCAG
Organism: Bacteroidaceae bacterium; assembly: GCA_024697285.1. Classification (GTDB taxonomy): domain Bacteria; phylum Bacteroidota; class Bacteroidia; order Bacteroidales; family Bacteroidaceae; genus Physcousia. Next base: position 3,011 of record JAILFY010000055.1, read on the forward strand.
GCACGCTACTTCACGGACGAGGACATCTTCATCCTCGAGTCGTCGTTGCTGAAGATCTCCACCCCCGCCATGCTGGACAACCCCGAGGTGTGCCAGATCGTGAGACACCACGGCGGACGCATCGTGGAGGTGAATCCCACCTACAGCGCCGTGGAGAAGACGGGCCGCACGGAAGAGATACTGAGTCTCTACGAGGACCTGAACCGCCTGGGAGTAGTGCGCCAGTTCGCCCGCTCCGGCCGCATCTGCATCACCCGCGGCACGCGGGAACAGCTGGACGACTACCTCGCAGAGCGCGAGCGCGAGCACTCTGCCGGCGCGCAAGAGTAACCGCCGCCGCTGCAGGCTGATTCCGAGCCCGGCGCGCAAGAGTAACCGCTGCCGCCTCAGGCTGATTCCGAGCCCGGCGCGCACATCCCAACTAATAACGAAATGGAAAAGATAGAAACCTACCGCTTCACCGTGGAGCCCTTCCACGTGGATTTCACCGGTCACCTGTTCCTCGGAGTGCTGGGCAACCACTTGCTGAATGCTGCCGGAAGACATTCCCACAACAGGGGATGGGGCATCGACCAGCTGAACGAGGCACATTACACCTGGGTGCTCTCCCGGCTGAGCATCGAGCTGACGGAGACACCTGCCCAGTACGAACACGTGGAGGTGGAGACGTGGGTGGAGAGCGTAATGAAACTCTTCACCGAACGTAACTTCCTCATCCGCAACGCCGACGACGGACGTGTCTACGGCTACGCACGCAGCATCTGGGCGATGATAGACACCACGACGCGCCAGCCCTCGAACCTGCTGGAGGTGAAGAATGGAGATATCCTGCAATATGCGTTGACGGCAGAGGAGAAACCTTGCCCTATTGCCAAGCACGGACGCATACGACTCCCGGCCGGAGCACAGCCGGTTCGCACGGTTCACACCTACTACAGCGACGTGGACATCAACGGACACATCAACTCCGTGAAATACATAGAACACATCCTGGACCTCTTCCCCCGCAGGCAGTTTGAGCAACAGCGAATACGCAGATTCGAGATTGCCTACAAGATAGAAAGCTACATGGGCGACGAACTGACACTCTACTGCGAGCCGGGAGCCGACGGCAGCCAGATAGAGATCCGCAAACATGTGGGCAGCCCGGAGAAACCCGCCGGCGAATCCATCGTGCTGGCGAAGGTGATCTGGGAGTGAGGCGACAGAGAAAGAACAACATTTTTTTATCCAAGACCTATAAATCAACAAACACACACTAAAAAAAATGAGTGACAGACTCTTCATTTTCGACACGACATTGCGCGACGGCGAGCAGGTGCCCGGTTGCCAGCTGAACACGATAGAGAAGATACAGGTGGCCAAGCAGCTGGAAGCACTGGGCGTGGACGTGATAGAAGCCGGATTCCCCGTGAGCTCTCCCGGAGACTTCAACAGCGTGATAGAGATCTCCAAGGCGGTGACGTGGCCCACTATCTGTGCGCTGACGCGCGCCGTGGAGCACGATATCGACGTGGCCGTGGAGGCCCTGCAGTACGCCAAACACCGGCGTATTCACACGGGCATCGGCACGAGCGATCCCCACATCAAATACAAGTTCAACAGCACCCGCGAGCAGATCATCGAACGGGCCGTGGCTGCCGTGAAATATGCCAAGCGCTACTGCGAGGACGTGGAGTTCTACGCAGAAGATGCCGGACGAACGGACAACGAATACCTGGCGCGGGTGATAGAAGCCGTGGTGAAGGCTGGCGCCACCGTGTGCAATATCCCCGACACCACAGGCTATTGTCTGCCCCAGGAGTTCGGCGCCAAGATCCAATACCTGATGGAACACGTGGACGGGCTGAGCAGCGGAAAAGCCATCCTCAGCACCCACTGCCACAACGACCTCGGAATGGCCACGGCAAACACCATGGCAGGAGTCCTCGCTGGAGCCCGACAAGCGGAAGTCACCATCAACGGAATAGGCGAGCGCGCCGGAAACACCAGCCTGGAAGAGGTGGCCATGATACTGAAATGCCACAAGGGTATAGGCATCGACACCAACATCAACACGCAACGCATCTACCCCACATCCAGGTTGGTGAGCTCGCTGATGAACATGCCCGTGCAGCCCAACAAAGCCATCGTGGGGCGCAACGCCTTTGCCCACAGCAGCGGCATCCATCAGGACGGAGTGCTGAAGAACGTGGCTACCTACGAGATCATGGACCCGAAGGACGTGGGAATCGACGACAACAGCATCGTGCTCACGGCCCGCAGCGGACACGCTGCCCTGAAGCACAGGCTGCAGGTGCTCGGCATAGAACTCTCGGACGAGGCACTGGACAAGACGTACGAAGCCTTCCTGAGGCTGGCCGACCAGAAGAAGGAAATCACCGACGACGACATCCTCATGCTGGCCGGCGCCGACCGCACGGCAGCACATGCCATCAAGTTGGACTACCTGCAGGTGACAACGGGAAAGGGCGTGCGCAGTGTGGCGGCTATAGGACTGAATATCAGCGGCGAACGCTTCGAGGCTTCCGCCTCCGGCAACGGACCCGTGGATGCCGCTATCAAGGCTCTGAAGATCATCATACGACGCAAGATGACCCTGAAGGAGTTCACCATACAAGCTATATCCAAGGGCTCGGACGACGTGGGAAAGGTGCACATGCAAGTGGAATACGACGGACACGTGTACTACGGCTTTGGCGCCAACACGGATATCGTCACGGCCAGCGTGGAAGCTTACATCGATTGTATCAACAAGTTCAAGAAGAATTAAGAATAACATGGGAAAGACACTCTTCGACAAGATATGGGATGCCCACGTAGTGCAAAACGTGGCGGACGGCCCCACACAACTATACATCGACCGCCTCTACATGCACGAGGTGACGTCGCCCCAGGCTTTCGACACGCTGAGGGAGAAGGGAGTGAGCGTGCTGCGTCCGCAGCAGATCGTCGCCATGCCCGACCACAACACCCCCTCTGACCAGCAAGAATGCATCCCCGATGCGGTGGGGCGCAAGCAGGTGGAGACCCTGAAGCGCAACTGCGAGGAGTTCGGAATCCGCCACTTCGACATGTTCTCCCGCGACAACGGCATCATCCATGTGGTGGGCCCCGAGAAAGCCCTCTCGCTGCCCGGGATGACCATCGTATGCGGAGACTCACACACCTCCACCCACGGCGCCGTGGGAGCCATTGCCATGGGCATCGGCACGAGCGAGGTGGCGCAGGTGCTGGCCTCGCAATGCATCCTGCAGCAGAAACCGCGAACCATGCGCATCAACATAGAAGGTACGTTGCCCCAGGGCACTACGGCCAAGGATGTGGCACTCTATATCATGGCGCAGATGACCACGAGCGGAGCCACGGGATATGCCGTGGAGTACGCCGGTTCGGTCGTCCGTTCGATGTCCATGGAAGGGCGTCTGACCCTCTCCAACCTCTCCATAGAGATGGGCAGCAGGGCAGGTCTGATTGCTCCGGACGAGGTGACCTTCGAGTACCTCCGCGGACGCGAATATGCTCCCGAGGGCGACGCCTGGGACCGCGCCGAAGAACAATGGCGACAGCTGCGCAGCGACGACGATGCCGTGTTCGACAAGGAAGTGAGCTTCCGTGGCGAGGACATCGCCCCACGCATCACCTACGGAACGAACCCGGGGGCAGGCATAGCCGTGGACGGGCAAATTCCGACCCTGGAAGAAGTGTCCGGGGAGCAGCGCCCACAGCTGTTGTCGCAGCTCGACTATATGCAGTTCCGGCCCGGCCAGCGACTGCAGGGCACTCCCGTGGACTACGTGTTCCTGGGTGCCTGCACGAATGGTCGCATCGAGGATTTCCGCGCCTTCGCCTCCATTGTCCGGGGACGTCGGAAAGCCGCGAACGTGGTCGCCTGGCTCGTGCCTGGTTCCTGGCAGGTGCGCCGGCAGATAGTGGCAGAAGGCATAGACAAGATACTGGCGGAAGCAGGTTTCGAACTGCGACTGCCCAGCTGCTCGGCCTGTCTGGCGATGAATGCCGACAAGGTGCCGGCGGGCAAGCTCTGCCTCAGCACCTCCAACCGCAATTTCGTGGGCCGACAAGGTCCTGGCGCAAGAACCATCCTGGCCAGCCCGCTGACGGTGGCCGCGAGTGCCGTAACTGGAGTAATAACCGATCCAAGAGAAATGCTATGAACAAGGAAATAAAAGAAGTGAGGAGCACATGCATCCCCATCCGCATAGACAACTGCAACACCGACCTGATCATCCCCGCCCGCTACCTCTCGACCACCACGCGTGATCCTCAGTTCTTCGGCGATGCTTTCATGCACGACCTGCGCTTCGATGGCGAGGGACAGCCCGTGCAGGATTTCGTGATGAACCGTATGCCTTTCTCCGAAGCTCCGCGCGAGGGCGTGAACCAAATCATCGTGGCCGGACAGAACTGGGGCTCGGGCAGTTCGCGCGAACATGCGGCGTGGGCTATTGCCGGCTATGGCGTCCGGGTGGTCATCAGCAGCAGTTTTGCGGATATCCACAGGAACAACCTGCTGAACTGTTTCGTGCTGCCCGTGGTGGTCAGCGAGGCCTTTCAGCAAGAACTCTTCGCGAGCATAGCTGCCGACGCCAAGACGCAAGTGGTGGTGGACCTGGAGAAGCAGACGGTGGAGAACACCGCTACGGGACATCGCGAGCAGTTCCCCATCAATTCCTATAAGAAGTACTGCCTGCTCCACGGCTACGACGACATTGATTTCCTGCTGGAGAACAAGGACAAGATCATCTCCTTCGAGGAACAGCGCAGCGACAAGTGAGGACGGGCAGAGACTCCGCATTCAAACAAAAAGGAACTGACAGAACGGGGTTGCGAACAGGCATCCTCGTTCCGGATTCCATGGACCCACACAAGCGAAACAAGAAGACCACGAAGAGATGCAGACAGATATAGATTTCAAGGAATTAGACAGCCCCGTGATCCATCAGGTGGAAATCATGGACACGACATTGCGCGACGGCGAACAGACGTCCGGAGTGAGTTTCATGCCTCATGAGAAACTGCTGATATGCAGGGCGCTGCTCGAAGATCTCCACGTGGATCGCGTGGAAGTAGCCTCGGCCAGAGTGAGCGAGGGAGAGCTGGAAGCCGTGCAGCGCATCACTCGGTGGGCCGCACAGAAAGGGATGCTGCAACGTATAGAGGTCCTCGGATTTGTGGACAACGGCAAGAGCCTGGACTGGATTCAGAGAGCGGGCGCACGTACTATTAATCTGTTGTGCAAGGGTTCCAGAAGACATTGCCAGGGACAACTGGGAAAGACGCTGGAGGAACATATCGCCGATATCCGGCGGAATGTGGAGATGGCTGTGGAAAAGGGAATATCGGTGAACGTGTACCTGGAGGACTGGAGCGGAGGCATGAAGGAAAAGGAATATGTGTTCCAGCTGACCGACGCGCTGGCGCAACTGCCGATAGCCAGAATCATGTTGCCAGACACGCTGGGCATCCTGAATCCTCTGGAGGTCATCAATTATATGCGTCAGATGGTGAAGCGATATCCCACGGCTCGTTTCGATTTCCACGCACATAACGACTATGACCTGGCAGTGTCGAATGTGCTGGCGGCTGTCTTCAGTGGAGCACGAGGGCTGCACACCTGCATCAATGGTCTGGGCGAGCGCGCAGGCAACGCCCCTCTGGCAAGTGTACAGGCAATCCTGAAAGACCATTTCAACGCCCAGACGAACATCAACGAGGAGGAGCTGAACAAAGTGGCACACATGGTGGAGAGCTACAGCGGAATAGCCATTCCGCCCAACAAACCCATCACCGGAAGCGCCGTGTTCACGCAAGTGGCGGGCGTACACGCCGATGGCGACAAGAAGAGCGGTCTCTATCAGAATGCCCTGCAACCCGAACGTTTCGGGCGCCGACGTGAATACGCGCTGGGAAAGAGTAGCGGCAAGGCTAACGTACGCATGAACCTGGAAGAACTGGGACTGGACCTGAGCGAAGAGGACATGAAGAAGGTGACGGACAGAGTCATCGAGCTGGGCGACAAGAAGGAGCTCGTGACGCAAGAGGACTTGCCATACATCATCCGCGATGTGCTGAAACACGGAAAGGAGGACGAGCGGGTGTGTCTGCTATCGTATATGGTCAGCACTGCCTATGGCTTACGTCCCATGGCGCAGGTGCGGCTGCAGATAAATGGTCAGATATATGAGGAGAGCGCGCAGGGCGACGGACAATACGACGCTTTCGTGCGCGCTGTACGACATATCTATCGCGACCGCCTGGGGCGCCGTTTCCCCTGGCTCTCGAACTACGTCGTCACAATTCCTCCGGGCGGGCGCACCGACGCCCTCGTGCAGACCACCATCGAGTGGGTGTTCGAGGAGAAGAACTACCGCACACACGCCCTGGATGCCGACCAAACGGAGGCTGCCATAAAAGCTACTATCCAACTGCTGAATATCATCGAGCCGCAGTACGACTGAGCATCTTTATTTTCTTTCGTTGTCCTCCACCCATTGCATCACATTGGCAGGCGGACGCTGGTGGTCCAGTTCCTCCTTCATGAAATCCATGTAGGGGGCCACGTGGGAGAAGAATTGGCGATAGTCCTCACAAAGGTAGTTGAGGCCCGGAGTGCCGTCGGCGGCAGAGCGGAAGCGGTCCTTGGGACAACCTCCGTTGCAGGCAAAGAGCCAAGGACATTGCAGGCATTGCCCGGGAAGGGCATCGCGCTTGGACTGCCCGAAGGCGTGCTGGCGAGGACTGTAGAGCATGGAGGTGATGGTGTCGCTGTTGATGTTTCCCAACAGATATTCCGGAAAGACGAAATGGTCGCAAGAATAGACATCGCCATTGTGCTCGATGACTGCTGCGTGACCACAGGTAGCTCCCATGGAACAGACGCCAGGCGGCTGTCCTGCCCAGCACGCTAAGGTGGAGTCGAAGAGCTGTACGAAAATGCGCCCAACGTCCTTGCGCACCCATTCGTCGAACATCGTGCAAGCGAAGTGCGCAAATTGTCCGGGACGGACGCTGAAATCTGCCAACTCTCCATCGAGGGGTTCGGACATGGAAGCCAGGTGCCGGCCGTCGGCGTGCGGGAGGAGACGTTCCACGATGGGGGTGAACTGGATGTACTGACAACCTATCTCCTTATAAAAATGATACACGTCGAGCGGATAGTCGGCGTTGAAGTCATTGACCACCCCCATGGCGTTCCACTCCACGCCGTAACGCTGCAGCAGTTCGATACCCTTCATTACTTTGTGGAACGAAGGTTGTCCTCCCCGAGCCCTCCGGTACTCATCGTGGAGGTCCTGGGGACCATCGATGGAGATGCCGATGAGCCAGCCGTTGTCGCGGAAGAAGCGACACCACTCGTCGGTGAGCAGGGTCCCATTTGTCTGCAAGCTGTTTTCTATTATACGTCCTTCGGCATATTGTTTCTGAAGAGCAAGTGCTTTCTTGTAGAAACTGATGGGACGCATAAGAGGTTCCCCGCCGTGCCAGGTGAAGAGCACCTGCGGCTGGATCTGCGACTGGATGTACTGCTGGATGAAGTGCTCCAGAGTGGCGTCGCTCATCAGGAAGTTACAATGACCCTCCTGATGGGCATAGAGATGACCTTTCTCCAGGTAGTAGCAATATTTGCATTGGAGATTACAAAGACTGCCCACCGGCTTGGACATCACATACAACGGATGGGAGAAGGGGGATAGCATGTCGGCTGGAGAATTATAAGGAATTGAGGCTGCAAAAATAACAAGCACTGACAGCAAAAACAAGTTTTCCACAAAAAAATGTTCTAAGGAAGCTCAAATGATATCAAAAGAAGTGAATTGTTTTGTTGCAATCGCCGAAAAGAATTATCTTTGCGCACTTGAAATCAGGTATCTATTATTCACCCCCCATTAAAAAATCAAAACGAAATGAAAGAATTGAAAGGAACGCGCACCGAGCAGAACCTCAAGGAGGCTTTTGCTGGAGAATCCATGGCTCGCAACAAGTACACTTACTTCGCCTCCAAGGCCAAGAAGGACGGATATGTTCAGATTGCTGCTATCTTCGAGGAGACAGCTGCCAACGAGAAGGAACATGCGAAGTTGTGGTACAAATATCTGAATGGCGGCGCCATCAGCGACACGGCCACGAACCTGGCAGACGCTGCTGCAGGCGAGAACTTCGAGTGGACGGATATGTACGATCGTATGGCCCGAGAGGCTCGCGAAGAAGGCTTCAACGAGATTGCCGCGAAGTTCGAACTGGTAGGTGCTATCGAGAAAGAGCACGAGGCACGCTATCGTCGGCTGCTGCAGAATATTGAAGAAGGGATAGTATTCTCCCGCGAGGGCGATGTCATCTGGCAGTGCTCCAACTGCGGACATATCGTCGTTGGCAAGAAGGCACCCGAGGTGTGTCCCACCTGCAACCACCCGCAGAGCTATTTCCAGATCAAGAGCGAGAACTACTAAAGCAGTCTGACGTACTATGGTAAATGAACAAGCCCTGAAAGAATTCTTCCTGCATGATGAGTTTGCCCGCTGCAGTGGCATAGAGATTGTGGCTATCGGCGAAGGCACTGCCCGCACCCAAGTGCACATAGAACCACGCCACCTCAACGCGGGAGGCAGTGTGCAGGGGGGCTTGCTCTTCACGTTGGCGGACTTGGCCTTTGCGGCTGCCACCAACAGCCATGGAACGCTCACCGTGACCACTGCCGCCAACATCACTTTTGTGCGCGGTGCCTCGTCGGGCGTTATCACCGCCGAGGCCCGCGAGTTGGTGGACCATCGCAGGTTGCCTTTCTGCGAAGTGAAGATAACAGACGAACAAGGACAACTCTTGGCAATCTTCACGGCCAATGGTTATCGCAAGGAAGGGGTTGCGGCAATAAAGGAGTAAGGCCAAACCAGCGCCGTTTCAATATAAAGGGGAGAGCGGGGCTGCGCGAAGGAACAGGATGATCGCCGCGGACAAACCGCTGCGCACTCGACCCACACCAGGATGAGAAGAACGGGGCGAACGGCAGAGCACTTGAAAAGAGGGCGAGCGGCAGAGCACTCAAGAAGGAGGGAGAGCGGCGGAGCACTCAAGAAGGAGGCGAACGGCAGAGCACTCAAGAAGGAGGGCGAACGGCAGAGCACTCAAGAAGGAGGGCGAACGGCGGAGCACTCAAGAAGGAGGCGAACGGCAGAGCACTCAAGAAGGAGGGAGAGCGGCGGCGCACTCAAGAAGGAGGGCGAACGGCAGAGCACTCAAGAAGAAACTCAAAAAGAACAGGATATGATCAGGGGAGATTCTTTTTCCACTTAGCAATAGCTTTGCGCATAACGTTCCTTCCGATGGCTGCGATTTCTTCTCCTTTGTCGTAGTCAAAACCATCGAAATCCGTCAAGGGGATGTCCGCAAGGATATCCGGCTGATAGAGTTGCAGGGCGAGGGCGGCGTTCTGCTTGATGGCTATGGAGAGCGAACGGTCGACGAGAGTGATGTAGTTGGGGCTGAGTTCATCGGGCAACAGACGGTCGATGAGTTCTGCACGTGTGGGGATATTAGGCAGGTGCCGACGCAGGGGGTTGCTGCTGGAGCGGCGACGGGCTATCGCCTCTTCCATCTTACGTGCCTCCTCCTCTTCTCGTTCGTGGCGCTGACGGCTCTGTCCCTCGAAGTCGGGACCACTGACATTCACAGCAACCAGCAAATCATCTTCCTGTCGCTCCACCTGGTTCAGCGGCAGCGGGTTGATGATTCCCCCATCCACAAGTATCATTCCCTCCCGGCGAACGGGAGAGAAGACGGCAGGCATGGAAATGCTGGCACGAATAGCGTCGTAGAGACTGCCACGACGATAGACCACCTCGCGCCCCGACTCCCAGTCAGTGGCCACGGCGCAGTAGGGGAGGGGCAGTTCCTCGATATTCACGTCGGGCACTACATCTTTCATTGCCTCTATTACTCGCTCCCCCTTCATCAGGTGGGTGAGGCTGAGCGAGAGGTCGGTGAGTTTCCATATCTTGGAGCGGTCGAGGTCGAACATCCATTGCTTGAAGTCCTGAAGCCTTCCGGCAGCGAACATCCCGCCGACCAGAGCTCCCATGGAGCAACCCGCAACGGAAGAAATGCGGAATCCTTGTTGCTCCAGTTCTTCGATAGCCCCGATATGAGCCAAACCGCGAGCGCCACCGCTGGAGAGCACGAGTGCTATATCTCGGGAGCCGGAACCGGTGTGGAGTTGAGGCGAGACCCCCTCGCCGAGGTGTTTATTGGTATTTCTTTTGTTTTTCATCGATTGACGACGTTGATGGGCTGTCCTTCTGCGAAGGCCTTCAAGTTGTCCAGTGCTATGGCTATCAGTCTCATTCTTGCTTCGTGGGTGGCCCAGGCGATGTGGGGCGTAAGGAAGCAACGCGGTGCCGAGAGCAAGGGGTTGTCGGCAGCTGGAGGTTCCGTGGAGAGGACGTCGGCGCAGTAGGCCCCAAGCCGGCCTTCGTGCAGAGCGGCAGCCACTGCTTCTTCGTTCACAAGCGGTCCGCGACCCGTGTTGATGAGAATGGCGTTGGGGCGCATTTGTGCTAAGGTCTTTGCGTTGACAAGTTCTTTCGTCTGAGGTGTCAGCGGGCAGTGGAGCGAGAGGACATCAGCTCTCTCGAGTATCTCTTCCCAGTCGGCCTTAGCCACTCCTGCAGGCAGAACTTCGGGCATTTTGCTCGTCACGGCGAGCACCTTCATCCCGAAAGCCACGGCGATGTGAGCCACAGCCGTTCCGATGGCACCAAGTCCATAGATGCCGAAGGTCTTGCCGGCGAGCTCCGTCAGAGGAGTGTCCTGCCACGTGAAGTCGGGCGAGAGCGGCCAGCGGTCGGCAGACGCAGCGTAGTGGGCGACGCTGTTGGAGACATTCAGCAAGTGGGCGAACACCAGTTGCGCCACGGAGGCGGTGCTGTAGGCCGGGATATTTGTCACGATTATTCCGCCCTTGCGGGCCGCCTCGCAGTCCACAACGTTATAACCCGTGGCCAGAACCCCTACATATTTCAGACAGGGCAAGGAGGCTATCAGTTCGGCATTGAGTACCACTTTATTGGTCAGCACAGCCTCTGCACCCTGGCAGCGTTCGAGGGTCTGCTGGGGGGAGGTGCGATCGTAGACCATAATGTCCATATCAGGCAGTGAGGGCCACTGCAAATCTTCCTGAGTGACGGAATAGCCGTCGAGAATAACAACTTTCATGTATAAAAATATCTTCAATTCGGCACAAAAGTACAAAAAACTATGAATACCCTTCATAGAACTCTCAACTTTTTTATATCTTTGCACCCGAAAAGAATCAAATTAGCATCAGCAATGGCACAAAAACCAAGTATACCTAAAGGAACGCGCGACTTCGGCCCGGCAGAAATGGCGCGTCGCAACTATATTTTCGACACTATCCGAAGCGTTTATGCCCTCTACGGCTTCAGCCAGATAGAGACGCCGGCTATGGAGAATCTCTCCACACTCATGGGCAAATACGGCGAGGAGGGCGACAAGTTGCTCTTCAAGATACTGAATTCCGGCGACTTCCTCCGTGGCTTGGATCCCACGACCTTCAGCGAAGTGAGCACGGGTAAGTTGGCTGCCAGCCTCTGCGAGAAAGGACTGCGATATGACCTCACGGTGCCTTTCGCCCGCTATGTCGTGCAGCACCGCGACGAACTGACATTGCCTTTCCGCCGGTTCCAGATTCAGCCCGTCTGGCGTGCCGACCGTCCGCAAAAGGGACGCTATCGCGAGTTCTACCAGTGCGACGCTGACGTAGTAGGTTCCGACTCATTGCTGAACGAGGTGGAACTGATGCAGATTGTGGACGAGGTGTTCTGCCGTTTCGGAATCCGCGTTTGCATCAAGATTAACAATAGGAAAATCCTGACGGGCATTGCCGAGATAATTGGCCAGGCCGACAAAATTGTGGATATCACAGTAGCCATCGACAAGTTGGACAAGATAGGATTGGACAACGTGAACCAGGAACTGGCAGAAGCCGGTATACCAGCTGAAGCCATCGAGCGGTTGCAACCCATCATCCAACTCAGCGGTTCCAACGAGGAGAAGCTGGCAACAATGCGCCAAGTACTGGCGTCGTCTGAGGTGGGCCTCAAGGGTGTAGAGGAGGTGGAGTATGTGCTCCAGCACTATTCGCTGATGACCTCTCCGAGCCTCACGGGACGCAGCGAGGGCGGTTCGCCACTGGAGATGGACCTCACCCTGGCACGCGGACTGAACTACTATACGGGTTGCATCTTCGAAGTGAAGGCCCTGGATGTGGAAATTGGCAGCATCACGGGTGGCGGTCGCTACGACAACCTCACGGGAATCTTTGGGATGCCGGGACTCTCGGGAGTGGGCATCTCCTTCGG
>JAILFY010000070.1 GCA_024697285.1 Bacteroidaceae bacterium
CTTCTTCAGCAGGTTGAGGTATTTGCGGGCGGCCTCCCACTCGCAGTTGAGGAGGCAGTTGCGGGCCATGAGCTTGTAGGTCTCGGCCTTCCAGCCAAACTCCACGCCATCCTCCATGCACCAGCGGTAGCAGAAGTTCTCCTTGCCGTAGTGGTAGTAGACGAGTTTGCCTCCTATCTGTGCCATGTGCACTCGCCAAGGGGCGTTTTGCTGGGTGGCGCCTTCGGGATAGAAGAACATCTCGTTGCCGGCGCGACCCAGGCGGAAGAGGGCCAGATTCTTGAACATCACGATCTGGCGGGTGGGCTTCACGGTGTTGCTGTCGCCTTCGCGGGCTATGGTGAGCACACGCTCCCAGTCGAGGTCTTCGATGGCGTGGTACATGGCCAACTCCTTCTGGAAGTTCACATCACGATACCATGTCTTGTGGACACCGGTGATGGCTGCGAAGACCAGCACCAGGGTAATGAGCGAGGACAGCCAGGGCTGCACCTTGCGGCTGAGGGCGGTGCGCTCGAGCCAACTGACGAGAATGACGATGAGGAATGCCACGATGATGGCGTAGTAGGGCAGGCGATATTGCTCGAAGCTGTCGGCGCCATAGCGCATAGAGGGCATTCCGGCGACATAGACATAGGCACGGTTTGTCATCTCGAAGCAGCGTTGGTAGAAGATCTGAGGCACGACAGCGATGAGTGCCAGCGCACAGACGAGGCTGGTGGCTGCGTGCTTGATAGCGAGGGTGCTGGACTCTTCGCGGTCGGGGACGGTGGGGAGCAGCGCTGTGGCTGCCAGGGCCCAGGCACCGAAGAGGGGATAGCCTGCCACGCAGACGACGACCATCCACGCCAGCTTGGCCCATCTGTTGGGGATGAACCGATAGACCTCCATGGACAGGAGGGCGAGGAGTACGCCTGCGGTGGGTACGAAGAGATGGCCCTGCAGCTTCTGGTAGTAGATCCAATAGCCGGTCTGCACAAAACAAGCCATGATGGCTAAGGGGATGAGTACTGACAACAGCATCCACGGGCCACGAAGGCGGTAGAGGTGGATGGTGAGCAGGGCAATGATGAACCATAGGGCACAGAGCAGGAAGGTGCCCAGCCAGGGATAGTAGAAGAACTGTGTCAGGAAGGTGCCCAGCCAAGAGATGGCGCCACCGGGATATTGCATCAGGGTGTGCCAGTAGAGGGTGGTGGGGAGCCAGAGGTTCAGCTCCTGGGCCCGCCAGAGCAACTCCTGTTCATTCTTCATAATCAAGAAGAAGGCACAGGCGAGGGTGGCTATTACGGGCAGGAGCCATAAACAAGACCACCCCCTCATCCTCTGCAGGAGGGTGGGGGTGGTAGCAGGTGCGGATTGTTTCTGTTTCATCATCAATATTCCTTGAAAGGTAACGCCCCTCGCCCTCGCGGGCAGGGGCGCAGTACCTTACTGATATTACCGTTCGGGTCTTACGATATACGTGAAGCTGTGGTCCTCGTATTTGGGAACGAACTGGTCCTGAGGCCAAGCTCCCCAGCTGTTGACACAACCTACGCCCATCTGGAAGGCACGTACCTGGAGTACCGTGTAGTCGCGGGCCACGAGGTCGCCGCTGTGGCTCTGGTGGGCGTCCTTGCGGTTGCCGTCGTCGAGGTCGTCCATCTCATAGGGCAGGGCAGAGATCTCCATGGGCCCGGTGGCGAGGAAGGTGATGAGGGGGCGCTGGGAGGACTTCATCGTCCAGGAGAAGATGTCGCAGTGGTTGCCGCTCTCCTGGGGACGTACGTACTTGTCCCAATATTGGTTGGCCACGGCGTCCTCGTACTGGCCGATGAAGGCGTTGTCCTTGCGGTCGCAGTAGTTCTCCACGGGGCCGCGTCCGACGTAGCTGATGCGGTCGTAGTCTTTGTTCAGACGCCAGGTCATGCCCATGGCCATCATCTGAGGCTTCTGAGCGGCTTGCTCGTTGACGTCGAGGGACTCGGTGACAATGAGGTCGCCCTGGGGAGTGAGGATATAAGTCATGGTGAGGTCTGCATCGACGCCATTGCTATGGTAGGTCACTACGACCTGCTTGCTCTGGTTGTCCAGCTGGGTGCACTCCATGGATTTCTTCTCCCAACGGGCATATTTCCATGCGCCGAACTTCGTCTGGAACTGAGCACCGTAGTCATTGTCGGTGGGTGCGCGCCAGAAGCTGGGTTCCACGCTCTGACGGTCCTCGAGGACGGGGGTGCCATTGACATCGAAATAGTCGATGTTGCCAGACCACTTGTTCCAGGTGACGCTGGTGCCGGCGGCGGAAAGGGTGAGCCAGCTGTTGGCCTCGTCCTTGGCCACTGCCTCTGCGACCACTGCGGGAGCTTTCTTGGAGGACTTCTTGGCAACAGGTGCGGGAGCGGGAGTGGCGGCAGCGAGGATGTCCTCTACCTTGGGGAAGGTGTAGGGCTGCAGCTCGAACTGGGCCTTGGAGATGAGCTCGCCTTTCTTGAGCAGACCGCGGTCGGCCTTGAGGACGAACTGCACTTCCACGGAAGCCCACTTATATCCTGCCACATACTGCTTCAGTTGTGAAAGCATCTGGGCGGGGATGGTGAAGCGCTGGCGCTGCTGCGGGGCGAGCTGGATGGGCACGGGGAGGGTGTAGCTCTCGGAACGCATCTGCTTGCCGTCGTAGGCTTGCATGACGATGACGGCTTCCACGTCGTCGGTGTTGCGGAAGAAGTATTCGTTGTAGACTTCCACCTCGCCGTCGAGCAGGCTCTTGCCCTCGGGAACGGTGACCCAGATATCCTGGTAGTAGTATTTCACCTCGGCAGCGTGGGGATGGGGAGTGCGGTCGGAGGCGATGACACCATTGCAGTTGAAGTTGTGGTCCGAAGCGGGATAGCGTCCGAAGTCACCACCATAGGCCATGATCTCCTTGCCGGTGACGCGGCTGGTGGCACGCATACCTTGATCTACAAAGTCCCAGATGAAGCCGCCTTGGTACTTGGGGTATTTGCGGATGAGCTCCCAGTACTTGGCAAAACCACCCATGGAGTTACCCATGGCATGAGCATATTCACACTGGATGAGAGGACGTGGGTTGTCGCCCTGGGCATAGCGCTCGCAGTTGTTGTAGTCATAGTACATGGGGCAGAAGATGTCGGTCTTGCCATTCTGGTGGGCCTGCTCATACTGCACGGGACGGGAGGTGTCGATGGCCTTCACGGCATCGTAGGCGTCTTCGAAGTTCTTTCCATAACCGGCTTCGTTGCCCAGACTCCAGAAGATGACGGAGGGGTGGTTCTTCTGAACATGTACGTTGTGCTCGTTACGCTCTACATGTGCCTTGTGGAAGATGGGGTTCTTGGCAAGAGTGCGGTCGCCATAGCCCATACCGTGGCTCTCGATATTGGTTTCGGCCACGACATAGAGGCCATATTCGTCGCAGAGGTCATACCAACGTGGGTCGTCGCTGTAGTGGCAGGTGCGAACGGCATTCATGTTGAGCTGCTTCATCACCTTAATATCTTCTATCATGCGTTCTACGCTGACGAGGTAACCGCCATCGGGATCCAGTTCGTGGCGGTCGGCACCCTTGAAGAGCACGGGCTTGCCATTGACAAGTACTTGAGCGTCCTTGATTTCCACCTTGCGGAAACCCACCTTCTGGGTGATGCTCTCGAGGATATTACCCTTCTTGTCCTTCAGGTTGAACTGAGCTGTGTAGAGATAAGGAATCTCTGCACTCCAGAGGTGGGTGGCTCCTCCGAGGTTGATGGTGATGGGCTTGCCTGCAAAAGGCTTGGTGGAAGCTGTGCCGACAGTCTTGCCACTGGCATCCATCAAGGTAGCATCTACGGTGCATCCCTTGGCGCTGGGAGCGTTGATGGTGATGGTGGAGGTGCCCAGGGTGTAGTTATTGGTGACATCGGGAACGATGAAGATGTCCTGGATATGTGCCTTGGGACGAGCATAGAGGTATACTTCGCGGGCGATGCCGGTGAAGCGCCAGAAGTCCTGATCCTCGAGGTAGGAGCCGTCGCACCAGCGCATCACTTGCATGGCGATGAGGTTCTCCTTGCCCGGAGTGAGGTATTTCGTGAGGTCGAACTCCACTTCCATCTTGGAGTCCTCGCTGTAGCCCACTTCCTTGCCGTTGACCCACAGCTGGAGGTTGGAGGTGGCAGAACCCACGTGGAGGAAGATATCCTGTCCCTTCCAGGAAGCGGGGATGGAGACTTGCTTGCGGTAGCTGCCGGTGTAGTTGTTGCGCTCTTCCACATAAGGTGGGTTGGGGTCGAACTGGGTGCTCCAGGGATAGCCGGAGTTCTTGTAGATCTTGTCGCCATAGCCATTGAATTCAAAGAGGCCGGGGACGGGGAAGTCCACCCACTTGGAGTCGTCGAAGCCTGGAGCGAAGAAGCCTGCGGGCGCCTCGTTGTGGTTCAGGGCGAAGTTGAAGCGCCATTTGCCCTCGAGGGAGAGGTAGCGTCCGGACTGCGACTTGTCGCCTTTAAGGGCTTTGGCAGCATCTTCGAAAGCGAAGAAGCTGGCACGAGGCGCCACGGTGCCCACGCGAGTGATGTTTGGATTCAGCCAGGGTTCTTTCTGGTCCTGGGCCTGGAGGATGAGTTGCTGGGAGAAAGCAACCAAGAGGAGAAGGAATAGTCTCTTCATAACGTTATGAGTTTGTGGTTTAGAACTTTTTTCGGGACAAAGATAGTAAATAATGCCACAGGAGCCAAACTTTTTAGCAGAAAAAAGGGGGACAGGAGTAAAAAGAATACCGCCCAGGGGTCTCTTCGGTCCTCTGGGCGGTTTTTCGGTAGGATTGACAGGTTATTTTCCTGCCCTGGTCACTTATTGTGGCAGGGGGAAATACCAGTTGGCCTCTGTCTGGAGGCGGGAATACAACGTTGCATCGAGACTGCCGTCGCGGGAAGCCACGCGGCGAGCCAGTTCGTCTGCGGAACCGCAGAAACGGCTGTAGCGAACGAGGTCGAAGAAACGGTTGCCTTCGAAGGCGGTCTCCAGAGCTTCCTCGTCGAGGATGAGGTGAGCCACCGCCTTCTGTACCTTGGACAGGTTGGCTTCGTCGTAGATCTCGGCCTTGGTCATCGTGGCCTCGCCATCTTCAGCAAGCATCTTGTTGATCTGGTCCACATAGTTGAAGGTGGTATTCTGCTCATCGAAGAAGATGTGACCGCAACCACGTGCATGGATGCCTGAGGTGACAGGCTCGCCGTTGAAGTTACCATTGTTGTTGGGGTAGGCAACTTGTCCGGAAATCATGTACTGTGTCTCACCACCATTGGCATAATAGGTGAGTTCGTCGGATTCACCTCGCAAGTATAAGGTGGAGAAGTTGAGGTAGGGAGTGGATTTGGCATTCATCATCTCACGCTTGGAGATATGGTTGCACACCACATTCGTGTTGCTCTCGCTCATCCATTCGTAGTAGGCTGTTGCCTTTCTGAAGATATCTGCAGAATTGGCCGTGACAAAAGTACTGAGAACTTCATAGAAAGCCCGTTCGTCAGTGTTGACATAGTTTCCGGACTCGTCGGTCTCTGCTGCTTTGGCATAAATCTCCAGCATTTCTTCTGCTGTAGTGGGCGCTAGTGTCGTTGCGGAGAAGTCGGCCCCGCTGGCTACAGCACGTTGATACATGTGGTAGAGCAGACTGGTTGCATCACTATAGAAAGTGGTGTCGCCGGCTGCCGTGATCTCTGAGCGGTCGTAGAAGACATAGGAGGAGGGCTCGTACTGCTGTTCGGAGGTGGGGAGCCACTGGCTGTTGCCACAGAGACCACTCTTCAGGATGGCAAAGGCGTAGCCCGGGTAGCCGGCTCCGTTCAGGGCCTCGGCAAAGCGCAACCACACGTTACCCTTGCGGTAGATGATGGGGTAGGCGGTGGGGAAGGTGATGCCCTGGCTGACGAAGACCATTCCACCAATGCTGGAAGAAGAGTAGGAGAGGTTCTGCTTCATGACAAAAGTAACCTCTTCGGTGCCATCGCCGTGTTCGGTGTCGGTGCGGTTGTCGACGGACATCTTGTAGCGAGCATCGCTTGCTCCGGGGATGACGGTGCAGATGTTTTGTCCGCTGCCGGTGAGATAAGCCTCATAGACTTGAGCATCGTTAAGGTCTTTGTATGCCTGGGAGTGACCGAGCTGGTGCTCGAAGTTAGGAGAGAGGTTGACGCTGACCACGGTGAGGGTGTCCTCGGACGTGGAGTTGACGGAAATCTCGGAGTCGAAGCCGAAGAGTTCCTGGATGCCACGTTGCACGCTACCCCATAACTTGCTCTTGGAGCTGGGGATGACGGTGATGACTTCCTTTTTGGAAGTGACGTCGGTGTTCTGTCCGAAGGTGGCTTCCCACTTGGCGCTGGCAAGGTTGATCTGCTCGTTGAGACTGCTGCGGCTGAGGACTCCGAAGTAATCGTTGGCGGGAAGGACGCCGCCTACTTTCGTGTTGAAGTAGTCATAGTAGTACTGAGCGGCCTGAGCGTAGTCCGCCTGCTGGCCTTGCTTGGCCTTGAGCAGATAGATATCTCCGAGTACCAGGTTCTGCGGGAAGAGGCAGAGGGTGCTGTGGCACATGGAGGTGTAGTTGCCGTAGTTCGGACGATCTACGTCGCGCACCTCTTGCAACTGCTGGACGACCAGTGAGCTGGCGAAGTTGTCGGCGTTGACAGTGCTCTTGTTGTTGTTCCAGTAGTCCTCCATGTCTGCTGTGGAGAGCATGGGAGTGTCGAAGTAAGGTACTTCGCCATAGGTGAGGATGAGCTGGAGATACACCCATGCTCGGATGCTGGCAACTTGTGCGTACTCCTTGCGCATAACGCTCTGGTTGGTACCTGTTTTCTTCAGGGTGTCGCACTGAGCGATGTAGGCGTTGCAGGAGTTGATGACTTTGTAGAAGTCACTGGCACGCAGGTAGCGGTTGCTGCCATCGGTGACGTCGCCGGTGGTTCCGAAATCCAGGATGGCGTGGATGGAGTCGCTGATGTACTCTGTGGGAGCCACCAGGTCGCCACGACACTCGCCGAGGATGACATAACGTTCGGAGACGGCTTGCAGTTCTTTCAGTATGCCCCAGTAGGAGTAGAGCGTGTCGGAGGCGATGGCATCAACCTCGTTGTGACGGTCCATGTCCGGTGAGAGCATATCCTCGCAGGAAGTGAAGCCGAAGCCGGAAACGAATGCGAGGAGAAGGATGGAAATGATATTCTTTTTCATCATAATGTCGTATTAGAGGTTGATGGTTACGCCAAGGTTGAAGTTACGTCCCAGCGAAAGAAGTCCTGTGTCGATACCTTGGTAGAGGGAACTGTTGCGGCAAGACGTCTCGGGATCTACACCGTGGTATTTGGTGACGGTGAACAGGTTGTTGGCTTCACCCCAGAGGCGCAGGCCCATGAGCCAGTCGCTCTTCACGGGGAAGGTGTAGGTCAGACGGATATTCTTCAGCTTGAGGAAACTGCCATCGTCGATCCAGCGGTCGGACATGCGCTCGTTGTTGCGCCAGTCTTCGCTGTCCATGTAGCATACCTTGGGGACGTAGGTGTTCTGACCTTCGTAGGTCCAGCGGTTCTGCATGGCGGTCGTCTGGTTGTAGGTCGTGTTGCCTCCTTCCAGGATGGAACGTTGGTAGTTATAGACGTCGTTGCCGAGGGAGTACTTGAAGTTCATGTCCAGACGCAGGTTCTTCCAGTTGAGGGCGGTGAAGATGTTACCGTAGATGTCGGGGTTCGGGTTGCCGATGACCACGCGGTCGGCATCGTCAATGACGCCGTCGCCATTCTGGTCTACGAAACGGACATCACCAGCCTGGAAGTTGCGATACTTCTGGGATGCATCTTTGAGTCCGGTGGGATACTTCAGGTAACCCAGTGCGCCTGCGGTGCTGGCTTCGCTGTCGTCGGCGAGGACACCGGCGGTCTCCCATCCGTAGAAGGAGCCTGCTGCGTAGCCCACGGCAGTGAGGATGTTCTCCGTGCCATAGATACTGCTGACATAGCCATTGATGGTCTGGGCAACATCACCATTGGAGTCCTTGACGATGTAGGTGTTGGGCAGCTTGGTGATCTCGTTGTTGTAGTGCCCTATGCTGGCACCGATTTCCCACTTCCAGTCCTTCTTGTTCAGGAGGGCTGCCGTGGCGTGGAACTCGAAGCCTCGGTTCATCATCTGGCCGTCGTTGGTCCAGTATTTGCGAACACCTGCGAGGTAGTCGAGGTCCTTGCGTGTCAGCAGGTTGTCGGTCTTGCTCCAGAAAAGGTCGATGCCTGCATTCAGGCGGTTGTTGAGGAACGAACCTTCGAGGGCGATGTTCCAACGGGTGGTGGTCTCCCACTGGATGCTGGTGTTCTCGATGTTTTCGAGAACCAGACCTACGGTGTTGCGGCTCAGCTGCTGGCTGGCCCAGAAGGTTTGAGCTGCATAGTAGTCGATACCATCGTTACCGCTCTGGTCGACACCTGCAGTCAGCTTCAAGTACTGTACGCCCTTGCCGGTTCTGAACCAAGGTTCGCTGCTGATGAGCCATCCGAGTTGCAAGCTTGGGAAGATGCCCCAGCTGACGCCTGCCAGCTGGATGCCGCTTTCCGTCTCCTTGCCGAAACGGCTGCTGGTCTGAGCGGAGGCGGTGACCTGAGCGAAGTAGCGGTTCATGTAGTTGTAGTCGGCATTGACGTAGTAGGCCATATCAACCCAGTTGTCTTTCGTTCCGCCGTAGTTGATATAACCCATGTTCTTGGAGATGAAGGGCAACTTGTCGTTCTCGTTGTTGTAGCCTCGCATGTAGGTGTAGCTGTAGCTGTAGTTGTTGTAGCGCCAGCCAGCAAAGGCACTGATGGTGTGGGCACCATAGTTGTTGGCCCATTCGATGCGGAAGTCGTTGTTGATGGTTGTCTCCTTAGTGAACTGGGATTTCAGCACAGAGGTGATGTAGCCGAGGTCGGTGAGCTGATAGGGAGTAGTACCTGCTATGGGGAGGAAGTACTTCTCGTTGTTGCGATTCAGGGTGTAGTTGAAACGGTCGCTGATGGCCAACTGCTTTGTCACCTGGTATTTCGGAGCGAAGTTGATGCTGATCTGCGTCATCTCGGCGTAGTTCTTGTTCTGGCCCTTGCCGTTGGCAATAATCCAGTAGGGGTTGCGCAGGCTCTCGTTGATACCCAGAGAACGGGGGAACACGAAGGGGTTCTGCACCCACTTGCCGGTGAGGTTGGTGCTGGCGTACTTACCGGCATAGTCGTCGGAGAGTTGCAGCTGCTTGGTGCTCTCGTCGTAGTAGTAGGCGTAGGGAGAGATGAAGGGGGCCTGAACGAGACCAAGGACGTTGGTGGAACCGATATTCTGCATATCGTAGCTCTCGCTCCACCCGTTGTCGAGGACGTTGTAGCTGGTCTGGTTGTAAGCGATGTCCAGGGCGGCACTGACCTTGTCGAACATCTTGATATCCGTGTTGAAACGGAGGTTCAGACGGCTGAAGTCATTGCCCTTCAGGGTGGACTGACCATCGGTGTAGCCCAGCGAGAGGTCGTACATACCTATGTCATCACCACCTTCCACGCTGACCTTGTAGTTCTGTGTGAAGGCTTCGTGGTAGAGGTCTTCCTGCCAGTCGGTGTTGTTGGAGAACACCTTATTATAATAGTTGCTCGGGTTGTCGGTGAGGAAGGCATATTGATCCAGACCTGCAGATTTGGATTCGCGGATATCCTGGATGCTGTTGGCCAGGTCACCGAGGTAGCGCTTATAGGAGGTTCCGTCCATCATGCTGAGTTTGTCGGGAGTCAGTTCCACACCGCCATAGACGCGGACATTGATCTTTGTAGCTTGGCTGTGGCCACGCTTGGTGTTGATGATGACGACACCATTGGCCCCCTTGGCACCATAGAGCGCGGTGGCATTCTTCAGCACCTGGATGCTCTCGACGTTCTCGGGGTCGAGGCCTGCCAGGATGTTGTTGAAGTAGCCTTCGTGCAGACTGGTGCGTTCCATCTCCAGATCGACCATGTTGCCATCGATGATGAACAGCGGTTGGGCGTTGGCATTGATGGAGTTGACGCCACGGATGGTGAAGTAGGCTCCCTGAGCGGGAAGGGCACTGCGGTTGACGGAACGCAGGTCACCTTCGAGCTGGCGTTGCATGTCGGTCTCTACACTCAGCGAACTGGTCTCGTTGAGGGTTGCTGTGCGCTGGGAGGTGATGGTCGTCCCATCGGTGTAGTAGCCCATGAACTTGTCGGCCAGCAGCGCTGCATCCTGTCCTTCGCTGCCCTTGATGGCCAATTGCAGGAGGTTGTAGTCAGGAGCGTCGATGACCAGAGAGTGGCAGAAGGTGGGGACGTCCAGCTTGTAGGTACCGTCTTCTTCCGTCAGTGTGGAGTATTGTGGTAGTTGTAAGGCCTGCACGCGAACACCACCCATGGGTGTGCCCGTGGCTGCATCGGTGACGGTGCCCGCCACGGATTGCATGGGATATTGCTTTGCAGGTTTCTTCTTGACGATGCGTCGGGGGGCTTCCACAGAGTCGACTTCGACCTCGTCGTCTTGAGCCATGACCGGCAACGCCAGGCCTGCTAACAGAGCCAGGCAGAGTGTGCTACGGACGGCTTTATCTAAGATGGAAATACTGAATCTTCTCATGTTTTCAGATGTTTTGAAGTCAACAATGGGATTATTCTTTAGCTCGCAGGATGATGCGGTCTACGGAGAAGGCGTGCTGGTATAGTGCCGGCTTGCCTTCCTTGGAGGTCGTCTCGGTTCTGCTGGCTGCAGACTTGAGAGACAGGATGGGATAGGATTCCGTGATGTTCTTGTAGGAGACAGGGAACGTAACGGTATTCTCCAACCAGATGGTGTCAACTCTCTCACCGGAGTACTCGAACGCAAATTTCTCTGTCTGTTTCTCCGACACCTTGCCCTTGTTGTTGAGCTTGCCCTCGTTGTAGAGGATGCGGAGTTCCAGCTTGTTCTTCTTGACGGCGAGTTCAGTGGGGCTGACGCTCATGATGGAATCGGGACTCCAGCGGTAGAAGTCAGGTACCATGACAACACCTATCATGTACTCCTGATTGCTCAGCACCTGATGGTTCATCTCCCTGTCAATGAGCTTGAGCTCTATCGTAGGAGCGCTGGTGCCATAGGAGAAGGTCATGAAATAGTCGTCGCTGATGCTGCCCAGAAGGCTGTCCTTGACCAGCGCGCTCGTGGCATTGTTAAAGGTGTTGTACTCGTAGGAACTGGACATATACTCCCTGCGGAACAGGCTGGAGGTGCTGACCTTCACTTCCACATCTTTTGCTCTGCAAGCCTTGAAGAAGTTCCAGTTGTTGACGGGATAGAGCAGACCATTGGAGACCTCCACGGGACTGGTGCAGTTGTCGAAGATAAGCAACTTGGCATCCGACACGGGTTTCTCCTCTACGGTGAAGGTGTCGATGCGGGTGTTGAAGATCTTGGCCATCGGGGTGTTCACGAACTCCTCGGCTGTCCAGAAACCGGTATGCGCCTCTGTCCGGGGTTGCTGACGAACGTTGAACAACGTCATGGAAGCGAAGTCCATGTTCATGGCCAGTTCCCTCAGGGAGTCGGCATTCATGGGGCCGTCCTTGGGAATGGTGCGGTCGCTGTTTCCATTTTCCTCATAGTCCTTATTAATATATAAGGTGGCATATTTGTAGAGGATGGAGTCAGCCTGGAAGGCGTTCCATGCCTGGTCCGTGGGAGCTGCCAGGGCCCATACGCTGTCTTCTTCTTCGAGGCTGCCATGGAAAGTCTTCAGGTTCATCACCCAGTCTTCGCCAGACTTGGAGTAGTCGCCATAGCGGAAGAGAATGTTCGTCTTCTGATATACGCTGTCGACGTAGATGGGATTACCATCGGCATCGGAACCGTTCTCCACACTGGCGGACTCGCTGAAAAAGATGGTGTCGTGGTCCACGATCCATTTCTTGAACATGCTGTACTCATCGCCATGCGCCTTGATGTATTCGTACAGGTTATACGAGAAGGACGACTGTTGGTTGATGAGGTGCAGGGTGCCGTTGACAGCCGGAATGTTGTAGCATACTTCGCCATCTTGCACCAGGAGATTCAGATCCTTGAAGGTCTTCTCGCTGCGGCTGAAGGTGGCTTTTTTGCCATTGATCATGACCAGTTTCTCCTCTCCTGTGCCGGTAGCCGTGTAGCGGTTGCGGCAGATGTGGTTGCCCACGAGTCTGAGGTACACGTCGTACTGGTCTTCCATGGACCCTTCCAGCTTCGTCAGGTACTCTTGGTACTCCTCCTCCGAGAACGCCTCGTCTGTGGGGGCGAAGACGGTGAGAATCTGTGTGCCATTGAGGACGTCCTTGTAGGTGTACGGCTGGGTCTTAGCCTCGTCTTTGTAGGCCTTGTGCGCTTCGTCCTTGAAATAAGGAGTTTTCTCCACTATGGTGGCGAAGCGGCTCAGGTCCTTGCTGCGACGTGCCTCTATTTGCTCCCAAAGGGTCTTGGTAGCATTGGCATCCAATCCGTCGCCTTCCTTGACGTCGAAATGGTCATCAGAGCAAGCGGGCAGTACCATGGCTATGGCCAGTGCTGCTAAACCTGCCTGAATGAGTCGGAAAAATTTCTTTTTTGCCATATTGATGATTTATTAGTGATTTTTACCAGATGTCTTCGCCCTCTACAGGGTTGTCGTACACTTCCTTGGCGCAATACTCGATGTAGTCCATGTAGAACTGCTTGTCGTCGGCGTCGAGTACGTTCTTGAACCTAATATAATAGGTCTTGTCGGGGCTCATGTCTGCGCTGACCATGATTCTGCGCAGCTTAAGGTCTGAATCGCGAATCGGGGTGCTCGAGCCAGGCGTTGCGCTGTAGTGGTTGGGGCCTTTCATGAAGCCGTTGTTACGCATCTTCTTGTCGACCTCGTCGTCCAC
>JAILFY010000086.1 GCA_024697285.1 Bacteroidaceae bacterium
ATGAGTGTATGGCTGTTATTCGATAAAGTCTATTTGCGTTTTTATCACAGAATAAACAGTTTAAATTTCCAGAATCCCCCAATATTATAAGCCTAAATGTTCCAAAATCTCCATTTTTAGTTTCTGTATAGTTCCAAAATCCCCTTTTCACCAAATGACATAGATATGACATAACTTATTTCAGAAAATAATATAAAAGAAGGAGTCTGGGCCATCTCTCATCCGGACACAGGCTCTAAATAATGATAAGAATAATTATTTCAGGACCCAGAAAGTCTCTAAAGAAACAAAAATAAATCTTATTAGTAGCCTTTGTCACAAAAAAAAGCAAACATCGTTACAACGTATGAAGAAGATGACTATCTTTGTAGCACAATTACCTAAAACAATTACCTAAAACAATTACCTAAAAATTCTTCAGATCACAACTATGAAGACTTTCAAAAGTTCAGTTATCAGTATCTTGCTCTCGGCCTTCGTCCTCACATTTGTCAGTTGCGTGAGCAAGGAAGAGAAGGCCCTGGAGGCCGCTATCCAGTCCCGGGACCTGAGCCAACTGCGGCAGTACCTGACGACATTTCCCGATGCAGACTCGTTGCTGCTGGACAGCGCACGCGCGGTTCTTGCGAACTGGGTGAGTGACTCCACGGATTTCGCTAGTCTGAAACAGTTGGAGGATGTAGTAGAGCGAGCAGAGGCAGAGGTGACCTACATGAACAACTTTCCCGAGGGACTCTACATCGACAGCGTGGCACAGATGTACCAAACAGACGAGAGCGAGGCTGTGGCCATCGTGGCCCGCAGGGAAGCCATTGCCCAATACCTGGATCCCTACAGGAAGAAATTCGACAAGCACGTTTACTACATGGACGCCTATCACTACATCATCCTGACGGCTCCCGACGACGAGGGCAAGGGACAAGGGACGCTCGTCGACGGTATCCTGACCTTCTACGATTTCCACTACGCCTTCAACCTGGATGATTTCGACGACGAAGACATCCAATGCAGCTACGATAAATATGAGGACGCTCATTTCACGCTAAGCATCTACGACAAGACGCTTTATATGCAATCGAAGGGCGAGCTGAACTCCTTCGATGGCGAGATAGACGAGAAGACCTATCAGGATTTCCTGGAACGCGTGGCGAAAATCAATCAAGGTCAAGAGGTCTACGGTAACCCCACCGTATTTCTGACCCCCGTGGACGAATAGGACGTCCGCCCCACCCTACTTTCTGAACGGACACTCTGACTTCAGTTCCTCGAGGTCGGTGATTACCACGTCTGCCACCTGGCCGCTTACGGGCTCGTCGTTCCATGCTTCACCCTTTATCCAGGCGGTCCGGCAACCGATGGCCCGAGCCGGAGTGAGGTCCTTGTCGATGGAGTCGCCGACAACGACCGTCTCATGAGGTCTCAGTCCCAGTGCTTCCACTCCGAGCGCGAAGATCTGAGGGTCGGGTTTGCGGACGCCGACGACAGCGGACTCAACGACCGCCGAGAAGAGGTCGTCGAGATGAAACTCCCGCAGGACGGTGGGGAGGTTGCCGTAGAAATTGCTGACGACGACCTTGGGTCCTTCCAGCTGAGAGAGCACCTCGCGGCTGTGGGCAGTATGGCGACAGACCCCGTCGTAGAGATGAGCGAGCAAGGGAGCATGGTAGGAGAGCAACGAGCTCTGGGGCGACGACAGCTCCGAGAGATATTCCAGCTGCAGGCGAAGCTTCACCTCCAAGATGCGGTGGAAGGTGTAGTCGGGTTGGACCACGGGGTTCTTGCCCAGATAACGTTCTGCATAGACATAGGCCTCGCGCAGCTGTGACCAACTGACGGGCACCCCCACGCGCTGATAAGCCTTCCAGAACACCTTGCCCCAATGGTTGCCTCCGCTGTCGAGCGTTCCTCCATAGTCGAAGATATAACCCTTGACCTCCCTCTTATTGAGGAGGAACAGGATCCGGTCCGCTATGGCCACTGCCGCCTCGTCGCGACACCGCGAGAAGCTGGGCCAGTCATTGAAATCGATGAAGCAATAGGTGCCGTCGGACCGTACGATGACATCCCCTCCATAGACCTCCACTCCCACGGCAGCCGCCAACCGATTGGCATCGGCCTCCAGTTGCAAGGCGTCGAATGGATAGTGATGCGCCGGACCATTGTGCTGCTCATGGCTGTACTTCGTATCGCCATCGTCGGTAGGATAATAGGTCCGGAAGAACCCGCTGCCGCGCACTCCATAGAACTTCACCACATCGCCCGGCACATGGGCGCTGACGACATAGTCGGCAATACCGCGCTGGCGAAAGTGATCGAGGTGACGCTGGAGGGTGGACTCGTCGGGGGCGAAAAGGACATCGCCCTCGGACTGCGCCGCAGCGTCGCCGCGCTTGAGCCAGTAGCCGAAGGGTCCGGCGGCGGGGGGCTGGGGGATGTGGTGGCGAAGCATGATCTGATGGAGAACGCTGCGCCGGCAGCGGCGAACGCCCTCAGGGCTGTTGAGGACGAAGGTGGCCTGAGACTGCAGCAGCTGCAGGGTCTGGGGCAGACGTCCCATGGAGATAACCAGGGGGGAGGTGAGCTGGGACAGCTCTTCCTCGCTGGCGACATCGACGTTGTGGCCGCGGGAGCGAAGCTGTTCCACTACGGCCATGAGGATGGCTTCGTCCTTAGCCTCGCAGTTGGGCGAGAAGCGGCGGGCGCGCAGGAGGGCTTGTAGTTTCATGAGAGAAGGAATTGTTCGGCCTTGGTGATATCCGTGGCGTGGTCTATGTCGAGGACTTTGGTGAAGGGCCAGGCACGCAGATGGAGGCCGTCGGCGAGCAGGGCACGCTGGAAGTTGCGCATGCGGCTCTCGCCACGCTCCACGCAGCGGCGAAGGGTCTGGAGGGAACGGGGATGGAGGCCATAGATACCGCCACTGATGTAGTGGGGATGGTCGTCGGCATCGAGGAAGGCGGTGACCTGCTGCTGGGCACCGGTGCGGACGTAGAGGGGTTTCTCGTCGTCGATGTAGTCGGTTACACCCATGAGACCGTCGGCGGCGCCGCTGGCGCTGAGGCGCTGCCACTCCTGGACGTAGGCGTGGAATTCGCTCTCGCGGAAGATGGTATCCACAGTGGTCAGGACGAAAGGCTCGGAGGCCAGCAGCGACGAGAGCTCATACATGGAATGCATGGAGCTGGGGGTGGTGCGGACGACGTAGCGGAGCGGGAGGCCACGAGAGAGGAGTTGCTGGAGATGTGCCTGGAGCTCGGGGTAGAGGGCATTGACGATGACGTCGATCTCGGTGGCTCCCTCGGAGAGGAAGATGCGGACGAGGCGGTCGAGGAGGGCTTCGCCGCCCACACGCACGAGGGGCTTGGGAACGGAGATGCCTTCCTGCATGAGGCGAGAGCCCTCTCCGGCGGCGATGATAGCGAATTTCATAGGCGTGGGGCGAGTTGGCGACAGAGGTGTTCGTGGCGATGGCGCATGTGCTTGCAGAGTGCCGAGAGGACAACGATCTCGAAGACGAAGAAGAGCCACGGGAGGTCCAGCAGGCAGCAGGTGTAGAGGGCGATGGCGCGGGTGTTGAAGGTGAGGATATTCGTGTAGGGCATCAGGGGCAGGGAGCCACGGCGGAACTCGTCGCGGAAGGACTGGGGCACGCCGGCCACGCCGCCATACTGGCTGCGCACGCGACCGAGCAGCAGCTGGCAGGCGGGGGTCTTCCGCTCCTGCTGGCGGGTGTAGTTGACGTAGGTCATCTGGAAGAATTTCTCCAACGGCTGGCGGCGCCACGAGAGGCTGACGAAGCGCTGCTTCGCCTGGGCGGAGGTATGGAGCTCGCTACCGGCATCGCCCTGCAGGAAATAGAGGTGGATCTGGCGGTAGTAGTCGGCCATGCGGCACTGACCGGAGTGGCAGACGAGGCCGGAGTAGGCGGCCATGAGGAAGACGACGAAGGTGCAGATGAGGGCATTGGTGGTGGTGTCGGGAAGGCCCAGCCACTGGAACTCAAGGGTGTGGTACTGCCAGAAGCGCCAGATGATGGTGGCATAGACGGGAATGAAGATGATGATGCTGGCGGCGCCATCGAGGATGCGGCCCAGCTGCGTCTTCTGGTTGGTCATGCGCGCCAACTGGCCGTCGGCGCTGTCGTAGAAATTGGCCCACATCATCAGCAGCACACCTATTATATTATATAGGAGGCCAAGGGCGCCCTCAGTGCGGAAGGAACCGTGGGCGAAGAAATAGGCCGACGAGATGCCGATGAGGATGGAGAGGACGGTGACCACATTGGGATGCACGCCCAGGCGCTGGAAGAAACGGGCCCAGAGGTAGCCTATGGGACGCGTGAAGACGCGGTCGAGCCATTCCTCGGTGTCGTTGGACTTGTACGTTTTCAATACTTCTTCGTTCATGTCGATGGATTGGTAGGGGGGATTGGTTGAAGGGGTATTATGTCAGAAACTCATTCGGAAGGTGAACCGCAGGCCCCACTTCTGGCTGGTAGGCAGGTCGAGGTAGTTGAGGCGGCGGACATATTCCACGTGGAGGATTTTGAGGATGTTGTGGACGCCAAGAACGGCCTCGGCGTAGGGGCGATGGGAGTCCATGATGTGGCAACCCACGGGGAACTGCATCAACACGGGGTCGCCGGCGTTGGAGGCCAGGAAGGGATTGTTCTTGTCGGTGAGCGAGCCCCAGAGGAGGTTGATGCCTATGAACTCGCGCCACTTCAGATGGCGGATGAGGGGCAGGCGGTTGAAGAGCTTCCCATTGAGGTCCCACGAGAGCATCAGCGAGGCATAGCGGTCGTTGAGGAACTCCATGTTGTTGATGAGGTTGAAGGTCTCGTCCTCCATCAGATAGGAGAGGTTGGCAGCGGGCATGCAGAGTAGCGGATAGGGTACTTGGTTCCATTGGATGCCGCCCTTGAGGTAGCAGTCGATCTTGCCCCAGGAATTCATCCAGAAACGCTTGTAGATGCGCAACTCCGTGAGGTTGTAGTCGTAGTCGCCGCCGAGGAAGCCCTTGACGCCAGTAGTGTGGCCCAAGGTGATGGTGGGGGCATCGAGGTTGATGGTCAGGCGGCGCTGCTTGGTGTTGACATAGGTCTCGCCGGGGGCATAGCGCACCTCGGCATGGAGCTCGGAGGTGCGGATAGAGGGGATCTCCGCAGAGGACAGGGGGAGATAGTGCATGGCGCCACAGGACTCGTTGCTCTCGGTCTTCAGCCAGAGGGTGGTCTTCCAGGCCCAGTCCTGCTCGTACTCGAAGGTCAGTTGCTGGCGGTTGTAGAAGAGCATCTTGTCCACCGTGGCCCACTTGAAGGCCACGAACATATTGTCCTTGTCGGTGGGCACGAACTTGTCTATGGGCGAACAGACATCGTAGGTGCTCTGGAAGGTGAAGGTGCGTTTGGGGAACTCGCGAGGCAGGTAGTCCTTGGGGTTCAGCGACCAGGTGACTTCGGCGTTGTAGTAGTTCTTGTGGCTGTCGAAGCCGTGGGCGTAGTAGCCCTTGAGGAAGAGGTGCTTGTGGAAGTTGGCAGTGGTCTGGGCGCTGGCACGAGCGCGCCAGCCGTCGATGAAGTTGCGGGTGAGGATGGTGTTCACAGGGCCTATATCCACCTTACTGGGCTTGCTGGTTTCCACGAAGTTCTCCACGAGGGCCTTGAGGCCGAACATGAGGTAGGAGAAGCCTTTGATGTCCTGGATATGGGTAAGGAACTTGTCCATCTGACCCTCGCTCTTGGTGAGCTCCACCTGCCGGTAGTGGGACCAGAAGTCCTTGTCCTGCATCAGGGCGTTGGCTTCTTTCACCTCGGGCCGCTTGCCCTTGAAGAGGCTCTTGGGGAGGGTGTCGAAGGCGTAGTCGGTGAGGCGCGTGTTGCGGATGACGATGGCTTTCTTCAGGAACTTGGAGAACTGCATCTCGGTGATCATGTCGTCCTTCGTGAGCACCCACTCGCCGTTGGGCAGCTGACTGAACTCCTGCTCCACACGCAGGTTCTCCACGAAGTTGACGTCGCTCTTGTGGGGCAAAGTGAGCAGGCAGCGACGGACGTGGTAGGAGGAGTCTTTGAGGATGAAGAGCTCGCCGGAGAAACCGAAGTCTTGGAGGTTATTGGGCTGGAAACGCAGATGGATGCAGGAGTCCTGCTCCACTTGCAGGGTATCCACGATGAAGTAGCGATAGAAAGCCACGGCGTCCTTGCCGATGGGCGAGGTGAAGGGATACTGAAGCAGACGGATCTGGTCGTCGTAGAGGTTCACGTCTGTGAAGACGTCCTTCAGGGCGATGGTCATGATGTCGCCGGTCTCGAAGAGGTCGCTGATGCCGGTGGACTGCTGACCGGTGATGATGGTCTTCTCGGAGCGGGGGTCCTTGCGATAGATGTGCTTGGCCACGGTCTCATCGACGCTGATAGGAAGTATCAGACGGTCGTTGTAGGGACAGGTCTCCACCTGTTCCAGGAGCCAGTCTCTGTTGGCGAAGGGTTTCTTCTCCAGCTGCTCGGGCGTGAGGTCGTTCAGCGCCAGGGTGAGCTTCTCGTATTTGTTATACTGATAATAGTCGTGGGTCTTGAGGTCGGTCTGCTTCTTGGCGGCAACGACCTTGCGCATGAGTTCCACGGCGGGGTTGTCCTTGCGGCTGTACTTGATGCGCTTGGCTTTCACGGTGACCTCGGCGAGCTGTTTTCTGTCGGGCTTCAGCTCCACGCGGAGGCGGTCGCGCGTCTTGGCGCTGATGGGAAGGATGCGGGGCTTGTAGCCCATGGCGCTGATGGTGAGGTTCCAACCGGCGCGGCGAGCGATGGAGAAGAAACCATTGTCATCGCTGAGCACATGCTTGTTATGGCCCTTGTACTCCACGTTGGCGTAGGGGATGCTGTCGCCCGTCTCGGCATCCAGAATGATACCAGAAAGCTGTTGCTGTGCGCCCAGGGGCAAACACAGCAACAGAGCAATAAGGGAGCAATAATACTTAATCGATTTCTTCATCTGCCTCGTAACCGCCCATCTCGCGGATGGCATTTTTAAGCATCGTGTGCTGACGATAGAGGTGGTTAACGGCCTCCTCGCCACGGGTATAGTCATGCATGGGCGACTTGAGGAAGAAGGAGAGGAAACGCTGGGTGCCGCAGCGACCGGCACGCTGGGCCAGGTCGATGAGCAGGCAGAGGTCGAGGCACACGGGAGCAGCGAGGATGGAGTCGCGGCAGAGGAAGTTGATCTTGATCTGCATGGGATAACCCATCCAGCCACGGATGTCGATGTTGTCCCAGGACTCCTTATTGTCGTTGCGAGGGGGATAGTAGTTAATGCGCACCTTGTGGTAGTAGTCGCTGTAGAGCTCGGGCTGCTCGTCGGCCTTGAGGATGGTCTCCAGCGTGGAGAGTTTGGACACCTCCTTAGTGCGGAAGTTCTGAGGCTCGTCGAGCACCAGACCGTCGCGATTGCCCAGGATGTTCGTGGAGAACCAGCCTTCGAGGCCCAGGCAACGGGTGCCGATGATGGGGGCGAAACCGCTCTTGACGAGAGTCTGACCGGTCTTGAAGTCCTTGCCGGCAATGGGCATCTGAGTCTTCTCGGCCAGCTCCCACATGGCGGGGATGTCCACCGTCGTGTTCGGAGCGCCCATCACGAACGGACAGCCTTCGACGAGAGCGGCGTAGGCATAGCACATGGAGGGGGCCACGTGCTCGCGGTCGTCGGCCTTCATAGCAGCCTCAAGGTCTGAGAGATGGTAGTGTACCTGCTCGTCAACGGGGACGTAGATCTCCGTGGAGGCGGCCCAGAGGACAACAACGCGGTCGCACTGCTGGGCGGACTTGAAGTTGCGGATGTCCTGACGCAACTGTTCCATCATATCCCAGCGATTGCTGCACTGCTTGACGTTGTCGCCATCGAGACGCTTGGCGTAGTTCTTGTCGAAGGCGGCGGGCATGGGCACGATCTTCTCGAGCTCCTCGCGCACCGGCTCAATGTCCTCGCGCTTCAGCACCTCGGCATAGACTGCGCTCTGGTAGGCGTTCTGGGGATAGACGTCCCAGCAACCGAACACGATGTCGTTGAGGTTGGCGAGGGGAACGATATCGGAATAATGGAGGTATTTCTTGTCGGCACCACGGCCTACGCGTACCTTATCATATTGGGTCATAGAACCAATGGGCTTGGCAAGGCCGCGACGGGCCATGAGGACACCCGTCATAAATGTTGTGGCCACGGCACCATTGCCGACAACCATGATTCCCAACTTACCTTCTGCAGGTTTTACGTTTGAATTTTTCATCGTTTGTTGTTTGTAATTATTGTATATGAATAGATAATGTTGAATGTTATCTGTGAAGCGTTGATGTCCTCGATGGAGGTGCGCCATAGATGTGTGCGAATTAGCGCACACCATCTCGGCCCGAAGACGCAAATAGCAGACACTGAATGTCCTTTTTTACTGACTATTAACGCAATTCGCGCGCAAAATTACAGATTTTTTCTGTATTAGGAATATTTTATCCGACTTTTAAAACAGAATGGAAGAAGAAACAGACATAAAAAGTGGCTAAGGGGAGGGAATATGGAGAGGAAGTATGGGGAGACCCATCCCACGCCCTCCCTGCGATGGAGTGTGTGGTCACCTGAGATCTCCCGTGGGTAAAAACAGCGCAGGTGAACACCCTTTGTATGCATCTAAGTAGGGGCTAGCGTTTTCTGCCTCAGTAAGGGCAAGCCCCCGTGCCAGCCCGAACAGCAGAAAGGCTGTACGTGTACACCCTTCACACCCGGGAGGACTCAGGTAACCACTCCCTACCTCACAAGGAGGGCGGGGAGGGCGCCATTGGGGGTGGTCTTTTTTTTGGGGGGGGGGGAGCCAGCGGGGGGGGAGCCTGCTGCAAGAAAAAGGGTGCATACGTACAGCCTTTTCGTTGTACGTGTGCACCCTTAACTTACAGGAGGACTAAGGTAACCACTCCCTACCTCACAAGGGGCGGGGGGCTTTCATGATTCCTGATCTTATGCCCTTGGAATGATGAGCGTGACCACCTTGTTGTTCAGATAAACAATCAAGATCACTTCGGTATTAGTCACGGTGGCGGACTTCACGACGGGATCTTCTGCACCATCTTGTCCGTTGCTACCGCTCTTGCCATCTGCCGAAACGCCGGTACTGGACCATGTTTTGCCGCCGTCGTTGGAAATTTCCCAGATGCCGTAGATGTTGATGCGTATCTGCGGCAGCACAATCTCACCCGCGGCAGGATCAGCGTCCTTGCCATCGGTACCATCTTCGCCGTCGGTGGGTTCGGCCGGAACCATATTACCATCCTCGTCCAACAGCCAGGTGCCGTTGAAGGTCCAATAGTATTTGCCGTTGGCGGCCTGCTTCACTCCAAGTATCTCGCCAGCGGACTTGCCGTCCTCGCCATCGACACCATCGGTGCCGTCGGTGCCGCAAACGAAGGTGATGGGTTCGCGGTCATCGGTGAAATAGAGGGTGCAGCTGCCGTCGGCATTATATTGGATATCGGAAATGATGCCATTGGCCTCTACGGCTTCCAGCAGGCTTGTGATCGTTTCCATGCGATCGGTGAAATCCAGGCAACTGTCTTCCAGCGCCTCCACACGTTTACCTAAGCCCTGCAGGTCATCGGAATATTTGTCGCAAGACACGAAGCAATAGGTGGCTACTGCTATCATGAATGCTAAAATGCCTTTATACTTCATAGCTTCATTGAGTCATTAGATATTTTACTTCGTTACTTATTCATCAGTTGCCCCCGGCAAGGGTTCCGAGGGGCACTTGATGCGCATCAGTTGCTCTCGGAGGAGGTCTCCTTCAGGGGGATAGAGACGGAGACGTCCTCGCCATTGCCACCAGCTCCCACAATCTCGAGCACGATGTAGCGGTTGCCATCGACATCAACCTTGATGTTCACGGAGCGGATGATGATCTTGGCGTCTTGTCCGTTCTTACCATTGGAGCCGTCCTTACCAGTGGCTTTTTGCGGGTTTCCGTCCTCATCGGTCATGATACTCCAGCTCTTACCGCTGTCGTAGGAGATAATCCACTCGCCGTTGTCGTTGATGTCGAGAATAGGAGCTGTGGACTTGCCGTCCTCGCCGTCCTCGCCGTCCTTACCGTTGGCGCGCACCTTCTCGCCGTCGGGTGTGGTGAGCCACACGCCGTCCACGGTCCAGTAGTAGTTGCCGTCGGTGGGATCGAGTTTGATGTTGATGACAGGTGCGGCGGCGTCCTCGCCATCGGTGCCGTCGTCGCCATTGATACCATTGTAGATAGTCACTGTTTTGTTGTCCTCGGGGGCTGTGGAGAACTCTCCGGTAGTGGTATCAATCTTGGTGAAGTTGATGATATAGCCACCAGCATCGGTGCCGCTGGCGGGCAGTTCGGCCATGCCTTTGATAATCCAGCCTTGGGCAGCAGCTTCTGCGATGGTCTGCAGAGCGTCGATATTCTGATTCGTCTTGTTGACCAATTCCTCCAGAATAGTCACACGCTTATCCAAAGCATCAATCTCGTCCTGATAGTCGGTGCAGGAAGTGAGGGAGCCAGCCATCAACACGAGGGCCGACAAGAATAGGTTTTGAATAGTTCTCATGATTATGATGTGTTATTATGTTTGTTTATTGGTTATAGTCGGTTGCATACTTGGGGTCATCGGGGTCATAGACGAAGCAGATGCACACGCGGTTATCCTCGGGGATGTCGAAGGGCTGTACGGTGTCGCCCTTGGCGAAACGGCGGATACGCCATTCTTCGATGCCTGCGCTGATGAGGTAGTTGGAGACCACCTGGGCGCGCTCTCTGGACAGACGCATATTGATCGTGGGATTACCGGTCTCCTTGTCGGCATAGCCCGAGAGGCGAATAAAGGCACGCGGGTGCTCATTCAAGTAGCTGATAAGACGCGTCAGCTTGCCTATTTCGCAATCGCGGATAATGCTCTGATTGATGAGGAAGTAGATGTTGGTGTTGAAGGATAGCTTGTCCACGGGAACGTCCACGAAGGCTGCACGAGTGGAGGGTGCCTGGTTCAGAGGTGCGGTTTCCTGCTGATAGATGGGCTCCGTGGCGCCATGGCTGCGACCTAGCGTGAAGGAGAGACCGAGCAAACCATTGAAGTGCCAGTCGCGGTTGTCATGCTTGCCACGCTTGGAGTTGAAATGGTCCGGCAACATATTGGCATTGACTTCGGCTGTGAGAGCTATCATATCCGTAAGATGGACGCGAGCACCCAGACCGCCACGAAGCACTGGGTTCCAGCGATAGTCCTTCCACAACTTCTGGAAGTCCACACCGAAATATTGGTCGGCAGCCACCGCATCGTCGTTGTTGAACGCATAGGCCACACCGAGACCCGCAAAGGCATAGATGTCGATGAGGCGTTCGGGTTGCCAACCGGCCAGAAGGGAGGTGAGATCCACAACGGCATCGAAGGACGGCTGCACGAAATTCCATTCGTACTTATGCAAAGGATAGGCATACCTGTTGCGAGCCCATATTCCGCTCACCGAAAGGCGGGTGGCCAACCAAGGATTGTAGTGATAACCGATGGAGAACTGCAGGGAAGGAGAAAGCAGGTCACCAAACTGGGCCTCGCCCAAATCATAGGAACCACCAGCCTGGGCATGCACGAACCAGTGGGGAACAAAGAAAGGAACGGAGGGGGACACCATGACCGATCTTGCCTGGAGTTCTGGTTGCTGGGCTTGCACATTGCCGACAAAGCCTGACAGCAAACAGAATAGGATTAAGATAACGTTTCTTTTCATTTTTCTTACAGGATTA